>NZ_CP022706.1:675000-802500 GCF_003491305.1 Methanobacterium sp. BAmetb5
ACAGCCCCGGTGGTTCACCAGTGGCCAGTGAAGAGATTATGAATGCTGTGAAAAATTCCAGTAAACCAGTGGTGGTCTGGATCAGTGATATTGGTGCTTCCGGTGCATACCTGGTGGCTTCACCTGCCGATAAAATTGTGGCCAGCCCCTCCTCAATTGTGGGCAGTATTGGAGTTATACTCAGTTTAACTGATTTATCTGGTCTTTACCAGAAGATCGGAGTGAACCAGTACGCCATTAAAGCCGGAGAGTACAAGGATATGGGTGCATCCTACCGTAATCTAACTCCCGAAGAGACTGTAATGTTACAGGGAATGGTGGATCAGGATTATGAATATTTCATCAAGCAGGTGGCCGAAAACCGTAACCTGGATGTAGAGTACGTGCGTAGTATTGCCGAGGGTAAAATCTACACCGGAACCCAAGCCAAGGATCTTAAACTGGTGGATGAAACTGGTGACCGGGAAAAGGCCATTGAAATGGCCGCCCGACTGGGAGGTATACCTGGTGATTATAACGTGGTTACCCTTACCCCTACTGAATCTTTAGCTGATATCCTTAAAGGTTACTCCACCAACTTCGCCTATGCCTTAGGTAAAGGGATTGGAAGTCTAATTAATCAGGGTTCAGTGCAGAACTCAGTGGATTACTCCCTGAGGTGATGAACAAAGTTAAGGTAAGACGTTCAATATTGGTGATTTTCCCCAAAAAAGGTAAAATTTACCTAAAATTTATAGAAAATAACCAAATTATAAAATAAAGATTTCCAAAAAAAAGAACTTAAATAAAATATATAAAATGTCTAACAGAGTAAATAATGAGGTGAAAAATATGGTTGTCAAAGTAGAAGTATTCACATCCCCCTCTTGCCCCTACTGTCCCATGGCTATTGAAGTGGTAAACGAAGTTGAAAAGGACATGCCTGGCGTAATGGAAATTGAAAAGATCGACATAATGGTAGACCGTGAAAAAGCAATTGATTATGGTCTTATGGCTGTCCCGGCCATTGCTCTAAATGGAGTGGTACGTTTTGTCGGTGCTCCCAGTAAAGAAGAACTGGCAAAGGCCATAGAAGAAGAAAAAGGAAAATAAAATAAACCTATTATTTTTAATTAACATGGAAGAAGATCATTCCGGTCAAAAAGACCAAATCTCTCAATCTAATTCTAAAAATAGCAGGGGGAATAAAACAACCCCCTCATCTGTTTCTTTTCCTGTTGAGAGTGAAGATTACGGCATAACCACTGGAAGTGCAGCTACTGCTGCCGCCCTGGCCGCACTGTTATCCATTGAAGGGAAGGTACCTTCATCAGTAACAATTGAAACACCACTGGGATCCCTGGATATATTCGTTAAAAGTTCCCGGAAGATTGATGATCACTCCGGGGCGGCTAGTGTGGTGAAATTTCCCTACCACGACCCGGATGTAACCATTAACCTGGAAGTGCAGGCTGAAGTCATCCTCCAAGATAAACCTGGCATCCTGATTCAGGGAGGAGAAGGGGTGGGTAAAATAACCAAACCGGGACTGCAGCTACCCATTGGTGAAGTGGCTATAAATCCAGTACCCCGGAAGATGATCCGATCAAACCTGGAAAAAGCACTCCCTAAAGGAAAAGGTGCACTGGTCTTAATCAGCACCCCTCAGGGTAGGGATATTGCTAAAAGGACCATGAATCCCCGTCTGGGTATTGTGGACGGTATCTCCATACTGGGAACCACAGGTGTGGCCCGTTCCATGAATTCTGACAGTTTCCAGAAGTCCAAAAAATGTCAGCTGGATGTGGCCCTGGCTGAGGGGTACCGGGAGCTGGTATTTGTGCCTGGTAACATTGGGGAAAAGCTGGCCCAGGAGTTGCTGGATGTGGAAGATGACCAGATCATCCAGATGGGCAATCTGGTGGGTTTCATGTTAAAAGAAGCCAGTAAATGTGGGTTAACCCGTTTGATTTTAATGGGCCATGCTGGTAAACTGGTAAAAATAGCCGGAGGTATCTTTCAGACTGAACACCGTCTGGCAGATGGCCGCCGGGAGATCATAACCACCCATACTGGCCTCAGGGGTGGGAGTAAACAGGTCCTGGAAGAAGTGTATAATTCCAATACCACAGAGGATATGCTGGAAATCCTGGAAAGGGAAGAAATGGTGGAAAAGGTCTTCAACTCCATTGCCAGGGCCATTCAGGAGCGTTGCCAGGAAAGGTTCAACCTTATGCCCGAAGTGATTATTTTAAAAATGGATGGAACCATACTCAACCATAATCATAATGTCCAGCTAAAAAGTCGTTAATTAATTTTATTCAGCCCTTAAAGAATTTATTAATTCATCCAAGTATTAAATTTCATTATAGAAGGTTCAACTCACTAATTCTCCCCACCCAGAAAATATTCTTATTGTCTGGGAAGTTACTTAACCTGGATATATTATTCTAAAGATAAAGGGGTAGAATATTTAGAAAAGATTTTAACTACAGTGGGAATTCTACCAGAACTATATAGATGTATTAAAATGATAAAGTAGAATATAGATTACTGTTATAGATTCAAATTAAGGTGAAATCATGCGTGTGTGCATATTAGGACAATATCCCCCTCATATTGGAGGTGTTTCATCCCATACTTATCTTCTATCACAGGAACTCGTTAAAAGAGGGGATGAAGTTTACGTGTTAACCTACCCCCACCAGGATGTGAAGGATCGGGGCCCGGTGAAGGTGGAAACTGCCCCTGCACCCAATATCAAAGGATTAAGGGGCCTATTCTTCTTTGTATCTGCTTTTTTCAAACTGAGAAGCATGGTACGTCATTACCAAATTGATCTTATCCACGCCCATTTCCTTCTTCCCCCGGGTCTCATTGGAGTGTACCTGGGATCTTGGATGGGTAAGAAAACTGCGGTAACTGCCCACGGCTCAGATCTCATGATCCAGGCTAATAACCCCCTTTTACAGAGATTGATCCGGTCAGTTCTTAAAAAAGCAGATTATGTAATGGTAATTAACAATGACCTGAAAGATAAGGTGCTGAAGATGGGTATAAATCCTGAAAAGGTTTATGTAACGCCCAACGCCATTGATACTGAAAAATTCAATCCCCAGAAAACAGAACTCCCCCCAGATATAAAAATGGGAAGTGATAAGCCCACCGTACTCTTTGTGGGTAACCTGGTATATCAGAAGGGAGTGAAATATCTCCTGGAAGCCAAAAAGTTAATGAAAACTGATGCTGAGCTGTTGATAGTGGGTGATGGTCCCCTGCGCCCGGAACTGGAAAAAAAGGTCGAAGATGATAAAATCAGCGACGTGGTCTTCACCGGTGCCCGGCGTGATGTGGAATATATCATGCCCTCGGCCAGTGTTTTTGTCCTGCCCAGCATATCCGAGGGATTCCCCATCACCATTCTGGAAGCCATGGCCAGTGGCTTGCCAGTGGTGACTACCAGTGTCGGGGGAATCAGCGAAGTAATGAATGAAAAGGTGGGATCGATGGTTAAACCTGCCGAACCACTGGAACTGGCCAGAGCTCTGGATGAGATTTTACAGAATGAAAATTTGAGGCAGGAGAAGGGTGTGGCTGCCCAGGAACATTCCCGGAAATACAGTACTCTGGAGATACCCTACTAACTTATTATTTATCACCGGCTCTATCCAACATTATAACTAGAAAGTTAACTCACCATATTTTTAGATAAATATTTTTGGATAATAGTAGGACAAATTTCAGATAAGCAGGGCCCATCAATTAGATAAAAACATGGAACATCTAGAATCTAACCGGAACGACCGGAAGATGGTTGAATTCATCAAATTTGGTAACAGGAGACATGGATATGGAGGAAAAAGAATTCACACACCTCACCCCAAGTGGGGTGCATATGGTGGAAGTGGGAAATAAACCCGTCATTAAAAGGACTGCCCTGGCCAGGGGAAAGATAAACCTGCAGGAAGCAACCATAAACCTCATTGAAAAGGGAGAAATTAAAAAAGGGAACGTTCTCACTACTGCCCAGATAGCAGCCATCCAGGCAGTTAAATCCACTTCCCAGCTAATACCCCTGTGCCACCCCATACCCATCGGCGGTGTGGAAGTGGAATTTAAAGTGAACCATGGTTACATCGAGGTCACCGTGGAGGTAAAGAGCACCGGAAAGACAGGGGTGGAAATGGAAGCCATAACCGGGGTTAGTGTTGGTCTTCTGACCATATGGGACATGGTCAAAAGTGTGGAGAAGGATGAGAAGGGCCAGTACCCTTCCACCAGTATAAGTGATATTGAAGTGCTGAAGAAGGAAAAAATAGAGCTAAATCTTGACTAAATTATTCTGGAAAAATAAGGACAAAAAAATAGGAAGTTAATATGAGTCTCGAATCACTGGATCCTGCCATCAAAAAAATAATCAAGGATTCTTACCCTCAAATTGAGGATTTAAACCCTGCCCAGAAGGCTGTGGTAGAGGCCGGCTTACTGGAGGAGAAGGAAAACTTCATCATTGCCATACCCACGGCCAGTGGAAAAACCCTTCTGGGAGTAATGGCTGCCCTCCGAACCATCCTTGAGGGGGGTAAAGTAGTTTACACTGTCCCCTTATTATCCATTCAGAATGAAAAGGTTAAGGAATTTAAAAAATTCGAAGAACACGGTATCAAGGTGGGTAAACATCCCTCTTCCTCGGACCTGGCAGTGATGGTATTTGAATCCTACGATGCCCTGACCCGTTTCAACTGGAACACCCTTTCAGAGGTGGATCTGGTAATTGTGGATGAGTTTCACATGATCGGAGAGTACAGTCGTGGCCCTACCATTGAATGTGCCATCACCCGTTCCCGTATAATCAACCCGGGGATGAGGTTGATCGCCCTATCCGCCACCCTACAGAACATGGAGGAGCTCTCCACCTGGCTGGGTGCCCGGGTGGTGGAACACGATTACCGACCAGTACCCCTCTACCAGGAGGTGCTTAACACTGAAGAATACGGTACCAAAAATAAGAACGATGTTATTCTCCGTATCCTGAAGGATTCCATGGAAGAATCCAGCCAGGCCCTGGTCTTTGTCTCCACCCGCCGGTTCACCGAATCCCTGGCCAACTACCTGACCGGTAAGATCAAAAGAAACCTACCTGCCGAGAAGAAAAAGACCTTCAAAAGGGTGGCAGAAAAGATCCTGGATGTGCCCCGCCGGAGGGGATCCCTGCCCACCGAGGTGTGCCTTAAACTGGCAGAGTGTGTGGAAAATGGGATGGCCTTCCACCATGCCGGACTTTTTGACCGACAGAAGGAGATCATTGAGGAAGAATTCCGTGCCGGTAACCTCCTGATGATCACCGCCACCCCCAGCTTAATGTACGGAGTGAACCTCCCCTCTAAAAACGTGGTTATCCGGGATTACACCCGTTGGACAAGTCAGGGACCCCAACCAATACCAGTGTTTGATTACCTGCAGATGTCTGGCCGGGCCGGACGTCCAGGATATGATAAGGAGGGTTACTCCTATCTGATTGGTAAAACCCTGTCTGAAGCCGAGCAACTCCAGTACCAATATGTCTACGGGGAGATCGAAGCCACCAATTCCAAGTTACTGGAGAACCGGGATGCAGTGTACCGACAGATCATATCCCAGGTGGCCGCCGGGATGGCTCGAAACCTGGATGAGCTTATGGAATTTTTCCAGGGAACATTTTCCGGTTTCCAGATGACTCACTCCGAATATTCATCTTTATTTGCCTCGGACACCATACAGTTCCAGGTTAAAGAGGCACTGGATTTTCTCACTGAACACGGCATGATCCAGGTAGTTCCGGATGGATTAAGAGCCACAGCCTTTGGAATGTTAATTGCCAAGAGTAACTATACCGTGCAGACTGCAGTGCGTCTTAAGGAATTTGCCCGTTCGGGTGGAGAGGTGGATATGTCCCGTCTGGTGTACGAGATATGCCGCACACCGGATCTCATCCCCATCTCCTTCAAGGGCCGCAAAAGTCGTGACCCAGTCCGGGACCGGCTTAACCAGGCTGGACTCTTTGTGGTTGATGTGGGTAATGATGAAGCCACTACTGCCACTCTTATGGAGTGGATGGATGAACGTAGTGAGTACGAAATTGAAAATGCCTTCCATGTATACGCTGCCTCCACCCGCAGGGCAGCCTACGAGGCATCACAGCTGGTGAAGTTCCACCGGGAGATATGCCAGGTTCTGGGAATATACACTGGACTGGATTCCATGGAAGTGCTGGCCGCCCGACTCTATTACGGTGTGAAAGAGGAGTTACTCCCCCTGGTGGTGGGGATCAAACGTCTGGGCCGTAGAAGGGCCAGAGCACTGGTTGATGCCTTTGGAACGGATCTCCGCTACGTATCCCGTGAGGAGCTCCTGCGAATTGAGGGTATTGGTCCTAAAACAGCAGAAAACATCCTGAAAAAGTACCATGCCCGGGATTGACTGGGATAAATATTTATGGTCTTTTTTATTAGTCAAATACTAAACCAATAAAACAGGGTATTATGACACTCCAAAAACTTGATTTTTCCCGGGAAATCTCTAAAAACGATCTTTTAGAGGCCTTAAAGAATGAAGCCAACCAAGTACACATCAATGACTTTATGAAAACCTGCAGCTTCCTTAAAAAGAGCATGGAACATGTTCATCCCCATTACCAGGAAGAGTACATTAAAATGTACACTGAAGGATATTTAAAAGGTTACCGGGATGTTAAAAATGACAAAAAATCATACAAGGGCTATTTGAACAGTGAAGAACTGGGTGAAGCCATACAACTCCTGGAAAGTCAGGAAGAATTGATGAAGAAAGAATTTGGTGATGACCGATCCTTTAAACCTTACCTGGTCCTGTCCCTCTACACCACCTTCATACTGGAAGAACCAGTTCATCCCGTGGGAACACCCTTCCCCGGTGGTTTAAAGGTGCGGAAGGATAAGGACATTTATTACTGCCCAGTTAAGGATAACAATGAAGATAATCCCCTGGCGGTTTGTGGTTTCTGCCTGGCCCAGCAGGAACCAGATATGTAGTTCCAACTGGGGACTCTTTATTCTAAAGAATCTTTATTATAAGAATAATCGGCATAAAATAATCTACTGGAATTTTAAAATGATTAATCACAACCCTGGTGACACCCTATGGCAGAAAAATTAGACGAACTGGATTTTAACCAGGAAATACGTAAAAATGAACTCTTAAAAACTCTTAAAAAGGAAGCAAGAGCCATCCATATACTGGATATTATGAAAGCATCCAACTTCCTACGGGAAGATGCCAGTTTCATGCCCTCCAAGGAAAGGGATGATTATATTGCCCGTTTCACCAAGGCTTTCTTCACCCGTATTAAAGATATAAAAGACGACCAAGCTGACTATGCAGGAGTAGTGAACCCGGTGAAACTTTCTGAATTTCTGAAAGTTCAGGCTGAACTTTCCCAGAAGTCCCGTAATAATGATGAAAAGTGTTTTCACTGTATAGCTCGTGTAGTTTCCACTTACACTGCCTTTGTAAAGGAAGAATCTATCCATCCTGTGGGAACCCGTTTCCCCGGTGGTTTCACCCTTAAACTGGCGGATGGTGTTTACCTGTGTCCAGTTAAGGATAAACAGATTGATACTCCCAGTGCGCTTTGCCGATTCTGTGTATCAGTCCAGGATAAGAGTGTGTGATTGCCCTATTCCATCTATCCAAATGTTTTTATTCTTATTTTAACAAAATACTCATAGAGTAATAACAAAATAGACTTTCCAGTATTTAACTACAAAGAGATAGAGTGATAGAGACAAAGTTAGAAATATTCTCTGTTCTGTTTTCATCATAATTATCACCGCTTAAACATGGGAGAATTAGGATATGAAACCAGCATCAGTACTCATTGTAGAAGATGAAATGGTAACTGCCCTGGATCTAAAGGCTAAACTGGTTAATATTGGTTTTACAGTTCCCTCCATTGTTAACAGTGGAGAAGAAGCAGTTGACATGGCAGCCGAACTGAGGCCCGATGTGGTGCTTATGGATATCGTGCTGCAGGGAGAAGTAGATGGTATCCAGGCTGCGAAAAAGATAAGCTCTCTGGACATCCCTGTAGTCTTTTTAACTGCTTATTCTGATGAAAAAACCTTGCAAAGAGCTAAATCCACCAGTCCCTATGGCTACATTATAAAACCTTACCCAGATAAGGATCTGGAGCTAGCCCTGGAAACTGCCATCCACAAACACCAAGAATACCGTGATAAGATTGAATTAATCCGTTATAAAGGCCTGGGCAAGGGAGTGCCCTTAACCAACCAGGATGATGAGATTAGCTGGGAGGAACGTCCTCGAATACTGATTGTGGAAGATGAAATCATCACCGCCATGGATCTTACGGCCCAACTATCGGATAAGGGTTATCTGGTGGTGGATACTGTGACTAATGGCCAGGAAGCTATCCATAAGGCAGAATTATTCCGCCCGGATCTCGTTCTCATGGATATTGTGTTGAGCGGAGAACTGGATGGTATCTCTGTGGCCGAACATATCCATGACCTGGATATACCGGTGGTTTTCCTCAGTGCCTACACCGATGATACCACGGTGGAACGAGCAATTAAAACATCACCCTACGGTTATCTACCCAAACCTTACCAGATTGATGAACTTTACAGTACCCTGGAAACTGTACTGCAACAACATCGATCCGAGACTGATAGGATTAAAAAGATCGACCAAAAAATTACCACCAAAGAAGGGGAGATGGTGATTGAAAAGACTGCAGTATTCTTTATTAGTGCCATTGTCCTTTCTCTGATTGTTTACAGCCTGGCCACGCGTAGTATGACCTGGCTCATGTACCTGTTATTTATTCCTGCCATCTACAACCTGTTCATTGTAGGGATAAGTTTAAAGAAACCTTCACCACCGGAAGGGAAGGATCAACCATTTGTTAGCATTCTCATCCCCGCCCATAATGAGGAATTTACCATTGAACGATGTATTCGTTCCCTGGCTGAGCTGGATTACTACGCAGACGGTAAGCGTAACTACGAGATCATTGTGATCAACGATGGTTCCACAGATAAAACTGGAGAAGTACTGGCCAGATTAAAGGTTGAATTTGAATATTTACGTATTGTAACGCGTAAACCCCCACGTGCCGGTCGAGGGAAAGGTTATGTCTTGAATGATGGTGTTCGTATATGTCAGGGGGAGGTTATCGCGGTTTTCGATGCTGATGCCCGCATAGACCCTGATTTTCTGGGTAAGATCATTCCCTATCTTGACGAAGAGAATGTAGCAGGGGTGCAGGCGAGGGTGCGCATGTACAATGCTGACCGGAACTTGCTGACCATGATGCAGGAGGTTGAGTTCTCTATTTTCGGTAACGTTATACTCCGGGCCCGGGATATCATGGGTAAATCCGGTTTCCTGGGAGGTAATGGTCAGTTAACCCGGAAGAAGTTTGTGGAGGATATTGAAGGCTGGGATGGGTTTGCGGTTACTGAAGATCTGAACATGAGCGTTAAACTGATAATAGATGGTAATAAAATTCGCTACTGTCCCGAGGCAGTGGTCTGGCAGGAGGCAGTTCCGGAGTGGAAGGCTTTTTTCCGGCAAAGGGTTCGTTGGGCTACGGGTAATCTGGAAACCTTATTCGTGTATCTGACCCCCATAATAGATGCTAAGATACCCCTTTACAAGAAAGTAGATTCTATACAATACCTGGTTTTCCTTCTGTTCACTGTTTTTGTGATGTTGGGTTATGTTGTGGCTATTTTAAGCCTTACACAAGTGGCACGGTTTTCAATGGAAGCTCCAGTGATCATTGGATTGATTTCTACCGTGGCCTTCTTCCCTGGTGTTCTCTTAGGAATCCGAAGGGATAAGGTGGGTGTTTTAAGGTCGTTGGTTCGGGCCGTGGAGTACTGGGCTTACTGTCTCTACCTCATACCACTGTTCTTTGCAGCCTTCATTCACATGTTAACCCGTAAAGAAAGGAGATGGGCTAAAACAAAACACACTGGAGACTAAAATGCTGAAAAAGGAAATTTAAGGATTAGATATGGATAAAAAATAGTTCTCTACTCAAATTTACCGTTATTCATTCCAGTTCAACATCAACCAGGGGTTTTACTCGGGACAGGGAACTTTTTATTGCATCATCACTCATTTTAATCTTAATGGCTCCCCGGGGACATATTTCCACACAGCGACCACAGATTCGGCAAGCATCATTGTCTCTTCTGGCTTTTCCATCCCTAATTGAAATTGCATCGAGAAAACAGACATCCTTCCCACATAATCCGCAGCCATTACAGAGATCCGGACTGAAGGTTATTTCCACTCCTTCCATGGGGGAGAAACTGCGACCCATTTCCTCAGGAAGGTCCGGAGTCATTTTCCACAGACAGCAACACTCACAGCAGTGACAGATGGAAAGCAGTTCTTCTTTAGGACCAGTATTTAACCAAACACTGTCTATCTTATTTCTACCTATAATAGGCACTAATCCAACTTCCTGGCATTTTTCAACGTGCTGTATTGCCTCATTGGCAGAAACTGACCTTCCCAATTGGGGAGATATATTCTGGGAACCTTTTCCTAAAAATAAGCAACCCAGATCACGGGGGTAATCCTGACACTGGTTGGAGGTGCGGCATATGCAGGAGTCCATCAGGAAATGGTACTGTGACTTGTGGATCATCTCCTTCAATACCTGACTGGGGAGTACTGTATTTCCACTGGAAACCGGTACCTTGCTATTTACTTCCACCTCCTGGATGTTTCCTGGAAGGTTTGTTTTCAGGGCAGCATCCCGAGGGAGTACCTGTATATCATCCCCTTCAAATAACATCCGGTCCACCAACCAGGCCAGTGGAGGTATTTTCCGACAGGCCCGGGCCAGGATGAACCTGGTGTTGAAGGTAGTGTGGATCACTCTTACACTGATGTCTGAAAAATTAATTTTCCTCATTGATCCTAGGATTACGTACCCCTGCTTTTTAAATTTTTAGGAGTTTAACATCGATTCGATCCAAGAGCTCACTCCCTTTATCCAATAGATGTACTCATTTATCCAAGAAACGTACTCCCTTTAATCAGTAAAGTAAGATCCAGAAATTGAAAGTAAAGTATATATATGTAAACAAGTGTATCCATATACATGACAAAAAAGAAAAGTGTTTACATCCGCCTGGAGCCAGAGTACATTGATAAAATCGATGTAATAGCCAAAAAAGAGGATCGGTCCCGATCGTATATTATACGCCGATTAATTATGCAGGGCCTGGGTAAAAAGTAATACTTTTTAGTGGGTAATACTCATTTGGTTACTTTTATTGCAAGTAACCCCCTAAAAGAACTGAATTATGTAAAGTAAGTACTAAATTCCCAAACTGGGGAAGCCCTTGAAATCTTTTAAATGTTTTTAAAAGCAATTATAATCATTAAAATCAATTAAAGCTCTAAAAATTAATTACGCCG
Source organism: Methanobacterium sp. BAmetb5 (assembly GCF_003491305.1). Lineage (NCBI taxonomy): Archaea > Methanobacteriati > Methanobacteriota > Methanobacteria > Methanobacteriales > Methanobacteriaceae > Methanobacterium > Methanobacterium sp. BAmetb5. The sequence continues at coordinate 686,461 of NZ_CP022706.1, forward strand.
TTACAAGGCCTAACGATCATGGGAGGATGATTCATTAAATATCCTGGTACCATCCTTTGCCCGTGCCTCCCTTCAGTTTAGGGAGTATGAAGCTGCGGAGGATGATCTGGAATATCTCCTTTATCATGTAGCGATGTTTCAGGAGATAGTTGGGCCGGGCATAGAATTTAAGGTAGGCCTCTACCAACTTTCTTTTCACCATACTCTTGGTTAATCCCATTTTTTCATAATCCAAAACCGGTTCCAGAACCGTGTACTTATCCCAGTTTTTGGAACTAATTAAACCATTTTCATGGAGTTCACGATAAATAGGAGTACCGGGGAAGGGAGTTAAGATAGAATACTGGCTGTAGTCTGGTTTTAATTTTATGGAAAAATCAATGGTCCGGTTTATATCTTCCTCGGTCTCACCAGGATAGCCTAAGATAAAAGAAGTTAGCACACTCAGACCCGCTTTTTTAGCACTTTTTACTGCATCTTCTGCCTGTTTAAGTGTGATTCCCTTCCTCATCAGGTTTAATATTCTCTGGGATCCAGATTCAACCCCGTAGTACAAAGTACTCATTCCACTGCCTTTCAGTTTCTGGAGCAGATTGTAATCAACCATGTCCACCCGGGAAGATGCAACAAAACTCACATCCAAGCCCCTGTCTTCAATTTCCTGGGCTATATCATAGGCTTTTTTTTTTATTTAAGAGGAAAGTGTCATCCATGAAGGCTATGTCTCTGATTTTATAGTGGTAATAGAGTTCCTCAATCTCATCAACCACATTCGGGGGACTGCGGGATCTAAATTTTTTACCCATAATCAGGGAAGAAGAACAATAGCCGCACGAAAAAACACAACCTCTACTGGTGATCATTCCCCCAGACTGGTCTTTGGAGACCCCATATGAATCAAAGGGAACCAGATGTCGGGCTGGTAAGGGTAAGGAATCCAGGTCTTCGATAAGGGGCCGTGGCTGTGTAACTTTGATATTTCCCTGTTCTGGATCATTGTAGGCAATTCCCGGAATATTGGAGATATCCTGGTTTCCTTTATCAATGTAATTACGGGCCAGATGAACCATAGTTTCCTCACCTTCCCCCAATACCACCACATCGACAAGTGGATCTTTTAAAACTTCATTTGGCATAAAAGTAGGGTGAGGACCACCTATTACTGATACATTGGGTAAAACCTTTTTAATTAATTTTATATATTTCATGGCCGTTTTTATGGTAGAAGTGGTGGCAGTGAGGGCTATTATCTGGGGATTAAGTTTGGCTGCTATCTGGGAAACCTTATGATATCCCATCTGCAGCAGGTCATCATCAATTATCTTCACTGAAAAGGAAGCACCCTCCAGCGATGATGCCAGGTACATCAAATTTAGAGGAGGGGTAATGAACCCCAGTCCATTTTTAACCGCATTTTCATCATAAGGGTTTATTAGGATAACATCCATACCATCAGCCCGCATATTTTAGATCAATTAAAATTCTTCCATCAGCTAGTTCCTGAGCACCTTCGGGAAGTCCTTTTTTAATCTCCAACCACTGGGTGAAATTGTTAACACAACCTGGATCAGGAGCCAGTAAGTCACCAAAATAGTTATAGGCCCTGGCCCGGCACCCTCCACAGATATTCCTGGATTTGCACCCACCACAATGACCTTTGAGGATATTTTTATCCCTGAATTTATCCAGAAGTTTGTGGTGTTGCCACAGATCATTGAAATCATCAGAGAGGATGTTTCCCAGGCACAACTCCTCGTCATGAGGGAAGAATACACAGGGAAAGATATCTCCATTGGGTTCAATGCTTAGATAGAACCTTCCGGCACCACAACCACCAATAAAATCAGCAAGTTTTTTTAAAGTGTTACTGGTGTATTCCAGGTTGTAAAAATGGGTAGGGATTACTTTGGTTTGAGATGAGGCCCAAGCTTCAGCGATAGTGGCATACTGAGGGGCTGTGGATAAAATCTGCATCTCCCCCTTGTTATTTTCAATATAAGCATTTTCTAACAGTTCCTGCCTTTTTTCAGGAGAAATATCACTGTTTACAATTTTGCAGCCATTCCCCGTGGGTATAAAATTGTACAACATGAACCACTGCACACCTAAATCTCTTACAAAATCCATCATCGGGGGTATTTCCCGATAGTTGTACTCCGTGACAGTGGTAGCTACCTCTACAAAAAAACCAGCATCCACACAGTGGGAAATAGCTTGAACTGCTTTATCCCCGGCACCACTAACTCCCCTAAATGAATCATGGGTTCGGGAGCTAAGACCATCTAGGCTAATCTGTACAAATTCCAACCCAGTATCTTCAAATTTGCGGGTAACATCCTGCTGGGCGAGCAGATATCCATTGGTGGCCATGGCCACGAACAATCCCTGATCCTTGGCATGCTTAATGAAATCATGAATATGGGGATGCAGGGTGGGTTCACCCCCTGATAAAGCAACCGAAGTTACTCCTGCTTCTGAAAGAATATCTAAACCATTTAATACTTGGCCAGAGTTAAGTTCATCTTTACCGGGTTTGCCTGCATTTTCGTAACAGTGCTCACATTTCATATTGCACTGTCGGGTGATGTTCCACACCACCTGAAAGGGTGCCCCCGGTATAAAGGGTTTTTGAACGCCAAAGAGTGCTATGCCCTTAAGTACACTGCTTAAACCCTTTACCCAGTAGGGATCTTCCATTGTCTGCTTGAATTCTGATTCTGAAACTCCAAAGTTTGCAATTCCTTTTTTTACCAGGTGAGATATGATCTTGGATAATATTGTGCATTTTAGGCAGGCATTTTCCCGTTGCCCCAGCATGAGCTGCAATCCAACCTCAATAGAATTTGCTTCGTCCTTTTGGCAGTAGTTCATGGTTTTTTCCAGAAGTATTCTGGAAAGTGGGTGGTTGGCAAGGGTCTCGAAAGTGCCAATCATGCCTTCCATATCCGAATTAACCAATTCACCATCTTCAAGCCTAGTTTTTTCTTTCATTGGTCACTGTATACCCCCAGTTTTAACAAATAACCTACAAAAGACTTAGGAAGTGTAATGAGAAATTAAGTGCAAAATAATACTAAAGAATCCCAAGTTACTCACTACATTATCCCATCCATATAACTTAGTCAACATTCTTTATAAATTTTTTTATCATCTGATCCAAGAATGGTTTTCAGGGCAACTTGAAAAAAGAGTTATAACTATAAAAAATCTGTACTATAATTCACTGAGGGCTTCAGGGAATTTTTCTTATGCCGAATTTTATCCATGAGTTTTACCTTTTCATTAAACTCTTGCTGATATTGTTTTTGAAAATTTTTCCATAACTCAGGGTTATCAAAGGTTTGTTTATCTGGGGGAATGGTTCTAATAGCAGGTTTACTTAACAACATTCCCGGTTGATTTTCAGATTTAGGGAGCCTGTTTCCAGATTGATTATGGGAACCTATCTGACCCACCATCTTTTTAAATTCATTCTTCCGCCGTGGGAATTCTAGAGCATTGATCATGTCCACCATGTAACCCCTAAATAATTGTAGGGGGTTCCTAATATATTAATTTATCTAATCACACCTCTCCAGAAAACACTGGGCCATGTTGCGGGTCTTGGGACTTTTACTATCCACTTGGGATTTTATGAAATTTTCAATTAGTTCTTTATCCTCTGCTTCCGGGTAGATCTTACCCAGGGCTTCGATGGCATAGGCCTTTATGAGTTCCTTCTGTTTGCCCTGGTGAATCTCATCAATTCGCATGAGAGTATCAACGATCCGGGATCGTAGTTCTGGCTTGTTATGGGCGATCACACTTGAGTTTAAAGCCACATGGGATGCCGTCATGGCTTTATCCCCAACAAGTATTCCGTAGTAATCATCGAATATTTTTTCAAACCGTTTATCCTTATCCACACTGGTTAAACTGGCCAGAATGTATATAGCAATATATTTATGGAAATTGTTTGAACTGTGAAGCATTTCCTGGAAAAGGTCCCATTCGGGGTATAAAAATTCAGGATCTTCTTCTGCCAGGAACTGCAGGGCCTTGAAACTGTTTTGTCGTACGTTGTTATTCTTGGATAACACACCCTCCTTCAGTTCACAGAATAAATCCTCATTATTCAATGCTTTTCTGGCCAGTGCCTCAAAATCCATATTTTTTTCATCTAAATTTACCATAACCCTCACCCGCGAATTATTATTTACAGTATGTATAATTATTTACCGCATGTATTAATTTAAGAAACCGGTAGATTCCTGTAGTTCTTAAGAACCTGCCGGTTATTTAAGAAATTCTTTAGCTTTAACTGCATGATAAGTTTTCCCTTGATAGTTGAAGGGACAGTTTATTGCACCACGGGGGCACAGGGAGGTACACCTTAAACAGTACTCACAGTTGAAACCGTGCTCCGGAGTTTTACCTTCATCCAGGGTTATGTTATGCACCGGGCATAGTTTTACACATATACCGCAGCTTTTGCATTCTACTTCATCTGTCTTCAGGTGCAGTAGTTTTTGATTCACACTGGATTCTGTTATTTTAAGACCGACCAGGGAGGTGTAATAAGCAGCATGGGAAGTTATAGAGGCCTTATCCCATTTTGATTGGTCACTACATAGTTCACGGGCGTATTGCTCTGCCTGTAAAAGTCCCCTCTGAACCTTCTCCTTAGAGGTTTCCTCATCCTCAATGTAGAATATGTTAAGGGGCATGACTATTTCTCTGGCCCCTATTGGATGGTAGCCCTTCTTCGTAACTATTTCATGTACCGGACCTACAATACCTCCGGATATTCCAGCTAGGGTGTCCACCATGAAGATTTCCGTGTTCTGGTCTGTTTCGGGCAGCCCCCGGATGAAGTTCCACACAAAATTGTAGGTGGAAAGCTCGGCAATGGGGAATCCCAAGCCAATGGTATGGTTCAAGTTGATATCATCCGGTTTTGATCCTTCCATGGGGTTTAAATTCACCTGGATTCCTTCTTCCGTGAAAACATCCCTCATCTTCTGTACCACCAGTAAAGTGTTTCCAGTTCCCGAGAAGTAGTAAAAGTCAATGACATCTTCAACCATTTTCAAGCCCCCTTCAACAATCCACTAATATTTAACATAAAGTCCATCTCCTCTTTAACAATTAATTATCACATTTACGGCTCAATAATCAAGAGTTCATACCAAATCAGATACTCTTTTCACTTTTCAATGGGTTTAATAAATTTTTCTTCAAAATCCTGGAGTACTTCTTCCAGATTTAGGGTGTCATCGAATATCATGTAACTTAAAATACCATCCAGGGCTGCCATCAGGGTCAGGGCACTGGCCCTTACCGGGTGCGGTTTGAATTCTCCCATCTCCACTCCCCTGGTGAATAGGGCTTCCAGAAATGACCGGTAATCTGCGGTGTATTCCTGGTAGTAAGTCAGTAGTTCTGATTTTTCCAGTATCTTGGCAATGGAGAGGAATAGAAATGCAGTTTCCCGAGGGTGTTGCAGCCAGTAGCGTATGTAGTTTTCAATGTAGTACAGAATTCCCTCTCGAACTGAATCGCATTCCAGGGCTGCCTTCATTAAGTCCTCTACTTTTTCACTTATTTTGTCATTGGCCGAGATCAGTACCAGATCTTTGCTGGAAAAGTAATGGTAAAGCCCTCCTTTACTCATCCCTGCCCTGCGGGCAATGGTTTCCATTGTAGTGTTCTCATAACCCTTCTCCAGAAAAACATCTATAGCGGCCTGGGTTATTTCATTTATCCTTTCTTCCCTGGGTTTTCTTGGAACCATGGTAACCTCCACAAACCGACCGTCGGTTTGTAACTTCTTTGGATTTCATGATATATAAACCTATTCATGATAAACACCCGGTTAAAAGGAAGTAAAGTACCTTAAAAGGAATAAAATTATCTAAAAATGAAAAATACTGCTATAAAAATTCATACTCTCAAAAAATTTAAAAAATCTCATTATTTGAAAATAGAAACCAAAAAAGAATAAAAAAATGGAGGGTCTAACCTCCACCATCACACAGTTCCGAGCTCATATCAACGTCTTTAAGGTCCTGTTTAATGCTTTCCACCTTCTTCCGGGCGGTTTCCCTTTCAGAATCTTCACTGGATTTTTTTGTCTTTCTCCGGGATTCTCGTGATTTAAGGCGATGGTACTCTTCATCATCCATGAGTTCCAGATAGCGGCTGTTGTACCATAACTGGGTGGTGTCCACCTTAACCCACAGTCCCTCATCATCACTGCGAAGGCCCAGAACTTCCCCAGCACTGCCGGTGCCCGTGTATCTTACATGAGACCCCACGGATATTTCTTCGTTTTTACTGTTAGCTGCTCCCATATTTTCACCCCCATCTTTAGATTATAATTGATTTTCGTGAATTTAGAAGTATTTCGTGAGTTTAGACTATATATTAATTTACTTCCTAATATCCAGCCTTACTTTCTCTTTTTCAGTGTTTGATTGTGCCCTCGTTTCCAGTTCTGCTTTTTCAACATTTAAAATTAAGTAGTCCCCCACTTCTTCAATGTCGGCAGTTACTATTTCCAGATCTTTCCGGGTCAAGCCAAAATCACTGGTTGATATGATCATACTGGTAATAATACCTTCCTTCGGTTTTATAACCATATCCACCACTTTACCAATTTCATTGGCCTTTTTATCCAGAACTCTTCGCCCAAAAAAGTCACTCACTTTCATTTAAACACCAGTTTATACTCTATTTTTTGATGTATATAATAATTCCCCCTTTAAAAGGCTCACCCAATTTCTGGATGGGTTTAAAGCATTAAAACCAGTTCCCTCCATCTATAGTAAAGCCATTAGTTGCCCTCTTCACCGGCAATTTAAACACTTCTAAAACCAAATAATAGAATGGTAGGAATTAATCTATACACTATACCTTCAGAAAATATACGGTGATTAGTATAACTTCATAATTATTAAAGAGATTACAGGAATATTAAAGATAAATACCAGATAACTATTAAAAAATTTATATTCATATGCAATTTGGAGAAAAGGAAATGGAAAAAGCCGGAAGATCCATAATAGAGGACATACTGGAAGGGAAAATAAAAAACCGGAAGGATCTGGAGAAGGCCAAATTCAGGGTGTGCCGGGAACACCAGCTGGACCGGTTCCCCCGTAACTCTGAAATACTGCAAACAGCCCGGGAAGATGAAAAAGAGATTGTTATCCCTATTTTAAAAAAGAAACCCACACGGACCATTTCCGGTGTGGCTGTGGTGGCTGTGATGTGCCCTCCACATAAATGCCCACATGGAAGGTGTCTATACTGCCCAGAGAGCACCATAGCCCCTCCCAGTTACACTGGTGAAGAACCTGCTGCCCTAAGGGCCAGAATGTACGATTTCAACCCCTATAAACAGGTTTACAATCGTTTGCAGCAGTTAGAAAGTATTGGCCACCCCTTAGATAAGGTGGAGCTTATAATAATGGGAGGTACCTTCCCCTCCAGATTTTTATGCTTCCAGGAATGGTTCATTACCCGGTGCCTGCAGGCCCTGACTGACTTTGGAGTTAAAGAGTATAACCTGAACTCCAGTGATGAGTATACTGGAGGTAATAGTGGAGGATTCCTCTATCTCAAGGATGCCCAATTAGCCAATGAAAATTCCAGTGTGCGCTGTGTGGGCATGACCTTCGAAACCCGGCCGGATTACTCCCAAAGAGAGGATGTGGACCGGATGCTGGACATGGGTGTTACCCGGGTGGAGCTAGGGGTGCAAACCCTTTATAACTTCATTTATCACCGAGTACGTCGTGGGCACCGGGTGCAGGACACGGTAGAAGCCACAAGGATTTTAAAAGATTCCGGTATTAAAGTGGCTATGCACATGATGCCCGGCCTATTCAGTGGCCCTGAAAGGGATTTGCGAATGTTCAAGAGGTTGTTTTCCGATGAACAGTTCAAACCAGATATGCTGAAGATATATCCCTGCCTGGTAACCGAAGGCTCCCAGCTCCACGAACTATGGAAAAAAGGAGAATACACTCCTTATTCCAGTGAAGAAGCAGTTCAGCTAATAGTAGAGGTTAAAAAGATATTGCCCAAGTGGGTGCGTACCATGCGTATCCAGAGGGATATTCCCTCCCAACTCATAGAAGCCGGGGTCCAGAAATCCAACCTGGGAGAACTGGTTTACAACCAACTTAAAAAGGAAAAGGTTCAGTGCCAGTGCATTCGTTGCCGGGAAGTGGGGCACCAGGCAGCCCAGGGAACCCACACCCAGAAAGAAAACGTGAAACTGCTGGTGGAGAAGTACCGTGCCAGCCAGGGAGAAGAACTATTCCTGTCCCAGGAAGACACCAAGGCCGATGTTCTTCTCGGGTTTTTAAGACTGCGCATGCCCTCTGAGCATGCCCATCGTCGGGAAATTAATGATGACAGTGCTTTAGTGCGTGAATTACATGTTTACGGCCCCATGATACCACTGGGTGAAAGGGCAGATGAACTGTGGCAGCACCGGGGTTACGGTGAAGAGTTACTTAAAAAAGCAGAAGAGACCAGCCGGGAAGAGTATGATAAAAGGGAAATACTCATTATCAGCGGGATTGGGGTTCGTAACTACTACCGCAAATTTGGTTATGAAAGGAAAGGCCCTTATATGGCTAAAAGATTGGTTTAATATGTTTGAAGATTTTTGAATTATTTGTAATGGAATTATTAAAAAAATAAAAGATTTGGAGGGATTTGATTATGATATCCATTGAAGAACTGGCGGGAATGATTGACCATACCAATGTACAGCGTGATGCCACCGAGGCGGATATTGAACTGCTCTGCCATGAAGCGGATTACTATGATTTCAGTTGTGCCTGTGTAACACCCACCCAGGCCGCACTGGCCAGTGAACTCCTGGAAATGTCAGATACAGGAGTTTGTGTGGTTATAGGATTCCCCTTCGGAGTTCAAACACCCCATGCCAAGGCCTTTGAAGCAGAAGAGGCCGTGGCCAATGGTGCCTCTGAACTGGACATGGTCCTTAATATTGGCGCCCTTAAATCAGGACAGTACCCCCTGGTACAGGCAGATATAGCGGCCGTGGTGGGAGCTGCCCGGGGACACGTGGTGAAGGTAATACTGGAAACTGGACTGTTAACCCGGGATGAAAAGATCACAGCCTGTCAACTGGCCAGGGAGGCTGGAGCCCACTACGTGAAAACTTCCACTGGATTTGGAGTAAGCGGGGCCACAGTAGAAGATGTTAAACTGATGCGTGAAGCAGTAGGTATGGAAATGGGAGTTAAAGCTGCTGGTGGTATCCGGGACCTGGAAACTGCCCTGGCCATGATCGACGCCGGGGCCAGTAAAATCGGCACCTCCACCGGCGTGCAGATCATGGAAGAACTACTGAAACAGGGCGAAACTGAGGACGATCTCTTAGGTCCTCTTTGATGGGGAAAGCCCTCTTTGATGGATAAAAGTTCCTTAATGAGATAAACCCCCTTTTTGATGGGGAAACCCCCATTGATAAGGAAAACTTGATAGATTTTGGCATACTGACGGGGACATACTCAAATAGTAGGTGAATTCAATGAAAAATGAAATTGAAATTGAAATACTGAAAAAAGGAACTTTAAAAGTAGTTTTGGATGATCGAAACCCCTCAACTGCCCAAAAATTGTATGAAAACCTCCCCCTGGAGGGTGCAGCCCAGCTATGGTTGGAAGAAATTTTCTTCCCCATACCCCTGGAACACGAATACGAAAATCCCTCACCCTCATCAGATAAAGGGGATGTGTCCTACTGGCCACCCGGCCAAGCCTTCTGCATATTCTTCGGTGATTCCCAGCCTGCTTCTGATGTGAATCACATTGGAAAAGTTGTTGAAGGTTTAGAGATAATGAAAAGTGTTGAAGAGGGGGATTGGGTAGTTATAAAACGTTTATTTTAACAAATCCCCCTTATTTGGCATTTTACTAGATTATAACTGTCTCTGATCTACTAGATTATAACTGCCGGATATTCTTATAAAGAGTATCCCTCTCAGCAGGAATACGATCTAAATCCCTTATTATTCTCTGCAATTCCTCCGGGGGCGTGTAAACCCCGTATTGTGCTCCGGCAGAACGTGAAATATTTTCCTCACCCAGTGTTCCCCCTAGATCATTACAACCGGCAGTTAAACATACCTGGGCAAATTTGAATCCCAGTTTCACCCAGGAAACCTGGATGTTTTTGAGTAAATCTCCGAACATCAATCTGGCTACGGCATAGAGTTTTAAATCTTCAGTACCAGTGGTTCCGGGGATGGATATTCCCTGTTTATATATGGGTGCATTGTAGTGCATGAAGGTTAGGGGCACGAATTCAGTGAAGCCCCCTGTTTTTTTCTGGATGTTTCTGAGGATTTCCAGGTGTTCCACCCGGTGCTCGGCACTTTCCACATGTCCGTACATCATGGTGCAGGTGGTGGGCACACCCGTCTGGTGGGCGGTTTCAATGACCTCCACCCACTGGGAGGTGGTGAGTTTACCGGGACAGATCACCTTCCGTACTTCATCGTTGAGGATTTCCGCGGCTGTCCCGGGCATGGACCCCAATCCTGCGTCTTTTAACATCTTCAAAGTTTCTTCCAAAGTCAGTTCCGCCTGTGATGCCCCATAAAAGATTTCCATGGGGGAAAATGCGTGTATATGCATATCTGGAATCTCTTCCTTAATACCGAGGAGTATTTTTTCATAGAAATAAGCATCCACATCCGGGTGGAGTCCCCCCTGGATACAAACTTCTACTGCACCATCATCCCAGGCAGTTCTGGTCCGCTGCACTATTTCATCCACATCCAGGAAGTAAGCCTCTTCCTGTCCCGGGTCTTTACGGAAGGCACAGAACCCACAGGTACCCGTGCAAATATCGGTGAAGTTGATGTTCCAATTTTTAATATAGGTAACCTCATCACCAACTAATTCCTGTCTTCGCCGATCCGCTGCGCGAATAAGGGCCTGATATTCATCACCAGTAGTTTTAATAAGCTTAAGTGCTTCTTCTCGAGAAATAGGCTTTTCTAATGCCCTGTCCAGTATCTCTTCTATGGTGGGTTCAATGTCCGGTGTCTTATTCATGGGAATTCCTATGGGTGTATGTACCCTTTAAAGTTTTGGTAGATTGATGATCACACTTGGGGAGTGTGCATGTTAAGTACCATGGCTGATTATTGCATGAAAACCGATATATTTAAATATTATAGAGTCATAGCTAAATTAGGAGGTGAAAATATGGCTGAATTACCAATTGCTCCAGTTGGAAGAATCATAAAAAACGCTGGTGCTCAAAGGATAAGCGATGATGCAAAGGAGGCTTTAGCCAAAGCTCTGGAAGAAAATGGCGAAGAGCTAGCTAAAAAAGCCGTAGAACTTGCAAAACACGCTGGAAGGAAGACTGTCAAAGCCGAAGACATCGAAATGGCCGTCAAATCCGCTTAAGTTTTTTTAATTCTTATTTTTCTTATTTTTTAAGATAGTATTAACCCCATAACCATCTACAATTTAGAATGATTGTAATGGAACTTCCTGTTGCTAATTTTAAGTGAAACCTCTATTCAATTTAAACTCTTTGAAAAATTTAACCATCTACTTCTTATAGAATCCCTCCCAATATATACCATATATTACAGGACCTAGAGGTAAAAAATGAGTACCATAAATAATCTAAAGGAAGCATTTGCCGGTGAATCTCAAGCTAACCGTAAATATTTAGCCTATGCCAAAAAAGCAGATGAAGAAGGGTATCCCCAGGTGGCCAAACTCTTCCGAGCAGCTGCTGAAGCTGAAACTGTCCACGCCCATAACCATTTAATGGTAATGGAAGGGATTGATAGCACTGCCCAGAACCTGGAAGATGCCATCAATGGTGAAAAGGAAGAATACGAAGAGATGTATCCGGAGTTCATTGAAGAAGCCAAATCTAAAGGTAATAAAAAAGCAGTTTGGACCTTTGATGTGGCTAACCAGGTGGAAGAGATCCACGCCGGACTCTACCAAAAGGCACTGGAAGCTCTGGGAGAAAATAAAGATGTGGACTACTATGTCTGCAGATACTGTGGTAACACTGTGGAAGATGATGCACCAGATGTGTGCCCGGTCTGCAGAGCAAAGAAATCTGATTTCTTTAAGGTAGACTAATTTTTAGAGTTAAACCACACTATTTTCCTTTTTTTATTAATAGAAATACCTTATCAGTAAAAATCTATTCACCATTCCTCTTCTTAATCATCTTCTTCAGGTTGTTGGAAGGTTATCTTAAAAGTGGTTCCCTGATCCGTTTCCAACTCCAGTTCACCACTTATTTGCTGGGTAAGACTGTTAATCAACTGTAAACCCAGAGAATCTGATTTTTCAAAGTCAAATTCTGAAGGGAATCCCACACCAGTATCACTGACTTCCAGCACACATTGGTCTTCATATTCCTTGAATTTAACCCTTATTTCACCACTATTACCCTCAGGGAAGCCGTGTTTCATGGAATTGGAGATTAACTCATTTACCATCAAACCCAGGGGGATGGCGATGTTTATGTCGATCATCACATCTTCCACATCCATTTCCAGTTTGATCCGGGAAGGATCTGACACGTAGGTTCTAAAGAGATCCCGAGCCAGTTTTCGTATGTAATCCCCGAAATTGATATGTTTCAGATCCGCGGACCGGTACAGTCTTTCGTGGATCATGGCCATTGACTGGGCCCTTTCCTGGCTTTGCTTGAACATGGCCCTGGCTTCTTCATCCTTTATGTAACGTGATTGTAGATTAAGGAGACTGGAAATCACCATCAGGTTGTTTTTCACCCGGTGATATATTTCTTTCATTAGCATTTCCTTATCCTGGAGGGCCTGCTCCAGTTTAAGTTGGGTTTCTTTGATTTCGGTGATATCCCGGGATATGACCTGTACACTGTGGATCTGGTTATCTCTTCCGTAAATGGGTTGCAGGCTGGTACTGAACCATTGATCCTTATCACCGTAGGGGACAAACATTTCCATATCCACCCCTTCTTCGGTGTTTATTACTTTTCTTATTAAACCAATCTGTTTTTCAGCAATTTCTGGGGGGAAAAAGTCTCTCAATGAACGCCCCAGGAGATCAGCGGGTTCTTCGCCCATGCTATGTGCTCCGGCCTTGTTGGCCATTAAGAAGATGCCATTTTCATCATACAGGGAAATGGGATCACTGGCGGACTCCACCAGGGTTCGGTATTTTGTCTCACTTTCACGCAGGGCATCTTCGGTATTTTTCTGGTTGGTTATATCCCGACTGTTACAAATAAATCCAGTTACCTGTCCATCATCCTCATAAACTGGGGTTCCTGTGGTGCCCAGCCACACGTAACTACCGTCAGCCCTCAGGTAACGATACTGTACTGATTGTGTCATACATTTACCCCGGGCATCCTGCATGCAGGAGGTGACCCGGGAACGATCATCAGGGTGAACCCCTTCTAACATTGATTTTCCAAGTAGATCCGGTGGTTGGTAACCAAGCACAGATTTGACCGAGGGACTGACATAGATGTAAACACCATCAGTACTGGCCTGACATATGATATCTGCCATGTTAGCGGTGATCATGGATAGTTGAGCTTCACTCCGGGCAAGGGCTTCTTCAGATGCCTTTTCCCGAGTTATGTCCCGCGCTATGGCGGATAATCCTATTATATTTCCGGTTTTATCCTTTATGGGAGAAATAATTAGGGAGATATCGATTAATTGCCCGGCCTTGGTCACCCTTTTAGTTTCGTAGTGGTCAATTATTTCACCCTTAGCAATGGTATCCAGTATCTCCTGGTATTCGTGGGAATCCTTGGGGAACAGTAAGGAATAGGATTTTCCCATAGTTTCCTTGGCAGAATAACCATAGGTTTGTTCTGCTCCTTTATTCCAGCTTAAAATATTCCCTTCCAGATTAACGCCAATGATTGACTCTGCAGAACCTTCTACAATTGCAGAGAGGATAGAACGTGTTTTTTCCGCATTTTTACGATAGCTTATATCCCTAATAATGGAAGTGGTGAATAATTCACCTTCCCCTTCCCAGTTGGTGATTGATATTTCAAAGGGGAATTCTTTACCATCTTTCCTAAGACCAGCTGACTCAAAGGTTCCTACCTGGCGTTTACCGGTTTTATGGAATTCTTTCATTTTCTGATCATAGCTGTCCCTCAACCGGGGAGGAATGAACTTCCTGACTGATTTGCCAATAACTTCCTCCTCCGAGTACTGGAACATTTTCTGGAAGCTCTCATTAACAAAAACCACGTTCCCCTCCGGGTTAGTGGTGATAATTCCATCAATAGCAGATTCAACTACTGAACGGAAACTTTCTTCACTGGTCTTTAGCTTGATCTGTGATTTTTCTATTCTTTCACTTAGAATAACGGTTATTATACTAACTATGATGAAAATTACTGATCTAAAAAGGTCGTCGGAAAAGTAATCAAATTGCAGTGGACTGATGTAACTGGTGAATATTAGCATCCCTGCCAGGAAAAATGTGACCCACAATCCCTTCCTTTTCCACCAGACTGCCGCCAGTATTATGGGGATATAGAAGAAGTGGGTGAAAAGAACTCCTGATCTTAAAACAAAATGGAAATAATAGGTTAAAACGCAGGATAGCAGAATTAAAGTTAAAATTACAAAGGTTTCATAGTAAGATTTGGGTTGATTCAAGTTCAACTTCAATTGCAGGCCCTCCTAAAATGAATCAATTGGTTAATTAATTATTTATAAAAAGGAGCATAAATGATTTTCTTAAAAAAGCAGGAATGATTCCCTAAAAAGGTATTAAATTTTCCTAAAAATTTTATTCCTTATGTGTTGAAATGACGTCCGGATTAAACTTCCAGAACCCCCTTAAAATAAATTTGAGTCACAATGGTTTAACCATGGCCATATAAGTTTCCAATTCTTCGGGATCATCATATTCTTCCAGGGGAAAAATGTACTTCATTTCTCCTTCAACCACTACCACTGCCAGGGGAAATACTGAATAGAACTCTGAATCCTGATGTTTCCAGTGAAAGATCTTGATGATGGGATAAAAAACCCTTTCATCTATTTTTAATGATTTCCCAACCTTTATTTCCTGATTTAGCGTCATGTAACATCACTGGCGTACTTCTTTAATTAATTCCCGTACTGGTTTTTTGGTGTAAGCCCTTATGGCTTCAATCACTATCCCCCTGAGTCTTAGACTGATATCCATCTGGAAATTGCCATCCAGAACTCTCCTCTGGAAATCAGGGTTTATATTAAGATCAATCCTGGTAAGGACGTTTAGTGGATAGGTGAATGACCAGATATACCCGGTGAAGAGGGCCGTGTCTGCGGGACTTTCCATTCCCATGGTCATGTCCAGAGAAAACTTCTCAATTGTCACCGCATTATAAATAGAGGTCATTAAACGGTAAATATGAGGTAAAGATTCTTTAAATAATTTCAATATCTTTAAAATACGTTCTAAGGAAAATTTGTCTTTTTTTTCAGCCTTTTCTTCTTTTTCCTCTTTTTCCTCTTTTTCATCGGTTTTATCTTCCGGTATTTTCCTGGAAAAAAGGGGTATGCCCAAAAATCTTAAAGTGAACTTACCTTCAGTTTCATTTCCCTGTTTATTCAGATATAACGATAGTTTAAGGGGAATTAAAAGAAAAGACAATAAAATAAGCACCAAAATTAGTATTATGATGCTTATTATGGTGTATATCAAATTTAACCGCTCTCAGGTTAGTTAATAAAATTTTTTGTGGGGTTAATGCTAAAATCCTAACTATAGACTTTGTTTTAAGGTTTTTTTTCTTCAGTTTTGGCGGTGGCACCTTCAGTTTTTTTCTCTCCTTTTTTACCCTTGCCTAGTCCCATTTTTTTCCCTTCGGCCATGACATCAACTATGGCTGAACTGACTTCACCAATTGCCCGGGATAAGGGGTCTGGGTTTTTCAGAGGGAGCATTTTAACACCTTCAGGTCCGCTCAGACCCTTGAAGACCACAACCATGGCCACTGGTTCTATGCCTGCACCCCCAGCGGCAGCACCAAGGGAACCTCCTTCGTTGGAAGTACCTTTTTGATCACCAATCCCCGCTCCAAAGGCCATTCCCATGCGAGTAACAGGTATCATTACTTTGTCTTCACTTTCAATTACTTCGCCAATGACATTTTCTATGTTTAGAACTTTTCGAATTTCTTCTACTGTAGTTTTTATAGGATCCTGAATATCCATTATTTCACCCCTACTCTATTTTAGTATATTTTACTTGTATTAGTGTATCTTATTTATTGCTCCTGAGGCATATACATTTTTCTTTAGTAATAAAATATTAATTTCCGCTGTAGACTTTTTTTAGAACTTTAAACCAAAGAGGGGAAAAGGTTAAATAGTAACACGACAAATGTTTGAATGCGGGCCCGTGGTCTAGGGGTATGATACCTCCCTGACACGGAGGTGATCACGAGTTCGAATCTCGTCGGGCCCATCATGCCGTGGTAGTTCAGTTGGGAGAACGCCAGACTGAAGATCTGGATGTCGCTGGTTCAAGTCCGGCCCACGGCACTCCCTTTAATTATCTATTTCTCTTTTCAAAAACAATATCAATTTTTTAATTTTAATTATAAATAAATTTATATTCAATACTATTTTGATAAAATAATTAATTTTTAAGCCAATAATTAATCAGCGAAACCCTAATAGCTCAAAAAAGTGGATAAATTCCCAAAGAACAGGGTTTGGTTCGTTTTTCCCAGTATTGGCCTGTATTTCCCCATAAGGGCGGTGAATATATAAAAATCCAACTCCAGAAATCTATCGATAAATCCCTTTCATCAGATAAATAATCCCAAAAGGACTATTGAAACTAAAATAAAGGTTACACCGGCAAATATACCTACGGGTTTTAATTTTTCACGGGGACTAGTTCGGGATATATCTTTAGCAGAAGTTAATATCTGTCCACATTCACTAC
This sequence comes from Methanobacterium sp. BAmetb5, assembly GCF_003491305.1. Taxonomy (NCBI): domain Archaea; kingdom Methanobacteriati; phylum Methanobacteriota; class Methanobacteria; order Methanobacteriales; family Methanobacteriaceae; genus Methanobacterium; species Methanobacterium sp. BAmetb5. Next base: position 703,434 of record NZ_CP022706.1, read on the forward strand.
AAAATGCGCTGTTTATGGTATTTTCATTACCACAGTATTTACAGGTTATATTAGGGTACTGGAGTTCAAGTAATGTTTCTTCCTCCATTAAATAGAGTTTACCACCACAGTGACATAATTCAGAGTCATTGAGGGGTTCATCTTCCTCCAGGGTGTAGTACCCTCCACAATTTTCACATACTAAATACTTCATAAGTATCGAATTCTGTTTATTATAATGACATATAATGATTTGTTCTGGGGTTAAAAACCACGTTTATTATAAATAAAAAGAAATAAGGAACAAAAATGTAATTAACAGATAAAATCACCATTTAATTGATAATAATGGACAATGCTAATGATAATCCTTTAGTTAGACTAAATTTATAATCCAAAATAATAATGGGCATTAAGATGAATAACCATGGGGAAACACAGCGCCTTTAGTTCAGTATTCGCCCCTTCAGGTAGGTACTCTTGTACTGGGTTATTTCCACATCCTGGAAAGTCCCCAGTTGAGCTTCTTCAACCACTACTGTTTTATAGGAATTGGAACGTCCCAGGTAGCCACCTTTACTTCCTTTATCAGTTATGAGTATTTTTTGCCGGGTTTTTAGGAGTTTCTTATTTTTTTCTAAGGCGATCTCTGTTTTAAGATCATTTAAGGAACTGGAACGTTTTTTCATAGTGTGGTGGTCTATTTCCGGAAGTAAGGATGATTTGGTACCCGGCCGATGATGGTATTTGGAGATGTGCAGGAAGTCAGGACGGATTTCCTGGATGAGGTTCAGGGTGTCCTGAAAATCATCCTCATTCTCAGTAGGGTAGCCTACAATGATATCCGTTGCCAGGGACAGTGAAGGTATTTGTGATCTAAAATATCTTACAATTTCCAGGTATTCCTCTACAGTGTGTCCCCGGTTCATATCCGAGAGAACCTGATTACTACCACTCTGTACTGGAAGGTGGAGGAACTTGTAAACCTTTTCACTTCTTAAAGCATTGGCAATATCTCCCAAGTGTTCCTGAATGTTCCCGGGATGCATCATTCCCACTCTAATGCGAAAATCGCCCCCAATAGAGGCTATTTCATTAATTAAATCAGCTAAGGTTTCTCCGGTATCCTTACCAAAAGCGGCAGTGTCCTGGGCAGTGATCTGGATTTCCACACAACCTTCAGCTACGGCCTGTTCTGCTTCCTTCTTTAAAAGTGATATAGGGTAGCTCTGAAGTTTACCCCGTGCAAATCTGGTGCAGCAGTAACTGCATTTACCCAGACATCCCTCACAGATCTGGAGTATGTGTACCCGGGGATTAGACCGTTTTCGGGGAAGGCAGGTTTTAATATCACATCCTTGACCCTTTTCCCTTAAGACATTCCCCTTCATAGCTGCTTCCACTATTTCCGGAGTTGAATTGATCCGGCGCGCTCCGATCCATCCTGCTTCTGGTGCCAGTTTTTCCAGCTTCCGGGGATGGATGTCCACCATACACCCTGCAATTAGAAGTTTCTTTTCAGGGAACTGAGACTGTATCTTTTTAATATGATTAGTTATCTTCTGTTCCGTGGGTTGTTTAACGTAACAGGTGTTTATAATAATTACATCCGCATTTTCAGGGGATTTTACAATTATTCCGCCGTTTTCCTCCAGTAAACCAGCCATTATCTCTGAATCTGCCTGGTTAAAGGTACAACCAAAGGTTTCCATATAGATTTTCATGTTAATCCTGATTAATTTTTATCTGTGGTGTGATCTGTCAAAAATTTAATGTCCAGAAATTTAATTCTTTTATATTTTAACTAAATTTAATTTTACAGTATAATATTACCAAATTTATAGAAATTCCAAACTTATCTCCAGATAAATAGTAAAAACCAAAGTAAAAGCGTTAATGTTCTAGAATATCCTATTTTCACGTCTTTTAATCTTCAGGCCAGCCATGTTCCCCAATCATGGGGACAAAAACAACCCCTCCCAGGTTTTGGGTCTGGTATTCATCCTCTGAAATTCTGACCATTGATATCAAGTCCTGGAAGTAGTCAGAACCCATGGGTATAATCAGTTTTCCCCCAATTTTAAGTTGTTCTTTAAGGGGTTCGGGGATTTTTGGTGCACTGGCAGTCCCATAAATCCTATCGTAGGGGGCTTTTTCAGGGTATCCTCGAGTTCCATCCCCTTCAATGACCGTCACTACTTCGGAGTAGCCTGTTTTTTCAAGGTTCTCCCGGGCCTTTGCTGCCAGTTCCGGGATCCTTTCCACGGTGTAGATATGGCCTTTCCTGCCCACTACCTCTGCCACCACCGCTGCGTTGTATCCCCATCCCGTTCCAATCTCCAGGATGTTCATGTCCCCCTCCAGATCCAATCTCTCGGCAATGATCGCTACCATATGGGGTGCAGATATGGTCTGGCCTTTCCCTATGGGAAAGGGGCGATCAGCGTAGGCTTGATAAACACTACCCTGAGGCATGAATTGCTCTCTAGGAACTTTAAGCATAGCTTTTTTAACTTTTTGGCTTTTAATATATCCCTGATTAAAGAGTTTATCCACCAGTGTTTTTCTTTTATCCTTCAATTTACATCACCATTCCCTAATTTAAGTTACTCAGGAAACAGTCATATAATGGCAATTATGATGTCCTCTACTTCTTAATGAGGCTTATCTTTCTAAATTTAGGGCACTACTCTTCTTCCACTACTTCCACAATTTTGGAACTTAAATCATACTTGAATTTATCTTTACCATCGGCGGGTCTTCCGTAAATCCTTTTTATTTGGTCTGCGGTGGCTCTTCCCTTTCGGATCTTGGAGGTTATGGTTTTCATGGATTTTATACGGAAAACCGCCTTTCCCATTTTCACTACATCTCCCACATTAAACTGGAAATCCCTGTCCACTTCCACCTTCTTGGATAGTATCCAGCCATGGTTATCAATGGATATTCCCACCCTAGCTGGTCCAGTAAGGGATGTGGCCCAGATAGTTACCAGTTCTGAGACCGGGCTTTTGGAAACTCGGCCTCCCCTGACGTTTTCCAGGGAGGTGATCTCCGCTTCCTCACCATCCACCACCAGGACTTCACCAACTTCCAGAACTTCATCTGGATAGATTTTAATGGTTTTTTTAAGGGATTCTTCAAATTTACTGATGATCACCCGGCATTCCACCATCTTGGGAATGACCACTGTTTCTCGGTAGGTGTTTCCACATTCATTACACTTTAAAAGAACTTCTTTGGTATTTTTACCCTTAGTTTTAAGTATTTCATAAGATTCAGAGTCACAAACTGGACATTTCATTTTTTTCATCCTCACTTTTAAAAAAATAAGATCTAGTAAGATTTATTAGAATTTTTATGTTTTTTGAGCTTTATATATATAAATTTAAGATTATAGTTAGTAAGATTATCCTTTTAAAAATAACCTAAAAAATTTTAAAATAGGTTTAAATGGATTAACTACTTCAACACTGAATTATCTTTAATTAGGGCGAATATTTTTAATCTAATCTTTAATTAAGACACATATTGTTTAATCTCTAATTTGAGGCAAATATCGTTAATAAAGGCGAATTTTTTAATTTATTTTAATATAACTTGGAAAAGTGGAATTTTATCCGGAAAGTGGAATTTAGAAACAGGAATTATTTAAATATTTTTCTTCTTCAGGTGGTGTTTCACCAGCCCCCCATTTTTGAGTATTCCTAACATGAAATCATGGAAGGGTTGTATAGTATAACTTTTTCCCGTGCTTATATTCTGGATTGTTCCTTCTGCCAGGTTTATATTAAGTTCTTCCCCTTCTTCGGCATCCATATCCGCCACTATTACTGGTAGACCTACATTTATAGCATTGCGGTAGAATATACGTGCAAAGGATTTGGCAACAATGGCATCAACACCGGCGTGTTTTAAGGCCACCGGAGCCTGTTCCCGTGATGAACCACAACCGAAGTTCCAGCCGGCCACAATTACATCTCCCTGTTGCACATTTTTGGCAAATTCAGGGTTTTCACCTTCCATTACATGACTGGCTAGCTCATCTAGACTGAAGGTTCTCAAATATCTTCCCGGTATTATAACATCAGTGTCTATACTGTCCCGGAACTTCCAAACTTTACCCTTTATCTCTGTTTTCATGGTACCAAAATAAATTTGTTGTTTTACACAAAGTTAGACCTTCGATTAAACATAGGAATTCATATCATTAAATGATTAATACCTTTTAACCGCACCACTATTCTGAGCCCTAGTTTCAATTATATTGCCACCCACCTCCGCTAGGGCCTCCCGAGCAACACCCACTATATCTCGCGGACTGTCAGTAATGGCATAAATAGTGGGTCCAAAGGAGCTCATACCCACTCCCGGTGCACCGGCATCTCGGAGTAGCTGCATTATTTCCCCAATTACCGGGTTTTGCAGTTGATTCTCCACCTTCTTAAACCCAATACTCTGTATGCTGTTAATGGACTCCCCAAATCTATCCAGATCTTTTTCTAACACTGCGGGCATCATCTTCATCAAAAGAATATGTGAAAGTTGTTGCACCTCTTCTAAGGGTACCGGGCAGTGCTCCTGGAATATGTTAACCTCTGTTGGCCCGGAAACATTTTTTTCCACATGGGGGATGACCAGAACTACCTTCCAGTCCTGAGGAAAATCATACCTGGCCACAATGGGTGGAGGTGATGCGGTGGAGGCCGATGAAGGTAAAAAGCCTGGTTTTTCCCGTTGGTGGTGGCCGGCATCAACTATGAATCCACCTTTAGCAAATGATGCCACACCTATACCGGAGGTACCTCCTCTACCCACAATACTGGCGATCTGGGGTGCATCCAGTTGCTGTCCCGCTGAATCAGAGATGAGTTTACCTACGGCCAGGGATATTTGGGTGCCAGAACCCAATCCCGAATGAGATAGATAGGTTTCATGTACCGTGAAATCATATCCTCCCTCCAGATGGAAATAATCCATCATCCGCCGGGCTGAAGTTTTTATTTTATCCTCATCATCAGCCCTAACTTTAGCGGATAAGTTTTCAGGGTTTTTAAATTCTACGGAGATTTCACCACTATTCTCCTTCATTTCCAGAACTAGTCCAGGTTTTTCCAGTGTAAGGCCTACACCACCATCGATCCGGCCCAGTGAGCCGTTTAGATCAATAAGGGTTAAGTGCAGCCGGGAGGGAGTTTCGATTATCAATTCTGCTACCACTTTATTTTATTCAATTTTTGGGTATATATTAACCGTTGTTTGTCGAATTTGGCTTTTGATTGTTTTAATTTGGTTATTGTTTCAGTGGTTTGGCAAATTTCTTCTCAATCTCTGAGCGATAAATTGCATTCATGGAACAGAATGGGATTATACGTCCATCAGGGACTGCATAATGGATCACACACCTTTTAACCCTGTCTTGGTCAAAGTTCCATGGATCCATGAAGTGCATACATGATATGAGTAGGGTTTTATGGTGGAAATCTCCCAGAGCACTGTATGATCTTTCTTTGAAAACTTTGGTTAATATTCCCGTTAAATCCAGTGATTCTGGCTTTTTATCCCGGTCAATGGTTTTGGGAAGTTCCATGGTCGCTCGGCTTAAAACCTTGGCTTTGCCAATAATGCCTCCGTCTTTTATATCATCACTGCTGCGGGAGAGAAGATCGAAAAAGCGATCCACATCCACAAATCTGGTTATGGGTATGACTTCATCCCCATCAATGAAAATATAGGTGGCCGCACCACAGTGGGGGTGACAGGTAATGGCTATCTGTTCTTCACCTTCAATGGCTTCCACAAAGTCGGTGACTGGTATGACCGAAGATGCTGGGTAGAAATCATTACAGCCTATTTTACCCTCAGTCTGTTCTTCCACCAGTTTCTGGAATTTTGGTATGGTTATTCTCTGTTTTTCCACTTCATCGGCCGGTGTTCGGCCGGCAAATGATACTGGCTGGAAATTCACTCCGCGGATGATATCCAGGTTGTCAATGGCGAATTGTATTATGTCCCCTACCTGGTCATCGTTGATTCCCTTAACCAGGGTGGGCACCAGGACAATTCCCAGATCTGCTTTACGGCAGTTTTCAATGGCTTCCAATTTGGTGGGTAACAGGTTACGCCCCCGGGCAGAAATGTATGGTTCTTCAGTTACTCCGTCAAACTGGAGATAAACTGTGTTTAGGGATGCGTCCTTAAGTTTTTGAGCCAGTTCAGGATCTTTAGCCAGTTTGATTCCATTGGTGGCTATTTGAGTGTGGCTGAATCCTTCTTCTTTGGCCAGTTTGACTAGTTCCACTAAATCCTTTCGTACCGTGGGCTCTCCACCAGCATACTGTATGGCTGGAGTGGAAACTGGTTGGTTGGCACGGAGATTCCGCAACATCTGCCTGATTTCTTCATAACTAGGTTCATATAAAGATTTAGAAACAGCTGCATTAGCAAAACAAATTGGACAACGAAGATTACAACGATTAGTAACATCAATAAGGCCTAGTATGGTTTGACTTTCATGTTCAGCGCAGAGACCGCAGTTTTGAGGGCATTCACCTTCTATGGTGGTTCGAGGGTTTGAAATTCCTTCTCCCGGGTGATCATAGTTAGCGGCAAAACTGTAAGCTTCTGAACCTTGCCAGTAAGTATTCTCAAATTCACCGTGCTCCGGGCACGTTTTCTTTATCATTATTTTTTCCTGGTCTTCAAAGACTTCTGCATCCACCACTCGAAGACATTCAGGACACAGGCTTTTCGTTTTCTTTATGACCATTATCTCACCTATTTAGTATTAATTTTCAGGTTATAGTTAACTATTATCCTAACAAACATCGGGTTTTGCCAACCAGCATAGTATTTATGGTTGAGCACATAACTATTATCTTGTTTTAAATCGGAGGTAAACTATGGACCCGAGTATTTTCAGTGTTTTGATTTTATCGGCTTATGCTATATATTTTATGTTGCCGGCTTATCTAGCCAACGCCAGCGCCCTTACCTTTGGGGGAGGAACACCTCTGGATCTGGGCCGATCCATGAATGACGGCCGCAGGATACTGGGAGATGGTGTCACCTGGAAGGGAACCATTATTGGTATTTTAATTGGGATGGCAGTAGGTCTTGTCCAGGGTGCTATTTCCGGTAATATAGTGCATGATCTGCTGATAATAGGAGATCCAGGTATAGCTAATCTTGTTCAAGGAACTATAACCATCAACGCAGTACAGGGCATATTATTAGGCCTTGTATTGGGCAGTGGCGCCGTTATAGGGGACGCTTGTGGTAGTTTTATTAAGAGAAGATTTAAAGTGGAACGGGGAAGGCCAGTACCACTGATGGATCAGTTAGATTTTGTGGTAGGCGCCCTGGTATTCGCATCTTTAGTAGTAATAATTCCCTTAAGTTTAATCATCATAATACTTGTGATAAGCGTCTTTTTACATTTAGGAACTAATATAATTGCTTATTTGCTGGGTTTAAAGAATGTTTGGTATTGATTACTGTCACACTGTTTGATAGAGATTCTAATATTGATTGAATCCATTTTTATGAGGATATAGTAGTGTAATATAATAATCTACCTGCAAATAATTCTAACTCCACCATAAATCCCCCCTTCTTTTTTTAAAAGATTTTCTAAAATATGGAATTCTAAAATATAAATCTTTCTCTTGGAGATTTTTAATTTTTGAATCTAGGATAATATTAATTTGTGGCCTGGAGAACTTTGGAACTTGTACTGAACAGTTTATAGGTCATTATGCCTGCTTCCAGTTGGGTGTTCCATTCCGGAATTTCTAAGACAAACACCGGATATCCGGCATTGGTTAAGGGCCGATCTATCTGGGATATGGAAGTGCTTTTCTCCCGGGTGTTGGTTGATCCCGGGTAGTAGTTGAATTCAGGAAGTAACTGGTGCACTGCTTCGGCCAGGGACACTGATTTATCATCATGGGTAGGGGTGGCTATGTAATATCCCTCACCATAACCCCGTTCATGATCATGGCCAATGACCACCAGCCGGTAATCTGATTTTTTGATATCGGGAAGGGCATAACGCTCAACCAGATCCTGTCCATTACTTCGACCCTCATAGAAATCCTGTGGTTGGTCAGTTACGGTCACGTGATAATCTACTATTTCCACATTGTTTAGCAGGGCGAAGACCTTAATCACCTGGGGCACCAAGTTAGTGGAAAGGTTTTCCCGGGGGTGCATACCAGTGATCACCGCAATTTTCACCGTAGAGTTACCGTAATGAGAATAAACATCTTTAGTAACATATCCCTGTTCATCAGTCCCCAGGATGGAGTGTTGGCCAGAATTAAGGAAGAAATAACCCGCGGCTAATACCAATATTACAACCACAAGTAGTGAACTCTTCTTCATAGAATCATAATCCTCATAAATTGCAATTTCAAATCCATTACCAATGGAATACAGTTGATAATAATTATCTGTAATGACACTATTTACTTCTTATAGGGATATTATTTACCCGATTCGGTAAATTGGTGCATGAGAAGGGCGGTTCCCACTGCAGGGGCCACCACACAATCTTCGGTGGTGAGGATATCCTCCATGGTACGCACGGGTAATCCTAATAGTTCCGCAGCTTGGCGTCCAATAACATTCATTCCCAGACCAGTGGTAATTACCATTTCCAGGTTTTCTCTTTGGTGGACCTGTTCCAGTGCTTCCGCCACCTGTTCCACCTGTTTCTGGTGGATGTACCTGGCCATCTGGATCACGTCATCCTCACTCAAAAGATCCAGATCTCCACAAACCACCCGGGATAACCTTAACAGTGAATCTTCCCGGGAGTTACCACTCCCATCGGGGGTTTCCGAGGTGTAATCCTCCGGGGTGATGTTTCCCAGAACCAGATGCACATCAGCGGTCACGGCGAATAGTTCTGAGGCAGTGCGCACCCATTCATCCTTTAATTGAACTTTATCCACAATGGTGGCCACATTGGTACGGAGGGTTCCGGTATATACCAATTCCCCGGTGGCCAGCCTCTGGAGATCGGTTCTCCCCTTAGCACATTCAGTTCCATTTTTAATGGGAATTATGTCCGTAGTTGTACTCCCGGTGTCGATAAAAATGCAATCTGGCACCATGTATGCCGCCAGTGGAGCAGTAGCAATCCAGTTAGCTGCGGCCAGTTCTAAAGGCTCCTTCAAAACTGTTTCATAATTCACCATACCCTGCAAACTCACAAAGGCAACTGGAAGGTTAAAGGTGTCCATTACCATTCTACTGATGTCCCGGACTCCTTCACTCTTGTTCTGATAGCTATCCGCAAGTTCAGCAGTCATAGAAACACCAACTGCATCAATATCACCTATATCATCGCCTAAAAGCTCCAGGAGGGTTAGAGAAAGTTCATCCTTCCGGGACCACATGGGCAGATAGCGAAAATCCGTTTCAATACCGGTGATATTGCCCTTTTCATCAAAGTCAACCACCGCTAAGTCAGTATTGGCTCCTCCAATATCAAATCCCGCAATCTTCAATTAATCACCTTTAGATGGAGACGGTTATCTTTTTTCTGAATTTCTATCTCTCTTTCCAGTACGAATTTGCTGGGAATTTCCCCGTGGACTACGGCATTTACTATGGCTTCTCCCAGATTGAAGTTCAGCATGTTGCGCAGGGCAACATAGGGGGTGGTTAGTCGGGAGTTAACTTCCACCAGATGCACTTCCTCTTCACCCAGGATCAGGTCTACACCTACATATCCCTTCAAACCATTTATCGATTCCACTGTAGTTTTAGCAACAGCTATAGCTTCATTCTCCATAGGGTGAGATAGGGGAACTTTTCCCCCATTATAATCGATTATGCCATCCTGGTGACTGATGTTCTGCTGGTTTAAGCTGAGTGGTAGGGCTTCTTTGCCATTGCTGATAAGACTCACACTGGCACTGGTTCCTTCCACATAATCCTGCATCAGGAAATAAGGGAGACTGCTTACTGCCCTTACCCGTGTTGCAGCATCCTTAAATGACGTTTCTGAATCCACTACTTGCACTGCTGAACAGGAAACTCCGTCGGCGGGTTTAACCACTTTGTTCTGGGAAATATTCCGGGCATGAAGTTCAACCTCATCCCAGGGGATTCTATAGGTGGGTATGGTGGGAACCTTGTCTTTAAGGAAGTTATAGGTAAGATATTTATCCGAACAAATACGGACCGCATCAGAATCTGACCCTATAACTCTAACACCGTTTTTTTCAATTAGCCGGGTTAATCCACACAGGATAAAATCTTCTTCAGGTGCTACCGGCAGGCAGTAATCAAAATTTGAGACATTAGCCGATATCCAATCCTCAACAGTTTCTCCTATTATTATTGGTTGGCATTGGCTGCCTTCAATGGCATCGATGTGTTTAGAGATCAGATAACTGGCAGGAATACATTCCAGGTCACAGGTAAGACCGCGAAGCATTGCCTTGCCTTCTGCAGTTAAAGCAGGGTCCTTAATCCCCATTGCACTGGCATACTCGAATACTAAGAGGTTCAAGATCTTCCCACTCCTTTAAATATCACACCATTCTTCTGGAAGGTTTCTTTATCCAGAATGGGCCGGGTGCATATTATTAAACGGTTTTTAATCATTTCGGGTTTAATATCCCGGTAAAGATCATGGTCAGTTACCAGGACCACACAATCGGTATCCAGGGCCGTGTCCATATCCACCGGTTGCACCCCCCATGGTTTGATTATTTCGGGAGATACATAGGGGTCGTTAACAACCACTTCCGCGCCCCGGTTTAATAATTGCTCAATTAAAGGTTTGGCCGGCGTTTCCCGGGCATCGGCAACATTTCCCTTGTAAGCAACACCCAAAACTCCGATTTTAGATCCCTGAATAGTTTTACCCACATCTTCAAGGGCTTCCTGGGCGATTCTGACAACTTCACTGGGCATTTCCTCATTAACCTGCCGGGAAGTCTTTATGAGAGGTGTCTCCCTCCCCCTTTGCCGGGCGATTTCCACCAGGAAGTAGGGATCTATGGATAGGCAGTGTCCTCCCACACCGGGTCCCGGGGTGTGTATGTTCACCCGGGGGTGGTGGTTGGCGGCCCGGATGGCTTCAATAACATCCACACCTAAAGTATCACAAATTAAGGCTAATTCATTGGCCAGGGCTATATTGGTATCCCGGTAGGTATTTTCCATAAGTTTAACCATTTCAGCCGTCACCAGGTCCTGTACCATTATGATTTCTCCCTCAGTGATTCTTTGGTAGAGTGAAGCTGCCCTTCTGGTACTCTCAGAGTCTATGCCCCCTATTACCCGGGCATTATGGGTCATTTCAAATATGGTATTGTTGGGGAGGGCCCTTTCTGGAGTGTAAGCTACTTTAAAATCTTTCCCGGCTTTAAGGCCACTTTTTTCCAGTATAGGAATAACTATATTCTCACAAGTACCTGGAGGTACTGTGCTTTCAATTATAACCAGATCTCCTTCCTTTAAACCTTCCATAATTGATTGGGATGCAGATATGACTGCCGAGAGGTCAGATTCTTTATGTTCATCCACGGGGGTGGGAACGATGATCATTATGGTGCGAACCTCTTTCATTGCACTCAGAGAGTCCGTAGTGGCAGACAAACAGTTATTTTCCACTGTTTCCTTTACCATCTCCTCCAGACCGGGTTCCATAATTGGAGATTGGCCGGAATTAACCATTTCGACGGTTTTGTTGTTAATATCGATTCCCACTACTTTAAGGCCACTCTTCGCCAGTAATGCGGCGGTGGGTAGTCCCATGTGACCTAAACCGAATATTGCTATGGGTGATTTTTCTTCAATCATTGATTAATCCCCTGTAAATGGTTTTTTTATTTGTTAGATTAAGTGATAAGTTGTATTTTACTGGCCAGTTATTACCAGTCTCTACTTTTTTTAATGGAATTTTAGGTATTTCACTTCCATCGTTATGGTTTCCACAGGTAGTAACTAATTAACGAATCAGGACCAGTTTAAACCTTTAATAAGGATATAATGGTTTTATAATTCTTCGAGCTTTCATGACTCGCTTAAAAGCCCCAATAAATCAATTAAATTTATTTAATTAATGGAAAACTACTTTACCCTGAAAAATTCATGCAAATTCTAATATCCTTACAGATCATTGATGATCTTCTTATATTATTTAGGGTAATGGTGATCTTCTTATATATTCGGGGTAATTATATGTATTGTTTTCCCTGAAATAGTTAAAAAAAGTGGAAAAGATAATTAAAACTCATCCGACGAAAAATGGGTGACCACCAATGTTTTACCATTTAACTGGAGGTTTGAAGAAGGGAATACTGGTTTATCTTTATCAAACACCATATTTATTACATTATTGGGGTTTTGTTCTTCAAACTCGGTCACAGTTATCTTTTCCGTTACTTGGAGTAACTCTTTAACCCGCGTGCTGGCAACTTGTTCCGGGGGTTTAATTTCCAGTTTGCCCTGAGCATAGGCGTTTAGGATGGCATCAACAATCTGTTTTGAGGCTGTACCGTCTCCATAGGGGTTGGGTGCTTCTTTCATGCCCCGATACAGGTCTTGATCTTCCAATATTTTAGACACACTTGCCAGTATCTTTTCTGTATGGGAACCCACCAGAATGTTACCCCCGGCTTCCACAGTTTCGGGACGTTCGGTGTTGTACCTGAGAGTGAGACAGGGCACATCCAGGGTGATGGCTTCCTCTTGAATTCCACCGGAATCAGTCATCAGTAATTTGGAATTGGATTCCAGGATCAGGAAGTCCAGATAACCAATAGGCTTGATCATCTTAATGTGGGGGGCCTTTTCCAGTAAGGAGTACATTCCAAAGTTTTTTAAGGTTTTCACTGTACGGGGGTGTACGGGGAAAACAATGGTAAGACCCTGAATCTTGAGTAGAGCTTCCACTATGTTCTCCAACCTTTGCCGGTCATCAACGTTCTCCGCACGGTGTAAGGTTAAGGAAAGGAGGTCTCCTTCCAGTTCCAGCTGGGACATGATCCGGGAGTTTTTTGCCGCGATTTTGAGGTTTCGGTAACAGGCATCCACCACAGTGTTGCCGGTGATGAATATGTCTTTCCGGTTTATTCCCTCGAATAAGAGATTCAGGGCAGTTTCTTCGGTGGGTACAAAGAAAAGGCTGGTGCAGACATCGGCTACCATACGATTTATCTCTTCAGGCATGGTTTTATCATAGGAACGTAAACCTGCTTCAACATGCCCCACTGGTATGTGTAATTTGGCTGCCACCATGGCTCCGGCTAAAACTGCATTGGTATCACCCTGAACCAGGACTATATCCGGTTTTTCATTAACCAAAACTTCTTCAATGCCCTCCATCATTACTGCAGTCTGTTTTCCATGGGATTCTGAACCAACTCCAATGTTGTAATCTGGTTCCCGGAGTTCCAGGTCCAGGAAAAACTGCTGGGACATCTCATAGTCGTAGTGTTGACCCGTGTGTATGAGAATATAATCTAAGTCCCTTTTATCCACTTCGTCAATTAGAGGGGACATTTTAATAATTTCAGGCCGTGTGCCTATTATAAATGCTATCTTCATCTAAATCCACCAATCATCAGGCAATTAACATATTTATCCAGTTCAATTAAGTTTATCCAGTTTTATCAGTTTAATGAATATAGATGAGATTTAATTCATTAATAAAGATTCCACCGAATTTCATGAAAAATATCAGGAATTACCAAAACTTAACGAACCCCTGACATTGCCAATTGCGTGTCCTGTGGTTTTTACAGGTTATATTCTATAAAAAATATCGGGAAAAAAACAGGAATAAATGAGATAAAAAAATTATAATGATAAAATAATGATTCTTGAATTCTTGATTTCCCTCCAAAAAAAGTTTTATATCGTGCCAAATTACTAAAGATTGTTGGTTGATCGTTTTCTCTGGGCACGGTAGTCATCCATTATCTTTAAAAGTTTATTCCGGTCTTCTCTTTTCTTTTCTTCTTCCTGGTTCTTTTTCCACTTGGAAATTTCCCTTTCCAGATCCCGGGAGCGGATCACGGCAAAATCTTCGGCCATTTCCAGGTCCACTGCATCACGTTCTATTAGGGGAACCATATTCTTTTCAAATTCCTCCCGGGCCTGATGTGACATTTTATCGGTGGTTAAAACTGCCTTTACCCCTATATCAACCAGTAATGATGCAGTTTGAGAACCTCCCCCTTCTGAACTTTTTAAAAGTACCACATCGTCCTTTTTGATGTTCCAAGAAGTGGTGGCTTCCCTTATGGAATCCCTGGAGAATGATTTTATGATTTTAACCGGTGTTGCTTCCCGGGAAAGTTCCATGGCCCTTATACGCTTTATGGACCCCAGTTGAACCTCTAATTCCTCTCTCAACACTTTTTCCCTGTTGTATTTCTCCTGGATCCCCTTGATAATAGAGTTTTTAGTGGTGATTTCCCGTTGTTGCATTATATTCTGGGAGTACTGGTACTGTAATCTTTCAATTTTATTTTCCAGCTGGGATAGTTCTTGCTGGTACTTGTGGATATCCTCACTTAACCGGTTATTTTTCTTTTTTAAATTCATTATCTGTTTTTTTTGAAATTTTATCTTGTTTCGTAACTCCATAACCAGGTTAGGAATATGGTCTATTCCAGAATCCTTGGAATTTCCTGGAAACTCCCCTTTATTTTCCATCCCCAATATTGTCGATTTTTTTCCGGGCTCCAGTTCACCGGGTTTTAATTTTTCCAGGGTGGCATTGATGGCTTTGGTAATGGGAACTTCATTTATAACCATTACCTTCACATTATCAACCAGTTCTAAGGGTAATTCCAGTTCTATTGCCTTTTTTTCTATTTGTTCCAGTTTTTTCTGGTAATTTTTGTATCCCTGGATTGCCGCAGCCAGTGCATCCCTTTCATGAGCATTTTGAGGTGCCAAAACCGGTGCTGTGTCCCGGGATCGGCGTGATCTATCCCCATAAACATAGTCATCCACCATCTCGTTTTTGGCATTAACCGCCAGATCCCGGTACGGCGCGTATATCCTCGAATTAAGAGCTGTGGCCATCTTTTTAACCATTTTAGGTGGTTGATGAACATCAGTAGCAATTAAAACTGTTCTACCAAAACTAATGATGTGTTTGGTTATTTCTGCACGGGAAACTTCCTTAAAACTGTCCACGCCTAATATATGTCCCCTCAGATCAAGAATAGCCACACCAACGGTCATTCCGGGATCAAGGCCTACAATGATCCCTCTCTGACTTTTCGGGTTGATGGGCTGGCCATTGGCGTCTAAAATAAGTTTTTGTTTAAAATTATGAGGGTATCGGTGAACCAGAAGATTTCCTCCTTTCCATTCATTAGTCTGGAAAATTCACTCCCAATGGATATAGTTTATATCTTTTGTTACTATTTATTGTTT
This sequence comes from Methanobacterium sp. BAmetb5, assembly GCF_003491305.1. Taxonomy (NCBI): domain Archaea; kingdom Methanobacteriati; phylum Methanobacteriota; class Methanobacteria; order Methanobacteriales; family Methanobacteriaceae; genus Methanobacterium; species Methanobacterium sp. BAmetb5. The sequence goes on from NZ_CP022706.1 coordinate 718,830, forward strand.
CCCTTGCCCTTCACTCAGATTAGGGAGGGGCGTGTTAAATTTAGTTGAGGTTTTAAAAAAATTATAATTAATGTATGAAACTTTTCATTCTCTACCTAAAGCGAGTATCATCTCTTTTGTGGCGGCAACCATCTTTTGATGATTAAAACATTCGTTATTCAGGGTTTGAATAAAGCGGGACCGGGCATAGTTATCCTCTTTAAACTCCATCCCCCGGTAGGAAACATCCATTAATATAAGGCTTTCCGGGGCCAGGGGTGTTATTGCTGCCGGTTGACTGGGATCAAGGAACCTTTGAACATCTTCCACTTCCAGTTCTCCTTTTCCCACACTCAGGAGGACAGCCACCATCTTGCGGACCATGTTCCACAGGAAACTCTCACCCACCACATCCACCAGGTAAACCTGGCCATGGGGTGTTATCTGAACGCTGTCCACGGTTCGCAGGGGGTTTCGTTCGCTTCTCCTGGAGAAATTACCATAATTATGGGTTCCTTCCATTAAATGGGCTGCTTCCTGCATTTTTCCCACAGCCCAAGTATCTTTCACTTCCCGGCACAGGACATAGCGGTAGTGGCGTTTATAGGCGTATCGTGCCTTGAATTCAGGAGGAACCCAACTGGATCCTAAAATACGTATGTCCTGAGGGAGGATATCATTTATTTGGTTTATTATAGGGTCCTTTTCCGTGTTAAAAGAGACCACATTCCCCAGGGCATGAACCCCGCGGTCTGTGCGCCCGGCAAGGGAGTAATTAGATTGTCCGAAATTTTTTATGGCTCCTGATTCTTCCAGGGCACTTAGAAGTTCGCCTTCCACTGTGCGCAGGTTTGGTTGTCTCTGGAATCCATAAAAATCCGTTCCAAGATAAGCAATTTTTAAGGCCACCCTAATCATAGCATCTTACTCCCCATTACTGGTTGGAAATCATCCCGGGCTAACATGAAAATTTTTTTTAATATTATCTAAAGGCTTTTGAATATTTGTAAGAGAGTTTATTATTAAGGATAATTAATTTTAAGGATAAATAATTATTCTTCCATCACTATATGTTTACATCGGTATTTATCCCATTAACGTATATACCCTGTAAAGAGGAGGGATGATTACAATTAATAACTAACTAAAAAGGTGATTTTCATGTTTATTATGCCGGCAGTGGATATTAAAAATGGTAAATGCGTGCAGTTGGTTCAGGGAAAACCAGGAACAGAACAGATTGTGCTGGAAAATCCTGCAAAAGTTGCTAAAGGATGGGAAGACCGGGGCGCCAGTGTATTGCATGTTATTGACCTCGGTGGGGCTCTGGAAGAAGGGGGAAATATTCCAGTGGTGGAGGATATCCTCAAAAAGGTTTCCATACCGGTTCAGATGGGTGGAGGAATCCGTAGCATTGAAGATGCCACCCATTTACTGAACATGGGCGTGGACCGGGTGATCCTTGGAACCCTGGCCATTCAGGAGCCGGAAGCTGTGGAAACCCTGTCCCAGGAATTTGGAAGTCAAAGGATCATGGTGGCTCTGGATAGCAAGGACTCCCAGGTAGTGGTACGGGGATGGACGGAAAAAACCAACCAGACTGCCCCAGAACTGGGAAAAACCATGGAAGAAAAGGGTGCAGGAGGAATACTATTCACCAACGTGGACCACGAAGGGCTTCTGGGAGGGTTTAAAGTTGAACCTCTCCTGGAACTACTGGAATCAGTTAATATTCCCGTGGTTTACTCTGGCGGTGTGAGTACCCTGGAAGATGTGGCCCTTTTAAGCCAGACTGACTGCTACGGAGTGGTAATTGGTTCAGCACTCTACAAAGGCACCCTGAATTTTGAAAAGGCACTTGATTATCAAAAAATAGGATTATGAAAATGAATTTTTAAGTCTTTTTGGTGTCTGATCCCCTAGGCCAGTTCCCTTTGTATTAAAGTCCTTTCAGCGATATCCACCACTTTTCGGATTTTAAGAATCTGATCCGGATTGGTGGATATGGAAGTGATACCGGTCTTCACCAGCCAACTTACAATGTCTGGATCTGAACCCGCATATCCACAGATACAGCTTTCAATCCCCTGTTGATTGCAGGTTTCGATAACTGTTTTTATCATGGTCAAAACTGAAGGGTGGGTTAAGTTGAAGTGTTTGGCCACCCTGACCCCCCTGCGGTCAACCGCCAGAGAACACATGGCCATATCACTCATCCCCAGGGTTGCAAAGTCCATTCCATCCTTTATAAACTCTTCCAGGGTGAACACTGCCGAGGGGGTTTCGATTGATGCCCCCACTGGCAGATCACGGTGGGGTTTGAGTCCCACTTCCTTCATGACTTTTTTAGCCTCCTGGTATTCAGAAACATCACGCACCAGGGGTATTTTAACTCCCAGATTATCATACCCCTCCTCAATGAGTTCCATTATGGCTTTAAATTCTGCCTTCAGGATTTCAGGATTTTTCAGGTCCTTGTGAATACCCCTCAGGCCCATTAAAGGATTTTTTTCCGCAGGTTCCCGGGTGCCCCCTTCCAGGCGTTTCAACTCGTCAGTGGGTATGTCAAAGGTGCGGAACCATACTGGTTTGAGGCAGAATGCATCAGCTATCAAACGGACGGCATCAGCAATAACTTGGACTAATTTTCCCTCTTCAAGGAGTATTTGGGGGTGTTTTCCCGTGCGGATGATACTGTTTTCAATGCGTATGGATCCCACACCATCAGCCAGGGGCGCCACCTTCCAGGCGATTTCCGGGACATTTAAGTTGACTTTGATGTTAGTGGCCGGGAGATAAATCTGTGAAGTATCCTTTTTCCCCTCTCTCTCCATGAACCCCTGGTATATATTGCCGGTGTTGCCGTCTACCGTTACTATGGTGTTTTCCTGGAGTTTTTCCGTTCCGTTACCGGTTCCCACCACACAGGGTACCTTCATCTCCCGGAGAACAATGGCCACATGGCTGGTTAGGCCACCATAATCCGTGACCACTCCTCCCGCCCGGTGAAGATAGGATAGCATGTCCCGTGATGCTCGGGATATCACTACTATTTCTCCCCCCACGAGTTTCAGGAGGTCCTCATCCCTTTCTATCTTTCTAACCTGCCCCACACCCACGTAAGGGCCGGTTCCAATGCCCCTCACCACGATCATAAATAATATTTTGTCAATGATCAGGGAAATAATTTGGGATATTTATGTATTAAAGGGAAATTAGAGGATTAAAGACCGTGGAAAAATGTATTTGCTAATTTAATAAGATATAAGGTGAGTAAAATAAGTTTTATCCAAAATAAAAAAAAGTTAGAAAAATAGGTGAGGGGATTATTTTTAATCAACCCGCTCCTGATTTTATGATAACCCAGTTCAATGGGATAACCCAGTTTAATGGGCGAACCTTTCTATATAGGAAATAATTCTATCTAATTTACCTTTTAGTGGTCCGGTTCTGCTACTTAATTTTCGAAGAGCGTTTATATCACTTTTTTTGAGTCCTCCCACCAGTATTAGAGCCACCACGTAAACCAGAGCCGCCAGTACCATGACCAAAGCAAAGGCCAAATACTTGGAAAAGAAAGTAATGTAACTCGAAGGCACTGCACCGGAAATTGCCGGACTGATTAAGAGGTTTTGAGGTATTAACAGTAAGACTGCCCCCATTATTCCTGCGGCCAGGACTATTCTACCCAGATCTTTATATTCCAGTTTTACATCCGCCACCTGAAGGGTTTTCCAGACTATGGTAATCATTATGAACAGGGCCGTGATTGCTGTGGCCGCAGCAGCACCGGTTATTCCGTAAATAGGCACTAAATACATACTCAAAGCCACGTCCAATATAACTCCTGCCACTAAAATAACCATGGGGAGGTAGGGTTTTCCCAATCCCTGAGCTATACTGGAAGAAACCGTGTAGATAGTGAAAAATAACATTCCCACCGATAATATCTGTAAAGCCATGGCCCCATTCATGTAAGCAGAATTAACGTAAAGTAATTTCATTATGGGGGTGGCGAAGATAAAGGTCCCCACACACATGGGAACCACCAACAGACTGACGTAGCGATAGGACTGGTTTACATAGCTTTTAAGTACGTGGCGGTTTTCCAATCCCATAGCTTCGGCTGTGGCAGGTAACACGGCAGTGGCCACTGCCATGGAAATTATTAGGGGTAAACGGGCCACTGGAGTGGCTGCGCCGTAAAAACCCAGCTGTTCACTGGCCAGATAGGCCCCGACAATGAAGTTTCCAATGGCATCGAATAAAGCAGTTTCCGCCAGCCCGGTTATCAGAACAGGGAAGGCAAAAATAATAAGCACCTTAGCCAGGGATAATTCCTGTTTCAGGGTAAAGGACAGTTTCACATTTTTTAGACGTTTCCCCAGTCCCCTGCGGTACAGGTAGTATCCTGCTAGGGCGGAAAAAAGGAACCCGATAGCAGTACCGATAACCGCTCCGGCCACATAGAATCCCACCAGAATCAGGATGATGGCACTGCTGATCATGAATATCTGCTCAAAAGCCTTGGTGATGACAATGTTCCCCATCTGGAAAATACCCTGGAAGGCACCACGGAAAACACCCACGATCACACTGAAGGGGGTGATCAGGGCCACCAGCTTCAGGGGAAGAGCAGCTTCTGGTTTATGGAAATAGAGATTGGCCAGTGGATCAGCCATTAAAAAGATCACCAAACTGAAGAACAATCCCAGAACAATCACGATTTTTAGGGAAGTGTGAATTACCTGTTTCACCATTTCTTCATTGCCTTTGGCAGAATACTCGGAAACGTGTTTGGCAATGGCGGGTGGCATTCCCCCCGACGCTATTTGTATTAGTATACTCTGTGTGGGGAGGGCTAAATTAAGTATCCCGAAACCTGCAGGCCCTAAAAGGTATGCAGTGGCAAAGCGATAAAGGTAGCCCCCAACACGGAAGATGAAGTACCCAATCAGCATGATCAGGCTTCCTCTAGCAATTTTTGAACTCATGATAATTACCAAAGATGCGATTTTTACAATAAATGTTCCCTGGACTTATTTTATCTATTACTCCGGAGATTATTTTTTTTATCTTAAGGATTCAATTCACTAATTCTTTATTTATAAAACTAACGTTTATTAAACCCAACCATGGACTGATATTTTTATGGTGGTTACCTTCCCCCCTGTTTGTGTGCTGGAAAATTTTTTAAGTGATAGATTTTTATCTTGAAAAAAAGATCAATAAATTGACTAAAGACAGATTAACTATGGGCGAATTTACTCTATTTGAGAAGTTAATTTAACAAATAACATATTAAAATAATTTTTACAAGAGGTGTAACTATTAAAACTGTAATGGCTACTGGAACATTTGACTTAATACATCCAGGTCATGGATTTTACCTGGAAGAAGCAAAGAAACTGGGAGGTGAAGGTGCTCGCCTGGTGGTGGTGATTGCCCGGGAGTCCACGGTTCGTGCCCGGAAAAGGGTGCCTATTGTCCCGGAAAAACAGCGCCTGGAAGTGGTTCAGATGCTGAAGATGGTTGATGAAGCAGTTCTGGGTAGTGAAACCGACATGTTCAGTACGGTCCTCAAAATTAAACCAGATATCATTGCCATCGGCCCGGACCAGAACTTTGACCTGGAACATCTAAGGGAAGAACTCAAAAAAAGAGGTATTGCCGCGGAAGTGGTTAAGGTGAAGGGTTACCACCGCTCCACCCTGGATAGTTCCTGTAAGATCATCAAGAAAATTAAAGAGTCTGATTTTCCCCCAGGTAGTTTTAAACACTGTTAATTACTTTTTTCGCCTGAATTAGATGGTTAGGTTTTGAAAATGGAATTTGCTGATGCGGATAGGGGGATAATAAGATTATGGCCTCCACACTACAAAATCCCCTATTTTAATTTTTAGGGATCTGACAGGATTATATTTTAGGATATTTAGGTTTTTTATTTTTTTAGGAATGTTAGGATTTTTATTTTTAGGATGCCAGGATTTTTATATCTAACTTACCTAGCTACCGCTAAGGGGAATAAAAAAAGAAAAAAAAGAATGTGTTTAAAATGGCAGCGAAGCATAGGTGCCTTTATAAGTCCACGTGTTGGTATTCCAGTTGTTGATTACTCCTAGCGTATTTCTGGAGCTAGTAGCATCCGCATTGTACCATTGTCCGTTCACATATATTTGAGTGAATACATGACCATACCAATTACCACTACTGGTGAAATAACAGTATCCATGCACGTATCTTGCCGGTAATCCAGCTGCTCTTGAAAGGGCCACGACTAGATGTGAATGATCACAGCAATTTGCACTTCCAGAAGTGAGGGTTCCCACCGCTCCTTTCTGGGAGTCGTAGTAATATGAATAGTTTATGTTGTCTCTCACCCAGTTAAAGATGAGTGTGGCCTTTTGATAGCTGGATGTTGCACCAGAGGTTATGCTCTGGGCCAGGGCAATTATACGGGGATCGTTAACCTCGCATTTGGTAGTTGCCTGCAGGTACTGTTTAAGTTCTGCTGGTACAGAGGGTTCCGTAGCCACTACGCTACTCCATGATTTCATGGTGGCATAGTTGGGTAGGTACTGGTTTTGTCCGTAGAATGCAACCACTCTACTGTAAAGGTAGAGCAGTGATTCGAATCGTAACTTTCCCAGGGATGTTGAACCGTAATTGGGTGCTATACCATTGGAATCCATGAAGGATTTTACACGGTTAGCCAGGTCAACATACTCAGTTTTATCCAAGTTTCCACTGGTCATTTGTTCTAGAGGACTTGATGCTACCGAAACACTGGGTAAAGATATCAGGCTGGTGATGCCACTATTTAGTTGAGATGTGCATGTGCTGAGTAAATACAGGAACTGAGGCATGGAAACTTGTAATGATCCTATTTGTACATAATTGGGGAGAACATGATAAGTTTCCACAAAGCTTTTAACTCTTCCTGCTGCATCAACGATTTCCGCAATGGTATATGTATTTGATCCAGTATTTGGTGAAGTACCAATGGAGTTCCATGGTTTCATTATTGCGAAGTGAGCCTTGTTTCCACTGGTATTGTAGTAGTCAAGGATCATGCTGTACATATACACCATGTTTTCAAACCTAAGATAGGTTCCTAAACTGGTTTGATATGCGAAGTCCGGCGTTTTACCACTACTATCCATGTAGTTTTTAACATCATGGGCTATCTTGAGATATTCTACCATGAGAATATTACCAGCCCTAATGTTTTCAATAGGATTAGTAGGTGCGCTGAAAGTCCCCAATGGTATGGAATCAGTAACTCCATTATTGATTTGTATGGTTGCAGTTACCAAAAGCTCCAAAAACTGATGAATAGTCACTTTAGTTGAACCAACTAAAACACTATCCGGCAGCCTTCCATTAGATTCCACATAACTTCTCACAACACTTGCACTAGCCTTTATCTGATCAACAGTAAAGGTTGTACCCGGATTAATCTGATCAAAGAAATCCTTGTCTAACCAACCATATCTGAAAAGCGCAAATCCTGATGCTCCTCCAGATAGTGCAGATTTTATATCTTGGTTAATTTCTTCAACAGATAGAGCTACTAAGTTGCTGTCACTCTTGTAAGTCTGTAAACCAACAACTACCGGTTTGGTGGAGTGGTTTACGATGTAAGCCGTGGCGGAAGTTATCCAATCATTGTCTTCTTTGTAGTTTCCCTCATAGACCATGGGGACCAGGAAGTCCAGGTAATTTGATAACTGTTCATAATCCTGCCCATAGTAATATGCGTTGGCTGCTCCTTCAGGCATTAGTGCTGCTGAGACTGCAACTTTTGCCTTTATGGATTTTACAGTGGTGTATACTCTCTGGACGAAGCCGGTTATGGCTTCAGTGCCTCCGGAGTATTGGTAGGCTGTTCCGGGATAGCGGACATAGTCCAGGTGGATTCCCGCTATGTTGTAGTTAGTTGTGATATCTGTTATTGTATTTACCAGTGCATCGGTGGTTTTACTGTCTTTAGGATCAACCCAATCCCCGTTTGCATCTACAAAACAGGTTATCCAGGCATGGATCCGTATTTCTGTACCTTGTAGTTTGTTTATTATGGTCGTCAGGACGCTTTGATATGTGGGATTTGATATGCGGTTTGCTTTAACGAATACATCCGTTATTCCGGCTGTTAATAATTCGTTGACATTGACGTTGTTTACGTCATCCACATTTAACCATATTCCGTGGACATTTGTATAGGTTCCATCTGATGCTGCCGCAGAGTTATTCTGAATGGTGTCTGTTTGATTACTGTTATCGGATGAACTATTTTGGGTGTTGTTGGATGTGTCTGATGTCTGGTTTTCTTGTTGACTAATAAATGTATCATTAACCACCGCAGTGGTTGTATTTTGAATAGTGGTTGAGTTTGTGGTGTTTTCTACTATTTCACTGACATTGGTTGTGTTCGTGAAATTTTCTGAAATTGACTGGTTTGGGGTGGCATAGTTAATACCAGGGGCTAGCATTGATGCTACAAGTAATAGTAGCACAGCTAGCAACCATTGTTGCTTCAGTATTATGCCCCCTCAATGTACTGCGTGTCAGTTGAACACAGATAGAGGTTCCTGACACAATAAGATCGGCCTTTTGTGCATATAAATCTTTTCATTTATTTTTGGCAAAGAAACCCTTAAATGGGGCTTTTTTGGATTTAAAAGCCTTAGAATTGGAATTTGTGATGGGGAGTCCTAGTCATGATCCTCCATTTGGGACACCCACCCCTTCTCTAAGCCACCGGGTGATGTGCCTTAAGATCTGAGTCTGCTGTTGCCCCATAACAATATTCCCCTTCCCCGGCCAGATTTGAGACAATATTCAGAGACTAGAAAAGTAAAAATGTTAATTATTAATGTTAAAGGGGAGTTAAAGAAATATTAAGCCTATAAATTAGTTTAAATCTCTTTAAAATGATTTTTTAGTGTTGATTATATCAATCGATAGATTATGTGCTGTGGTGTTATATTCATGTAACAGCAAAGGGGAGATATAGAACCAAATTTACTAAGAATTTCAGTGACAACTCCCCACACCAAAACTTATATTCCATTGATTTTAAACTCATATTCATGATAATAGAGAAGCTGGAAAGGGCCGTGCATATTTTAGAGAAGTCACCAGAATTTGCACAGTTAATCCCCGAAGTCCGGAGTAACCTGGTAATGGCCAAAAGGGATGCCCAAACCATAGATGATGTGGCCGGGATCCCCGGACGTATAACCAGTGTCCATGGCCTGCCCCGTGCGGTGGCAGGTCCGGATTTTGGTGCTTCATCCCATATGGCCCGACTTGTTTTGGGAGTCATGCACTATGATCCTGAAAGGCGCAGTGCCCTTAACATTAAATATCACCCTGATTTGGTGGAAATATGCCGTAAACTGGGTTTAAGGATTTCCAGTTATGATCGTAGCAATGAACCAGAAGAAGTGGCCAAAAAAGAAGGTAGCAGTATTTCCTGGGGCGTCAAGATAGCTGTAGAGAATCTAAACGGCTCTGTTCCAGATATCATCTACCACCAGGGTGCCTGGGGAAAAGAACCCATGATCGTAATGGTGGGAATGGAAGTTGAAGAACTGGCAGAAATGGCAGTGTGCCTGGCCAAATTATTCATTTCCCAGAAAAGTAAAAATTATAAACCATAACCTTCTGATGTATAAAAGCTATCCTAAATTTTATGAATAAAGGTAATCAATTTAAACTCAAACTCCTATTAAAATAAGCCCTTTTATACCTTAAAGAGACAATCACTTAATGGAGAAGTTTAGATACCATGAGAAAGTATTTATTAAAATAGATCAAATTTAGTAGTAATAAAAGTCAATTATTCCGTCACCATATTCTGGTGCCCTATTTACACTATTCAACTATGATTATTACATATTGAGGGACTAAAATGCATTATAAAATGTATGAAGAGATGATGGAGCAACCTCGCTCTTTGAAAGACACCATGAAGACAGAAAAATCTCACATGAAAGAAATGAGTGAGAAATTCGATGCATTTGATAAAATTTATCTGGTAGGCTGTGGAAGCTCCCTTTCAACATGTTTTTCAGCTAAAGATGCTATGAACATGGTTTCAAACAGGAACCTGGAAGTTTTTACCGGTTATGAGTTTTTCTATCATAAAAATCTCCAGGAAAAAAATGCAGGAGTAATTTTAACATCCCAATCTGGAGAAACAGCGGATACACTGGCCGCCCTTCGAAGAGCAAAAAAGGAAGGGATGCACACGGTGTCCATTATCAATGAAGAAAAAAGTACCATGGCCCAGGAATCAACTGATGTTATTTTAACCAGGGGCGGCCGGGAAACTGCCATACTGGGAACCAAGACCTACATGACCCAACTCATGTGCCTTTATCAGATCCTCCTGGGAATGGAAACCTCCTCTAAATCCCAGGAAGTACTGACGGACCTGGCAAAGATTCCCTCAATTACCCAGGACCTGTTAAAAAGAACTGAAGATGAAAACAAGGTTCTGGCCCAGAAATACGCTGATTACGATATATTCTACTGCATGGGCAGTGGTCCCAACTATGGACTGGCCTATAAACTGGCCATGACCATGTTTATGGAAGGGGCTATAAAGCATGCCTGTCCACTGTATTCTGGTGAATTCCGCCACGGACTTATTGAACGAGTGGAAAAGGATGTTCCAGTGGTATTTCTTGAAGCGAACTATCCTGGTGATGAATTCACCCGCAAATCAATAGAGTTCTCCCAGAAAATTGGGGCGAATAATATAATATACCGAATGCAGGATTACGCAGATATAAACCCATTACTGGCGCCATTTGTATTAGTAGTGCCTCTGGAATGGTTTGTTTATTACATGGCCCATTTCAACCAGGAAGATCCCGGAAGCACCCGGCACATTGGGAAGGTTAGGTATTAATTCCTCATTTCTAATTTTTCCTTAAATCAATACCCACCCTTTTTTTAGATAATTATATTTATATATATTAATCAGGATTTCCATAAAAATAAGAGCTAATTTTTTGTGAATTTAGAATTTACTGCATTTAAAAAGAAAAATGAGTCTAAAAATAATGATTAAGCTTACATTTAAAGAATTTCAAAAAAAATAGATGAACCTGGGATTATTCCCAGATTTTAGTTGATTTCTAATTTTTGGGTTTCAGGAAGTATTTTGGGAAGTTTTATGGTAAGGGCTGATTCTTCAAAATTGGCACGGGCCTCTTTGATTTTGATCTCTTCCGGTAATTTCAGGGTACGGGTGACTTCTCCATGACCCCTTTCCCTTTTTATGTAGTCTACATCTTCCCCCTCCATTGCTGCAGGGAAGGTAGCAGTGATGGTCACTGATTCCTGGGTCACATCCACGGATAAATCTTCCTTCTCCACTCCCGGAAGGTCAGCTACGAGAATGAATTCAGTGGGAGTGTCCACGAGATCCACATAGGGAGTGTTGGGTGCAGTGTAGTCATTGATGGTTTTGCCCAGATCTTCCTGTTTCTCACGAATGGTTTTCAGTACATCATTAACCACTTTTTCGGCAGTGGTACGTAATTCTTCAGTTTTAACCGTGGCATTTTCTTTGATTTCTTTGCTTTTATCAGAAACCGTATCCTTAGCTTCAGTAGCTTTGATTTTAACTTCTTCCCCCTTATCAGAAACAGTATCTTTAACCTCAGCAGCTTTAGCTTTAACTTCTTCTCCTTTTTCTGAAACAGTGTCTTTAACCTCGGCAGCTTTGGCTTTAACTCCTTTTTCTTGGCCTTTGGATTCCAGTCTTGTTTTTTTCTCGTCCATAGAAATCCCTCACATAACTTCAATAATTATCCAAATCCAGGGAGATTATTCCACTATTAAGGATTTAACCCATTTAGAGAAAAAAAGTTCCAAAGAAGATTAGTCTCCCCTATTTCTCATTTCTTCCCGGTTAAATTCCTCTAATTTTGTGATTATCTCTGCTATTCCTTTGCCTTCAGATGCAGCGACCATCAGGGGTTTATCCTCGGTAGTAATGTGTTGTTCAATGTACTTAATCTTTTCTTCATCATCGGCCAGATCCATTTTATTGAAAAGCGGGAGAACCGGAGTGTTTCTGAATATCTTCCTTATCTCCCAGTAAAGGTTTACCTGGTTTTCCACAGGGAATCCCGAAGTTTGGGACGGGTCGAATACAAATAAGATAAGATCTGCCAGGTGTTCCAGGGCAACCATGGCATTGAGTTCAATCTGGTTCATATCCTCCACCGGGCGGTCCAGAAGCCCGGGAGTGTCAATGATCTGATAGTTCTGCCAGCGCCTTTCAAAGTGTCCGATCTGGATTCCCTTGGTAGTGAAGGGGTAGTCTGCAACTTCGGGTTCAGCATTGGTTATTCTGCGCATGAGGGTGGACTTACCCACATTGGGGAAACCAGCAATAACTGCGGTGGTGGCCTCGGTGTCCACGGTGGGTATGTTACGCAGTTTCTGCTTGGCGTAGTTTAAAAAGTCAAGTTCATCTCCGATACGGTTAACCACTGAGGCGATCCTACCGAAAGCTGCTTTTCTAACCTGTGCTGCATTTTCAGGGGGTGATCTTCTTACTTTATGAGTATACTGGTTTTGTAATTTTTCTAAAACTCCGTTGGCCCAGTTCAACGCTCCCAGACATCTTTTAAGATCATCAACTCCCACTGCCACATCAATGTAATCCTGGTAGAACATGGGGAGTTCCTCTACATGGGGTGTTTTCTCCAGTATCTCTTCAAAGGTGTCTCTGATGACCTGGCAGGCAGTTTGAATTCTTACTTCCTCTATTCTCTTTGATTTATGCTGCCGGTGAATCTTGGAGGTGCGAACCTTGGCCGCGGCTTTCTTAGCCCGGCTGAATCCCTTGTCAAGCACTTCATCCGGGGTGGGTATGTTGGGTAAAAACATTAAAATCACATTTTTTTCAATTTATATTACATCTATTATACTGAATTAATTCTTTAAAGAATTTGAATTATTTTATGAGTCTGAATCATTTTTAAAGTATTTGAACTCAGAATATGGATAATTATCATTCACATAATCATTATTCACTGAAATTTTCTTAAAAATAATCAGTGGGGAATAACTTACAACTATTCACTTATAGTACTGGGATTATCTTCCTAAAAAAAGTATTCCTTGTTAAATAATGACTAGGCCTTACAGATATACTTTCTGTTTTTAATAATGTTAAAAAAAAATAAATCCAGGGGGTGAAATTTACAATTAACTCTCCGAAAATATCTGGGAATGGAAACTGTATATTTTCACTCTTTCCTGTAACCAGCAATCAGGACTTAGCCCTGCTTTCATACAGGTGTTGGCCAGAAAGTCTTCAATATCCCAGTTCCATTCCAGGGGTACCTGGGGTAATAGAAGGCCACGGTAAATACCTCTCTCCACGATTAGGCCATCATGTCCCACTTCAATCTTATCCCGGTAATCTGCGGGTTTTTGAACTTCAATTAATTCCGGTCTGGTGAGTACACTAACTTCCACCTGAATACTTTCCAGTTCTGCGGCGGTGACCGGGGGAAAACGGGGGTCTCCGGTGGCTGCGCTTATGGCCACTTCTATCACTGCCTGGGCCAGGGGTTTTACTGGTTCAGGGTAACCAATGCATCCCCGTAAATCCCCGTCACGTGTCAGGGTTACAAATGCCCCCATTTCCTCGTTCAATTTAGGATTAACATTATCGGGGACCTTTATTATTGTCCCCTCCTTTATGTAGGTTTCCAGTGATCTTCTGGCCAGTGCTACTAAAAATTCCCCTTCTGCATCACTTATCATCATATCCCCCTGTTTTTGTATGGATCCATTCGGACAAGGAGCCCTTTTGAACTATGAACCAGGACTACCCTTCAAGACTAATGAACCCTTCAGGATTAATGAACCCTTCAGGATTAAGGAATAGTAAGATTTGGACTAAATGAATGCCACGATGGTTCAGATAAGATCCTTAACTGGCCCCACCCACTGTGGCTTCACTGACCCTGGTGTGGGGACCTCCATCTCCTACGGGGGCTGTTTGCCCGGCTTTACCACAGAAACCTACTCCTAATTTGAAGTCAGAGCCAACAGCATCCACTTTCTGCAAAATTTCCAGTATGTTCCCGGAAAGTGACACATCACGAAGGGGATCCTTAACTTCACCCTTCTCAATGAGGAATGATTCGGCAGCGTTGAACTGGAAAACTCCTTTACCAGTGTCCACTTGACCACCACGTGATCCTTTAAGGTAGATTCCGTGATCCATATCTTCAATCAATTCTTCGAAGCTCGTCTGGCCGGGTTTAAGGTAGGTGTTACTCATACGTACTATTGGTTGGTCACCAACTCCGGAGCGTGCGTTTCCACTGGACTGGATGTTAAGTTTGGCTGCGGTTTCCCTGGAGCTTAAAAGGGAAGTTAACACACCGTCCTGAACCAGGATGTTTTCACTGGTTTTAACTCCCTCGGCATCGTAGGCATAGTACCCGAAGGCATCCATACTGGCATCATCCACAATGGTAACCAGTGGTGAGCCAATGGAGGTTCCCATTTTTCCCTTTAGTATGGAGTCGTTTTGCAGTATCAGATCCGCCTCGGAAGCATGACCCACGGCCTCGTGTATGAAAACCCCAGTTAGTTCCGGGTCCATTATTATGGGATAACGTCCTGATGGAGGGAGACTGGCGTCCAGTAACTGCACGGCTTTAGTGGCCGCAGTTCTACCCATGAGTTCCAGGTCTTCCTTTTCAATTGCTTCAAAACCCTTGGCTCCGCCCGTGCTTTTGTGGCCGAACTGTATACCACTTTCGGATGCCGCCACTGCGTTTAAGAATAGTGCCACCCGGTTTTCTTCCATGGTGATGGATGATCCTTCTGAATTTATAAAGAAGGTGGTTCCTTCCCCATCCACATAGTTCACGGTGGTACTGACCACTTTATCCAGGTTGGCAGCCTGTTCCACCTCAGTCATAACCGTTTTCTTATCTTCCAGGGACACATCCGACAATTTTATACGGGCATTGGAGGGTACTTTATCGGTTCTTACCTCCGCCGGTGCCATTTCCACATCACTGGAAAGGGAGTTGGCTAGTTTAATTGCTGATTCTGCCACATGGTCCAGGCGGTCCAGGCGGGTGGTGTAGGAAAAACCCCAGGCACCATGCTTTAATACCCGGATACAGGCCCCCAGATCCAGACCAGATCTGATTTCCTGGATCTTCCCATCCTTCATGACAATAACCGTGTTTTGGCTTTCATTGACCCTTATATCAGCATAGTCAACATGTTTATCCACTGAATCCAGTGTTTTTTCCAGTAAGTCCAGATCAAGCTCCGTTTTCATGATATCTCCACTTCTAATATGTTGTTCATGACATATAATTTTAAGGAATATTAGGGATTTAATAAGATTGGTAATCCTGGTTTAAATATAAATAAACAGTTGTATGATAATTAAGTGGTGTAAGAATTGATCGAGAATAGAATAATTGCAATTATTTCTGCAGTTTTAACGTTTATAGCTGGAACCATACTTTCTGTATTTATCATATTCTATTTTGGTGGGTATCCCCTATCATCACTTTATGAACATCAGTTATACGTGTTCTTCGCTGTTTTAATAGGGGTGATACTGGCCTCCTTTGTCTATGGTCGTGGTAGTAATGAACGGGCCATAAAGGCCCGGGACTGTGTGGAGGAGTTACTGGAAGTGAAAATCAAAACCAAAGACATGTGGAGGATACTAAGGGGTGTTGAACAGCTCCCTCCCTTTGTAATAAGGGATTACGTTTCCATGAACATAAATTTCGTGAAAGAATATGAAGAAGGAATAAAAGGGTACCGATCTAAATTAACTGAGGAAAACCTGGAGGAAATAGAGAGAATAATAGATAAACCAGTACCCCAACTTCAGAGGGTCCTGAATGAATTATATAAGGAAACTGATCTGGAGCAGTTCAAAATACTGGCTGATCCCAGTGCCGAAGAGTTAATTACCATGAATCTAAAGGAACTTAAAACAATTCTGTTCCCAGATTAGGAATTAACTTACGCTTTTATTAGAGAAAAATAGATATATAATGTGGGGCTTAAATACTTAGACCCTACTAATATTATTATTTCTTTCTTATCAGAGGATTATTATTACCAAAAAGCACCGGATGTGAAAAAATTGAAGACCATTGAGGAAATAAACCAGAAAATAAAAGACGGGAACGCAGTAGTGGTTACTGCGAGAGAAATGACCCGTATAGTACAGGAAAATGGTGCAGGAAAAGCTGCAGAAGAGGTGGATGTTGTTACCACCGGAACTTTCGGTGCTATGTGTTCCTCTGGTGCATTTTTCAACTTCGGACATTCTGATCCACCTATAAAGATGAGTAGGACCTACATTAATGGCGTGGAAGCTTATTCTGGTCTGGCTGCTGTGGATGCCTATCTCGGGGCTACTCAACCCCACCGTAACCCGGATATCGGCCTGGACTATGGTGGAGCCCACTTACTGGAGGACCTCATTAGAGGGAAAGAAGTGGAACTGGTAGCCGAAGCCTATGGTACCGATTGTTATCCCCGTACCGATGTTCACACTTTCCTGAGCCTGGAAAACCTTAACCAGGCCACTATGATTAACCCCCGGAACTGTTATCAGAACTACGCTGCCGCCACCAACTCCACTGAAGAAACCATTTACACCTACATGGGCACCTTACTGCCCCAGATGGGTAATGTGAGTTATTCCAGTGCAGGGGAGCTCAGCCCTCTCTTAAATGATCCCTATTTCCAGACTATAGGTCTGGGGACCAGGATATTCCTATGCGGAAGTCAGGGCTACATTATCGGTGAGGGAACCCAGCACGCCACGGAAGGTGAACGCCGGAACGGTGTTCCCGTGGGATCGGCTGGTACACTGATGCTCAAGGGGGATATGAAGAAGATGGATGCTGATTACATCCGGGGAGCAACCATGCCCAAGTACGGTCCCACCCTGTATGTGGGTGCCGGTATTCCCATCCCGGTTCTCAACGAGGAAATTGCCCGGCGCACAGGAGTCAGTGATGCTGACATAGCCTGCAAGATCTACGATTACGGTACTCCCCGTCGTGACCGTCCGGCAGTGATGGAAACCAATTATGAAGAGCTTCGCACCGGGAAGATTGAAATCAATGGAAATGAGGTGCAAACTTCACCACTATCCTCCTTTAAAAAGGCACTGGAAATAGCCGAAGAACTTAAAAAATGGATGGATAATGGTGAATTCTTCCTGACCAGTCCAGTGGAGAACCTCCCATCCTCGGGATTCACTGTCCAGCCCCTGGAAATCAAACGACCATCCATCATGGTCCGTGACCTTAAAAGCAAAACCGCCATTACTGCCCGGGCTGAAGAGGCCATTTCTGAAGTTGCCCGGAAGATGGTGGATAATAACATCAACCACCTTCCCGTGGTGGATCATGCCGGGCGACTAATGGGTATTGTAACTAGCTGGGATATTGCCCAGGCCGTGGCCAAGGACAGCCAGAAACTCACGGAGATAATGACCAAAAAGGTGATTGTGGCCATGGAAGATGAACCAGTGGAAGTCATTGCCCGGCGCATTGACAAACACGAGATATCAGGTGTTCCCATAGTTGACCGTAACAATCTGGTCAAGGGCATGATCACTGCCGAGGATATTTCCCGATTAATTTGCTCCCAGAACAACGAGGAAGGTGATTAATAATGAAAGCCTGGCTTAATTTCTCACCCAGTATTGTGAGTAAGACCGTGATATCGGATTTGATCAAAAACTTCGATGTGACCTTCAACATCCTGCGGGCGGACATCACCCCCAAGGGAGGTAAGATGCTCATTGAGATCAGTGGCAGTGAAGCAGAAAAAGGCATAAAATACATGGAAAAAGAAGGTATTCAACTTAATCCCATAAAAAAGGTAGTTAAGAAGGATGAAGAGAAATGTATGGATTGTGGGGAATGTATCAGCCTCTGCCCGGTGAAAGCCATTAAGATGGAGGAAGACTGGTCAGTGGAACTGGATAACCAGAAATGCATTGGTTGCGGATTCTGTACCACTTCCTGCCCCACCAAGGCCATTAAAATTGCGGATTAAACAACTTTTCCCTTTTTTTACCGTTCTTTTTTAAAATATTTTTTTTAAAATACCTTATTTTTTAAAATATCTCCTTCTTTTAAGTGATTTTACCAGAATAATTTTTAGATAATTTTTACATGAATTTTTTTAAAAGCCATGAACTCTCATTTTTAAGACATTGAAATCCCCAATATCCCATTTTAACTCGTTTTTTATTATAATCTCTTCTAATCATGGCAAGATAAGAAAAAGTCATGAAATTTGGGAAATGCCTGCTTTTTAAAAAAATTTACCAGTAGTTAACTACTTAATACAAATATTTAAGTTATTGATGACTCCATAACTCTTTATTAAGAATATTAAGTACCCTGTAACTGGAGGTAATGTCATGAGTAATCCCGAGTATTATAAGGACAAGATCTGTATTGTGACTGGTGCAAATTCGGGTATTGGATACGCACTGAGTGAAGAACTCCTGGAAAGAGGAGCCATTGTTTACATGGCCGGACGTAACCCGGATAAAGTTTCAAAAGCCGCCCAAAAACTTTCCAAGTTCAAGGATCGTGTGCACACCATAATTGTCGATGTCACTGTCCAGGAACAGGTGGAAAATGCTATTAACAATACTGTAGCCGAAACTGGTAGGTTAGATTTCTTATTTAACAATGCAGGGGTGGGTGGAACTCTGCAGTTTGAAACTGCCACCATGGAAGACTGGAAAAACATAATAAATGTCAATCTGTGGAGTGTTATCTACGGTGTGCACACTGCAGTGCCCATCATGCTGAAACAGGGCTCTGGACATATCATTAACACCAGCTCCATTGCCGGTCTGCTACCACCACCATTCCAGGCACTCTACTCCCTTACCAAGTTCGGTGTCACCGGAATGACCGAATGTTTAAGATACGAGTATGCAGAAAAGGGGCTGCACTTTTCCACCATCTGCCCGGCCAACATTGCCACTCCCATCTTCAAAAAATCAATAGATGGCACCACCCATGATGAAATTAAAATACCCGATGATGCTTATCCCGTGGATAAAGCAGCCCAGCTTATCCTTGACCGTGTTTCAGAGCACAAGGGGATCATAGTGGTTCCCGAAGAACCATACACCAAACAGTGGAAACTGTACTGTCAGCAAAATGAGGAAGTGGAAGAGATAATGCTGCAGATGGCACGAGATCGCAGGGAAGCCTATGAAAAGGGTGGAACCTATTATTAACATGAAATGTTACCCATTTAAGGGGGAATGTTTCTTTGAATATTAAAAGGGAAACCCATGATTATATTAAAATAAGGGAGGAATCGGACCTCTCCCTGGAGGTAGTTATCCTACTGATCCTGGGTGTTTTCATGTTCCTCTTCGGCCTCCTCCTTTTTAAAATAAATACGGGGGAACTGCCTTACACACCGGACAGTACCTACGGACTCTTCCTGGTAATTGTTTCCTTCCAGGTTATTACCATGGGTAAGACCCCCTTTGGTGACCTTCGCCGTTCATGGGTACTGGTCTTAATCGGTATAATCACGGCAATACTGGGAATGGTGGCCTGTTTCATCCCCGGACAACTGACTGAACTGGTCCGGATCCTGGTGGGAGTACTGCTCTTTGCCGGGGGAATATCCCTCCTTTTACAGTTGTTGTTCTTTGAAGGGAAGGCCAGGACCTGGATAAAAATTCCAGGAGTACTGCAGCATCTAACCGTGGCCTGTGGTGTGGTTTACGTTATAACCATTGTTTTGGGACTGATAACCCTCATCCCCGGTATAACCAGCAATCCCCAAACTGCCCTGTTTTTATTGATCTATGGAATCAGTATCTTTTACCTGGCCTGGTGCATTCAAAAGGTGGCCCGGTCTTATCCCCCTGAAAATTTAAAATCAATTTCTAAAGAAAAGGGTGGGTTATTTAAATCATTACAGAGTGTATCCCTATCCTTATCACCGGCCGTGGTGATCATGATCGGTGTTCTTCTATTCCTCCTGGGATGCCTTCTGTTCCCCATTAATCAGGGTACTCTGCCCTTTTCTTCAGACGGGGAGTTAGGTCTTTTAACGGTTATAATGGCCCTCCAGATGACCACACTGGGGGAAACACCCCTGGGCCAGTTCAAGCGTTCGGTGATAATAATCATAGTGGGGATTGTGTTTGCCACCCTGGGGATTTTCTCCTGCATTGTTCCCGGTATTCTAACGGGAGTGCTCCAAATACTCATAGGAGCTCTGAACATCCTGGGAGGGGTTATATTACTCACTATGCGCTTTGTCCCCATAATCAGGGGAAGGAAAAAACATGACCCTGAAACAGGCCCCCCTTCCTCCACAGTTAAGAAATTTATGGTAACCCAGACCCTGCTGAACCTGGTGGCCATTGCCTTTGGTTTATCCATGATCATGCCCGGTCTGATCCCGAGCATGCTGGTACCGGTAATCCTGATTATCAACGGACTCCTCCTCTTTGCCCTGGCCTACATCATCAATTAGTAAGCCAGATTCAGAATAAGAAAGGTGAAACAGGACTAAATTCAGGATAAAAAAAAAGGTGAAAAAAGGCCAAATCCAGAATAAAAAAAAGGTGTAATAGGGTCAGATCCAGGATAAAAGCGCGGAATTTCTTTTACTTCTCGCCACCACTACGACTTAGAGAATAGGGAAGTTAACCTGTGCAGGAGGCTCTGTTTATGGTAGATTGCCTTCTGGGGGCACATCTCCATGCAGCACAGACAGTTTATACAATCATCGTAGTAAAATTCAGGTTGATAAGCTTTGCAGTCCTTCTCCACTTTTTCCGGTCTTTTAAGGGCCTGTGTGGGGCAGCTTTTCTGGCACTTCCGGCACTGGTTGCATTTTTCAGTATCAATGACTGGCCGGGTCCACCACAGTTTCATAATACCCCGGGCAATCGGGGCCGGTATGACCTCCAGAGTTGAAGACAATTTAGGAGGCCATTTAAAATTGTCTATAGGGGGGATATTTCCCCGAACTTCTATTCTATCAGTATCTGCTTCTCCCAGACCCTGCTGGTAGGCAATGCGGGTGGTGGGTATTTTCAGGGGGTCGCGCCCCAGTGCACGGGTAATAACACTGTCCAAAGCCACACCATCCACAGCTACCAGGATCATACCTAGTTTACGGGGTTTGCCTGCGGATGGACCGGCACCTTCCATCCCCACCACTCCATCCACGATATGGAGGCAGGGCTGGTTTAAGGCATAGATATCGACCACTTTTTCTGCAAATTGTAAGGGTTGGGGTGCCTGCTTATGGTATTCGACCTTGGTGAATCCGGGGATGGTTCCGTAAAGGTTCTTAATGGCACCGGTGAAAGTAGTGAGGCCGTGGGTTTTGATCTTGGGCAGGTTAATAACCAGATCCGCGTCCAGTACTGGGCGGGCTATATGGTACTTCTGGCCATTTCTCTGCTTAGAGTAGCTTCCACTGGTTTCAAAGTTGACCAGTTCCACATCCAGTCTCTGGCAAACTTCCATAAGGCCGGTTACCCTCCAGTATTTTTCTATGTTCCGGTCAAATCCACCGGGACTGTCTCCTACTTGGGGTATTCCACCAGCATCCTTCACCAGGTTGATGACCGCTTCCACCAGGGCGGGGTGGGTGGTGATGTACTCTTCAGGGGGTTGGGCCTGGAGCAGGTTTGGTTTAAGCAGTACCCTGTCTCCGGGTTTGATAAATCTCTTTAAACCGCCCAGTGAATCTAAACAGGTTTTAATGGCCTCTTGAACTTCGGGTACAGAATAAGAATGGCATTCAGCCACGGCCACTTGTGTTTTTCCCATAATGCTACACCTCTTTGAAAAGTGGATAAAATAAGTTAAAAATCTCATTCATCGAATTCTTTTAATAGCTTTTTCCGGGCCTCTCCAATGGTCAGGGGGTATGGTTTTTCAAAGGGAAGTTCATCCTTTTTTTGCAGTATTTCCATGAGGTGGGCAATCCGGGGTAATCTCAGGTTGGCGTTTCTAATGGTTTCCACATCACTGAACACATCCTGTGGTGTTCCCTCCTTAATTATATGGCCCTCGCTGATGATGTAAACCTGGGATGCGTAGAGGGGCACCAGATCCACATCATGGGTGGATATGACAATGGTCATTCCCTCCTGGTTGAGCTTGTGCAGGAGGTGGAGGATCCGGGAGGCTCCTTTGGGATCCAGGCCACTGGTGGGTTCATCCAGCACCATGATCTCCGGACGCATGGCCAGTATACCTGCTATGGCCACCCGTTTCTTCTGACCTCCACTGAGGTGATGTGGGGGTTTTTTTTCAAATCCAGCCATCCCCACCCTTTCCAGGGATTCGGCCACCCTTTTTTCCACTTCATCCTGATCCAAACCCACGTTCAGTGGTCCGAAAGCCACGTCTTCTTCCACAGTGGGGGCGAAGAGCTGATCATCCGGGTTCTGGAATACGATTCCCACTTTCTGCCTCACTTTCATTATGGATTTCTTATCATAGGTGAGTGAGACATCATCCACCATAACTGTGCCTGCAGATGGTCGGAGGATTCCATTAAAATGTAAAAATAGGGTGGATTTTCCTGCCCCGTTGGGACCCAGCAGGGCCACCATTTTTCCCTGGGCTGCACTGAAGTTTACATCCTCCAGGGCCGGTGTACCATCGGGGTAACGATAACTAACATTCTTAGTTTCTAAAACATTCATATTATACCCGTGTAAAGTTTCTATTCCCACACAAATAATATTCTAATTAAACTAAGTTCAAATGATATAAAAAATGATCTTTACCCTGAATTTATTTTCCATAATGGTTCAATTAGGGTAATTAAATAAAAAGGTTTCTGTAGATTTAAAAATGCATTTAAATGCTAAATTGCACTCCTGCTTTTGCTTTAAAAACAATAAATGCTTATTATAAATTTAATTAGAATAGGGTGAAGTTTCCAGTGAAGTACAGCCCAATAACCAGACCTACCTCAAAGAGGGTTAGTAACACCAGGTTTCGGGCCCCTATAGTTCTCATGCTTTCCGGTTCTTTTACGGTTTTTATGGAACCATCATAGCATCGTGATTCCATGGCAATATGGGCCTGTTCACCTTTAATCCAGGTTCTGATGAACAGGTTGCTGCCCAGCATGCCCATGGATTTAAAGGATTTTTTCAGGGAAGAATACCCTAAACGTGTTTCCTGGGCATGGTACATGTTAATGCCTTCATCTAAAAACAGGAAGATGTAGCGGTACATGAGCATGGCCAGTTCCAGGACTATTTGGGGTATTTTGAAACGTTCTAATTCACTGAAAAGTTCGGTCATGGGAATGGTCAGGGCTAAGAAGGCCATGCAGGTGAAACCACCCAATACCCGGGAGAAAAGGAGCAATCCACGGTTGAAGCCATCTTGAGTTACGGCCAGGTTGAATATTCCCAGATCCAGTATATGGGCCCCTACTCCAAAGAACAGGGCCATGAAAATGAAGGTCAGGAATCCAAAAAAGAAGGGAACTGCTAAGAATTTCAGGTAGAACTTCCAGGGAATTTTTGCCTGGAAAATGAGTAAAGATGAAATTACTAAAGTTATAAGTAGGGGTATTATGGGAGAGGTGGATGCCAGACTCACCAGCATGGTAGCAATCGCAAATATGACTTTAAAGAGAGTGTTGGTCTCCCTAAGGCCATTGGAGTGTGCGTAGTTATCCAGAGTGTTTTCAAACATTGAATGCATCTGATCCCATCCTACTTTACTTTAGATATTATCAATTTTACTTTACTTATACTTTACTTTATTTAAATTCAACCATACCTTAATGGTACCTCCCCTTTTTCCTTAATTAATATGTTTTTGGACCTATTTTTCACCTTCTTTTTCCATTTTTTTACGCTCATTGGCCTGCCCATGGAAATATCCCAATATGTAACCAATTATTATGGCTCCAATGGCTGCTTGAATGGCAAATAACAGACTGGCAATCTCACCACTTGGTGGTTCCCAGATGGAACTGAACCAAGGTTCGTATCCTGTTTCTTCGATAGCTGTGCCTGCGGCATCATCGGCTCCACCGAAGTAGCCCTCTTCTTCACCCAGGCCACTGTACATGGCCAGGGGGAGGATGGCAATTACCGCGACAATGGCCAGTATGACAATGTAGTACTTGCTATCCATTCACACCACTCCTTTGACTTTCTCTTTCACCTTGGGGCCAATAACCTTCAGGGTTTCCAGGATGTCCGGTCGCAGTTTCATAATGTAATCAAATATCACCACTGTCAGGAGTCCTTCGGCAATGGCCAGGGGTATCTGGGTGACGGCGAATATCCACATGAAGTTGGTGAAGGCAACCGTGAAGGTGGGTACTGGAAATGCCAGGGATAACTGCAGGGCCGTGGTAACATAGGTTAAAAGGTCAGCTAAGGCTGCTGCCAGGAATATTCCCAGTAGGGGAGATCCCCCTGCATTTTTAACACCTTTGTATATGAGCCAGGCTACCACCGGTCCCACAATTCCCATGGAGAATATGTTGGCCCCCAGGGTGGTCAGTCCACCGTGGGCCAGGAGCAAGGCCTGGAACACCAGAACTATGGCGGCCATTACACTGGCCACTGCCGGGCCAAAGAGCACTGCACCCAGACCAGACCCGGTGGGATGGGAGCAACTACCAGTTACTGAAGGTAGTTTCAAAGATGACAAAACAAACATAAATGCACCGGAGACTGCCAGTAATGGCTTTGATTCCGGATTTTCATCGGTTATCTTTTTGATCTGTATAACACCGTAAGCTACCACTGGAATGGATATTATGTACCATACCAGGCACCATTGCCAGGGCAGAAACCCTTCCATAATATGCATTTAAATCCTCCTTCCATAATTTTTACAATTTAAATCATTGCTACAACACACGAGTAAATTCCATTAAATTTCCTGTAATATCCCATTTAGAATAAGCCCTTTATAAAGTTTCACTTTTAATTTAAAAAAAATCAGGAAAACTTGATTTTGTGGTTGGGGAAAATCATCAAGGGTAATCTTTTCAGAAAAAGTTTAAAATTAAAATAATTAGGAAGGTTTTGGATTTAGGAAGGTTTTGGATTGGAAAAGGAAGGGTAAAATGAAAAAATATAACCTGAAATTAAAACAGAGATTTGAAATATGAAAATAGAAGTTTGAAATTAAAAAAGGAAAGGTTTTAACTAAAAAATATGGCTGAATAGCAAACCTCTCCAGTAAAAATATGAAGGGGGGGGGGCGTGTGGTGTTAAGAAAACACCACACATTAACTACATACCCCTTTATCACTTAAATGGATATGCCCAAATCTATCCCAATTTGTCCCCAATTAATTCTACAGTACCATAAATAACCATCCATCGAAATTAATACGTTATTATGCAGATTAAATATCTATGGCTGTCAAAAGTAATAATTCCCGGATAAATCTCCGGGACTAACATTTCACCATAATAAAATACGGAGTTTTACTCCTCGCAAAAACCATAATCTAACCAAGGCAACCAAGCTAGAAACAATGGGATAACGAAAACTAAGCTAAAAAAGAACGAAAACTAAGCTAAAAAAGAATCCATAGCTAAAAACCCATGAAAAAAACCTGACAACCTAGAACTTAAGAAAAACAAGCTAATACTAAAAACAATCGAATAAAAGAAGATAACAACTAAAACTAAACCTAAGAAATTAATCTAACAACCTAAAGCAAAAACTAGTAGGTAAACTTGAATAGGGATGAATTTAAAGAAATTTAAAAAAAAATAGTCAGAAAGGAATAAAATCAGATTTTATTCCTTAATATTTGAAGATTACTTTGAAAAAGGTAATTACCTTATTCTACTACTTCAGCGAAACCAAAGTTCCTGCGGACGGAGTTGATTCTGATTTTAACTTCGTCACCGACTTTAGCTCCAGAAACAAAGACAACAAACCCTTCGATACGGGTAATGCCGTCGCCATCTCTACCTAAATCTTCAATTTTAACATCGTATTCTTCCCCTTCGTTAATAGGGGCAGAATTTTCCCTTTCATCTCTTCCGTAACTACTTCCAAACATTTTATATTCACTTCCAAATAATTTGCCTAATGGCTAAAAAATTCATGAATTCTTAAAAAACTTAATAAAATTGATTTTATTCCGCTTCAAGAATTTCTAGTTTTTATTCTACAATTTCTGCAAAACCGAAGTTTCTCCTGACGGAGTTTACTTTGATTTTAACTTCATCTCCAACTTTAGCTCCTGAAACGAAAACAACAAAACCTTCTATACGAGTAATGCCGTCACCATCTCTACCTAAATCTTCAATTTTAACATCGTATTCTTCCCCTTCGTTAATAGGGGAGGAATTTTCCCTTTCATCTCTTCCGTAATCATTTCCGAACATTTATTCACTTCCAAATTTGCCATTAGAAATGGCTGACTTTACTATAGAACTGGATGCTTATAAAGGTATGTTAAATTTCTGGCCTTTTTTGACTAAATTCTATAGGGAGTGGTATAATTGGGATAGATGCATACACTCAAAAAGGGACAATGATGTGGAAAAACTCACACTCATGTCAGTATAACGAAGCTGAGTAGGCCCCTTTTTGGAGCTGGTACTTACTACTAATTATAACCTTCCAAGATTTAGGTTTTACTCCCTGTTCAAGTTTTACTCCAGGTTTAGGTTATACTCCCGTAAACCGATCCTGATCTGTACAAAAGTAATTTAATAACCAGGGACATACTACCTTCATGGAGGTTAAAAACAATATAATACTGGCTCTGGATGTCCTCAGCATGGACCAGGCCAGAAAATTACTGGATGAAATTAGTGACTACCTGGACACCATTAAAATTGGTTATCCTCTGGTTTTAGCCGAGGGTCTGGAAGCAGTAACCCAGGTGAAAGAAGAATACCAGTGTAAGATCATCACTGACTTCAAGGTGGCGGATATACCGGCCACCAATCAGAAGATCGCCGATGTGACTTTCCAGGCTGGTGCCGATGCCCTGATTGTGCACGGCTTTGTGGGGCCGGACAGTGTGGCCAGCTGTGTGGAATCTGCTGAAAAACAGGGAAAGGAGGTTTTTCTCCTGACAGAAATGTCACATCCTGGTGCATCCCAGTTCCTGCAGCCAGTTTCCATGGACATAGCCCGTATGGGGGTGGAGATGGGTATCCAGAACTATGTGGGTCCTTCCACTCGCCTGGACCGTCTGGAAAAAATAAGAAATATTATTGGGGAGGATTCATTCCTCATATCCCCGGGTGTGGGTACTCAGGGAGGAGACCCCAAGGATACCCTGAAATTTGCTGATGCACTGATTATTGGCCGGAGCATATACCTAGCCCCGGACCCGGTAGAGTCCCTTGAGTCCATCATAGATTCTATTGAATTTTAGGCCAGCCATTTCATAGGCCACATCAAAAAGTATGAAATAAAGGAAGGTTACTGGCTGGAAAAGGTTCACTCCCGGGATCTGGAAATAGGGGTAGATCATCTGCAATCCTCCCCCTACCGCCAGCAACAAGACTGCTATTTTGAGGACACAACGGTACTGGAAGAAGGTTTCTACTATTTTTACTCCTTTTAGACTTTCCCGGTCATTCCCCACCTCGTCCAGCCATGCTGCAGCTGTGCAGATGATGAGTGCGGCTAGCCCTATTTCTGGTATGCCAAATATGAATAGAATTCCCACAAAAATTGCTAGAGTGACCAGGTGGCCCAGTTTGTCCACTTTACCTGCCAGGAGGGTTCCCAGCAGTATGGCCAGGAAGATGGTGGCTGCATCAGCGAAGTTCACCGAGAGGTATCCTATGGCCGCTACACATATTAACCCACCGATGATGCCCAGCCGGGTGTTGTTCTCCATGTCCAGGGCATCGTCCGAGAATTTCATGAAAAATCCGGATAATGCGTAGAGTACTGCCTCTAAAATCATGATTATTAAGACTCCTTAACGTTATTTTTTTAATCTATTCTATTTATCTAGTTTTTCCCGGGCTCCGGCCACCATGAGGGGGAAGATTATGGTGGCATCTCCAATTACGGTCACCAGTTTGGATCCGCATTTGGCCTTGGCCCATGATTTGGCCTCTTCCAGGGGTGCTCCTCCCAGGCTGCCGGCTTCACTGCGGTCCAGGGTCACCTGTATCGCGGCATCCACTCCACCGGTTAAGATGTTGGATGCCAGGGCATAGTGTTTGGGGAGTCCTCCTCCCAGGATCACGGTGGCCACCTTTTTTGAACTGTAGACTATGTCGGATAATTCGTGCATGTCTCCAGGGGCATCCAGGGTTAGCTGGTTTTCCTGGGTGAACATCCACAGTTGCAGGCCCAGCATACTGTCAATGAGGCCTGGTGCATAGATAGGGACATTTTTTTCCGCGGCAGTGCAGATTATGGATTCCGGGTCCTGGATACTGTTTCCTATCTCGGTTATAAACTCCCGGATATTGAGTTGATTGTGTTTTTGGGCAATTTCCTCCAGGAGGATGCTTATCTTTTTTTCGAAGACCTCGAAGTCCTGGGCTTTAGTGTAAACATCACCGATACGGCCCATGCCCATCTGACAGAGTTCTTCATCAGTTTCATCATGTTCCCGGTAGTGTGAACCACCAAATGTTTCCAAAAGATCGTGGGTGAGGTTGGCCCCACTGGTTATAACCACATCCACGTGGCCATCCGCTATCAAGTCCCGGATGATCTTCCGGAGGCCTCCGGGAACCATGGGCCCGGCAATGCTCAGGAAAACCGTGGTGTCCTCATCACTGATTACTTCTGCCAGGAGCTCGGTGGCCCTGTACATTCGGCCAGCCCCTAGAACCCCACTTTTACCCATTTCCTCAATTAATTGGAGGGTGGTCATTCCAGGGTCTATTTTCATATGATTAATCTTCAATTCTGCACTTCCTGTTGATTTATAATAATTTATACTGAGTAATGATACTTTTTGTTGATTTATAATCCTTCCTGCCGAGTTATAAACGGATCGGGTGGATCTATAAAGTTATAAAGAGATCTAAAAGACCAGCAATATGTAAAGATCCTGTGGATCTATAGGAAAAGGAAATCCTTGATGAGAATCCTTGAAAAATATAGTTTGGGTTTTGGTTTATTTAATGATTTATTTAAAAATTGGGTTAGGTATGAAATCACCCTACAAATTTAAAAATTATTTATTGGGGAGAATCAGCTCCCAATCTATATCTTAGGTAGGAATCACTCCACGATCTATAATGATCAATCCGTCCTGAAAATGATTGAACGGTGCAATTAGTTGATTTAAGGGAAAAAGAGTTTATTTTAATCTTTTATTTTAATCCGGCGATTTTATCCAGGAGATCAGTACGGGTTACAATGCCCTGTGCCTTTCCGGCCTTGTCCACCACAATTAAACGGCCGATGTGTTTTTTGTTCATGAGTTCAATGGCGTCGGCAATGACCACGTCTTCGTCCACGGTGATGGCGTTTTTGGTCATGATATCCACTACTTTCATATCTTCCCGTGCCTCGGCCAGGGCTCGGCTGATATCGGAGAGGGTTACCATTCCCCTGACTTCCCCGTCATCCATTACCGGGGCGCCTTCTATGCTGTTGGTGGATAAAACCCGGGCTGCATCTCGGATGGTGGTTAATCCATCCAGGGTTATGAGGTTGGGTGTGGCTACATCCATTACCCTTCTTTTGGGGATGCTGCGGATTCCAGTGGTGTCCAGGAGGATTATGTTGTCCATGTCATCCCGGCCTACTACCACTCCATCCACTACCAGTTTGTTTACTGGTGTGGGACCTACCCTTATCTTATCACCCAGATCCAGGGTTTTGATGTTTCCCACGGCTTTGATGGCTGCTTCACATTCTCCGGGGTGGGGGATACTGGTGAATTCTATTTTGGCCACTGAAATATCCCTAACTGGTTCTCCCTCTTTATATATGGGTACCAGACTCTTTTTGTCGGTGTCCTGGATGTTGAGGGTGTGGTATGCCTTGATAGTTGGTTTGTAACCTCCGCGGGGTCCGGGGACTCCTTTGACCAGGCCCAAACTCCGGAGGGATTGCATCTGATTACGGATGGTTCCAGGGTTACGGTTCATCAACTCAGCTATTTCTTCTCCTTTAACTGACATTCCTTCTGAGTTGCGGTATAAATTTATGAGACTCTGTAGTATTTCCTTTTGAACTGATGTAAGCATTGAACCACCGTAATTTAATACATAAATACCCGAATGTTATTTATATTTTTCAATTAATTTTCAATTATTATTTATTATCCGAACGTAGTTATGATTTACCCTTATTTATAATTATTTATAATTATCATTAATTGTCACTAATGATTATATAAAGATTTTGGGTAAAACGCCTTATTTTTAAGGATATCAAAAGGAAAATTAGTAAGATAAGTTAATACTTGAGGATTTTCCATCAGAATTTTGTTGGAGAAGTAATAAATTGTTAGGGGAGGGCTAGCCCCTAGTTTATTCTCATTTTTAGTTAAAATGTAAATTGGAAAGAAGTTTTGGGATTGGGCTAAATATTTGAGAATCAGTGCCAAGTTTATTTGGGTATTGTTATATTACCTAAATCAATATTACCCAGATAGTTTGTAAAGTTAAAATTAGGAAGCAACTCTGTTTGATTCATATAATGCATGATTAAAGTATAGAACAATAATAATGAATTTTCACTGTTTAAATACACTAATTTAGATCCCTCATCAGGTAATGCAGATAATTGCCCATTTATATCTAAATTGCAGATCACACCTCCATTAAGAACACATATTGTATCAATTCGGGAATTTAATGGTAAATTTTCTTTTTTATGTATATGTCTAACCTGTTTTGATAAAGTTTGTAGATTAATAGATTCATAAGCAAATATAAAATAGTTTATGGGCCAAATTTCCCATTCTTTACCATACATTACATGAAAATGTTTTACTGGTCCTTTTTTACGTGTATATGCAGTTTTTTTAAGTTTCCTAACACTTTTCATATTTTCAAAAGATTTTTCCAGTTCTTTCTTATCTAACTTAGTTTTAACTTCAATGACAGCATATGCACATTCCACAGGAATAACTCTTTGTTTATCTTTTTCATAAAAAATAGGAGTTTTTAGACTATCTGATATTATGACATCTAGTTGTCTCGAAGATTCTCCTTGAGCGTTAACAAGAATTCCAGTTGAAATATCTAAATTTTTAGGAAGATAATTTTTTAGAAAACCTCTGAAAGTTGCTTCAGCTGAACCCCCTTTCATTCCAGGATGACTAATACTCGCTCTAGCCATTTCGAGATCGGAACACATCTTCTTTGAAACTTCATTAAATATAGCTCCGACATTCATTAAATATCACTACCCTTTTGGAGGATATGGATCTTTTCCTGGCGAAATAGTCTTTTTATCCCTTATTTTACCATTTAATCCTTTTATTGATAATTCTCCTCCACCTTGGTTTTCCAACATCTGCGAAGCTGCATCTACTGCCTCTTGTTGTGTATTATGGACGCTAGATGCTTTGTCTGATTGGTTCTTTTTATTTACCCATTTACCGTCTTTTTTATAGACCATTCTGTCATTATCACTCATCAAACCACGTCATTATTTTTCTTTATTTAAATAGTTAATAACATCTTTTACGTCTTTAGCAGATTCTATTTGATATTTATCTCCAATTGGAGTAATTAATTCAAAATTTATTCTTTTATTAGGATATTCAGGTTTTTGAGAGTTTATAAACTCAATTACTTCTACAATTTTATGTTTACCCACAAGAAGACTAATTCCTTTGATTTTAACATCCGGAAATTTAGTTATAACTTTTTTATACAATTCTTGTAGAAATTTTTCATTTCTCCGTAGGACTCGAATCTTATAACTCGTTTTACACCCTCCAAAGATTAATGTAAGATCCTAAACAAAATTGTTCAAGTATGAAACAATTTTCATATTTGAGCACAATTATTAATAATTGTTGTGGTTTACATAAAGTCAAAGATTAAATAGATATTGAGTTAGGATAATACTTTTATTGGAGACATGGAACAATCAAAAATTTTGATTCAACAAATTAAGAACTAAACTCAATAATTATAGGATAGGATTGAATGGATGAGCTACAAATATTTTTAACAATTTTTATTCCATTAGTTGTTTCTGTACTAGTTTGGGCATTAACGTATATTATACCTTATATACGACCTAATTGGTTATCAGATAGCGTTCTTAAAGTTACAATGAATGATCCTGAACATCCCGTTGAAATAAGCCTTATTATAAACCAATTTTCAAAATATGATGATTGGAAACGATTAACAGCATGCAAAAGAATGAGAAGGATGTTTATAAATAAAATTAGAGAAATTGAGGATAATGAGGAATTGGAATGGTCTCGATTGAAAAAAAATATAATAAATATGCCATTAAAAGATGTTTTAGATAAATTAAATGTGTTATTATCTGTTCTGAAGGAGAAACAATATGAAGAAGAACCTGATCTCAAATTCACATCAAAAAATGTGCTAGAAGATTTTGAAAAGCAGATCGAGTCACTTGAAGAAAGCCAGAGAGAATATTCAGAAATTTTGGGAAATCATCCAAATGCTATACTGTGGGGCACATATGTCAGTTCTCCCAAATTTATTGAAAAGTATAATAAAGAAGGATATGACTTGACTATAAAACAGATCCAACTGATGATATCCAAATATACAGTGGTCGATAAAGACGCTTCAATGGCAAAAGAAGAATTTTTAAAGAGTAAAGGCCATAACTCTCCTAATAGACAGCGTGACTCAGAAATAATATCTAAATTTAATGAACTTATTCTTTATATTATCTATCCTCATCCTAAAAGGGATGAACTAACTTATCGTCTAGTTATGGGATTAAGTAACCATGAAAAATCTTCTGAAATCCTGAATGAACTTATAAAAGAAATGGAATCGCAAATATTTTCTAAAGATTACAAAGAATGGAAAACTAGATTTAATTTGTGGTAGATTTGGTGATAATACCAATATAAATTTTTGCTCTTCTCAATAATCCAAAAAAAAATATTCTCTCTAAACCTCACCCTTCAACTCCCGTAACTCCTTCTTCATCTCCACGATAAGTATTTGCAGTTCCCGGATTTCATCCACGGAATAATTAACGGGTGAACTTTTCACATTTAAGTAGTCAATATACCTCAGGTAAGTTTTTCGGAGGTCATCGGGGTCGGATAGGTAGTATGCATCTCTGATCTGTCTTTAAACTTGTGGCCCACACGCTTTCCCGGATTTCCTCGGCCATTCCTGCGTTTATTAGTTGGGTGTTGAAGAATTTACGTAGCATGTTAAGGATACCTTAGAATGTAATTGGACATTTTAAAAGTACTACATACCTCATAAAACCTACCAATCACAGCATTTCCCACTTTTCTACCCGGATGAAAACTAATCAAGGGAAATAGTGGCATCTGCCCACCATTCAGGAGGTTCTTCCACTACTGGAGTGTAAGGAGCACGTTGTTTTCCGGGGATTGGTGGCCACTGGTCTACTTGTTTTGCCTGACGGGTGATGATAGATTCTTTAGTAATGTTGAACACGGTCATGTCTTGAGTCTGAACAAAAGGGCCTTCATATACACTGCCCAGTTCATTAAAGATCATGTTAATGATCTCTGGCGAGAGCAACGTGTGATATAGGCCAGCTACACGTGGTTTTACCAAATTAAATACTTTACCTGCAGCCTTTGGCGATGTATGGGCTGCATTAAGAGCCATAGCGGTTCTTTCGATAGAGAGGCCTGAAGATGCAGCAAGAGCCTCAGCAGGTGGGAAGCACTCATGGATCAACAAATCAACACCACCCTGACAGGCATTTACCAGCGGCCAGGAAGGACGTGCGTCGCCGGAAAAACAGAATGAAAGATCAGCGAAATCTAGACGATACCCAACTGAACCACTGATACAATGAACAACAGGGAATGATGTTACTTTAACACCGTTGGCCTCATAAACAACTTGTGTCTGGCTGAAATCAAACTCAGATGCCACGATCTTCTGGCTGTCTGGATTAATAGCTCCTTTATCCGCAGCGTTGTTCCAAGCCAATGCTTCTTCAATCGCAGCACAGAAGTGCTTGGTACCCAGACGTGGCTCGGAACCACTGGGGCCCCATACATAAACTGGTCCGTCAGCTCGCCCAACTTTGGATAAACTGCCACTAAGTGTGAGCAAGTCACCAATGTGGTCGGCATGCAGATGAGAAATGAATAACTTATTAAGAGCATTTACAGGGAGTTTAAGACTGGCAAAGTTCGCCACAGCACCGGTTCCCAGGTCAAAAAGGAACATGTCACGTTCGGGGTTGCCTACCTCAACAAGAATACTAGCCGAAGCTTGGGCGCGTGTGGGCCAGGGATTACCACTACCCAGTACTGTCACTCGCATCTCACCATCTGCAAGCTCTTCCTCACCCGGAATGAACATCTCAGAATGCTCTTTACCAAGAGTTCCAACCACCGGACTCAAAGTGATGGCGAGATGGCCTCCAGCATATGCTGGTAAAGGTAGGGCATTTGATTCCATATTCTTCATTTTTTTTCTTCCTCCTCTTTCAATTCTGCGCATTATATGATTAGGGAAGGGTTTAACATTATTTTCTTTCTTCTTCTTCACTACCCATTAATAAGGCCAGCCATCGTGTTTCATCGTAGTTTTGGAGATACTTTATGACCACCAAAGTCAATGGAACCCCAATTAAAAATCCAGTGGGCCCTAAAATCCAGCCCCATACAAATAATGAAACAAACACTACAAAAACGGACATCTCAAGTCCTTTTCCAGTTAACCTGGGGAAGATATAGCTTTCCGCTACAGTATTAATAATTATGAAGAAAACCCCCATGGCGATAGCTCCCCCTATACCATATTTAGCCCAGGCTACTAATACCGGAGGTATGGCTGCTATTATAATGCCTAAATAGGGGATGAACCCCAGGGCAAAGGTTAATAATCCCCACAGAACTGCAAAGTTAATGTCAAAGACAAAAAGAATAGCTGAAACACCAATTCCATAAATGAAGTTTACTTTTGCCCTTATGATAAAGTACGTGATGTTAGCTTGAACAAGATCAAATATCTTGTTCAAAGTGGGACTATCAGCACCTAACCCTTTTACAAGCCTAACTTTTATTATGGGAAGTTCATACACCAGGAATATTACAGCAAACAGCATGAAAATTCCCAAGGCCATTAGCCCGGCAATATTCTCTAGGGGGATGTGAGTGACAATGAATTTTATTATTTCATTTCCGTATTGTGCCAGAATTCCCCCTGAGGTTATGGTGAGATCTGGCAATTGTTTTACTAATTGAACGAGTGAAAACGCTAAAAAAGCTAAAATTCCAGCACCTAAAACCAAGGTTCCGACCAGAGTTACTAATACAGACTGGTTGTATGAAAGGCCTTTATTCATAAGCCACTTCAAAACAGGATATATGATTATGGCAATAAATATGGAAAGCAGTATTGGTGCTAAAATCTCAGAAGTATATTTCATTCCTATAATTGCCACGAAAATAACAGCAATGATCATAATCTGCCACACATACGATTTTGTTTTCAAATCTTCAATCATTTTATAACTCCTTTTTTTAAAGAGCCCATTAATGTAATAAAATTTGGTAAAGATATGATTTTATTTAAAATTTTAATAACTTATTATATTTTTTATATCAAGATCAGCCCAAATATGTCACAATTAACAATTCTTACCATCATTATTTGCCACTTATGATAATATGAATATTTGAGTATTACGGCCTGTTTTTAGTCTTTCCAAAGTAAAATTCATTACTCTGAGTAAAACTTCTGGATTTTGGTGTATTATTTTTTTAGAAGAAAAAATAAAAGGTTAGATAAATTATATTTATTCATTTTATAGGTAATGAAGTCCGAAAAAGGAGTTTTGGTATTGGGGAGTATTGTTAAATTAAAAAAAAAGATAAAAAAGGGAAATAATATCTTCTAATTGCTTATTCCGCACCTCCGGTCACCATGGTAATGATTCCGCCTATTAACATTACAATAATCGCAACCCATATGAGGTACCAAGTAAACACCGGGAATATTAAAAAAAGAATCAGAATTATTAAAGCAAATCCAACCAGTGAACCCCCAGTTGCCTGTTGTTTTTCAACCATCATTTTCACCCCCCAATTCGTATAATTTAAATTTTTATGATTAATTATAAGTATGTGCCCTCATTCATATATTATTTTTCCATTTTTTGAATTCTTAAGAGATATATATGATGAATCCCTCTTTAAATCCCAAAAAATGACCCTCTAAACCTCACTCTTCAGTTCTTTTAACTCCTTCTCATCTCCACGACAAGTATTTGCAGTTCCCTGATTTCCTCAGCCATTCCCGCATTTATTAGTTGTGTGTTGTGAGAATTTCCGAACATGTGGCCGGCTGCTTTTATAATTGATAAATTCATTTAATATCCTGTAAAAACTGTATTGCCCGTTGCCACAACAATTCAGATGATTTTCTGTTGTAATCTTGTGAATCTGGGTCAGTGAACAGGTGTCCTGTGACCGGATACTCAAAATATTCATAACTGGCGCCAGATTGATGAATGCTCTTTGAAAATTCATCGATAAATTGTTGATTTTTCCACGGATCTTCAGCGGCATAATGAACCTGAACAGGGACATTTGATGGCCACCTTTCAATTCCAATCATATTAAGGGGTAAAGCAGCGTGAAATAAAAGACATCCCCTGGCACCAGGCTTTGTTCCAGCAAGTAACTCAGCCGACGTTCCTCCATTCGAAAATCCGGCATAAACTGTTTCACTGGGAAAATCTTTAACTGAAGAAATGGTACGAGACACCATTTCTTTGATTCCAATTTCCTCAAATTTTTCGAGTGCTAGTTCCATATCATCAAATGTTTCACCATTATAAAGATCTGGAGTGAGAACATTATGTCCTTTATCCTTTAACATTTCTGCAGCTTCAATTATTCCCCTTCGAAGCCCTAAAACCGAATGAAAGATTACTATATTTGCCATAAATCGCTCTCCTTATTTAACAATGCCTTTTATTTTGAAACTATTAATAATTTAGGTTCTTAGATTTTTCATGCTTCTCGAAGCTTTGTAGGGCTGTTTTAGAGTTGTAACCTAAGGTTGTGATTAACCCTGCTAAATAATTTGATTAATAATTAAAATTTTAATCAACTTACAATATTAATAAATAAGATAATCATAGTAATCTAAAATTACCTGGAAAATTTTATTATGAGGGGGAGAAGGGGGTAATCAAAATGGAAAATATTAATTGGAAAGCAGTACTGGCAGGTTCTGCTACTGCAATAGTGCTAGGTGTTTTATCTTCGTTTTTATTGATGTTATCTCCAATTTATTCCTATGGAATATACGTTGGATTCCTAATCGGTGCTCTATTAACCGGTTATATGGTCGGAGGAACTTATGTGGAAGGAGCAAAACACGGGATAGTGATGGGCATCGTCACTGCCATAATATTAGGGGGAGTTTCAATGATCTTTGATTTAATTTTTCCCCGTGAGGCTCCAGCAAGCATAGTTATTATGGGAGAGATTTATGCACTCATTATTACATTAATCGTGTGTTCCGCTGTGGGCTCAATTTTTGGAGGTATTGGGGCAGAAATAAGAGGTTACAAATTTAATAGGGGTAAAGTAGGTGGGGAAAAAATAAAGGTGAATTGGAAGGCGGTTATTGTTGGATTTGGGGTTACATTTTTAATAGCTCTATTTACTGGATTGTATTTACCAAAAATGGGTTTGATAGCACCAGTAATCGGTGGATTCATTGCTCTTTATCTTGTGGAAGTGAGTTATATTAATGGAATCTTCTACGGAGGACTGCCAACAAGCATAGCTGGACTTATATCCACCCCATTGGTCTTTTTCTTATCACCAAATCAAACAAACATTCAAGTGGCTAATTTAAACATATCACCAGAAACAATCACTGCTATTTTATATATATTGGGAACAATTTCAGGTTTCATACTATTCCTGTTCATTGGTACAATCTGTGGAATCATCGCAGTGGCTGTGCAAAAAAAGACCAATAAAAAAGGAGTATACATATTAATAGCAGCGGTTGTAATTGTTCTTGTGTTTATTTTAGCAAATGTAATTCGTGTGGGTGCGGTTCTAAGTACTTTTGGGCCAGCTTAACAAATTTTTTTAAGAAATATGAGTAGGATATCTTATCTATAATTTTAGGGGTTGGCTGATGGCAGATAAAAAGCAAAAACAATCTTTCAAAACTAAATATTTGGATAAAGGATTTAATCTCGTTTCTATTATTACTGGAATCATTGTCACGTTTGTTATTTGTTTTTTCATATCCTTGATAACTTACACAATTATTCCTTCAAACAACTTAAGCATATTAGAAATTAATCTAATTAATGCAATTGAAGTTATTGGAGTTTCAGTTATTGGAGGATTTATAGCTACATACATTGGAAAAGAAAAACAATTATTAAATGGAATCTGTGTAGGGTTAGGAATTATTCTTATTTCAATCATATCCCATGTGTATTTAATTATTCAAGGCCATTCAAATCTCGACTCATCCAGCCCGATCATTACCCTATTAGCAACTTTAGGATATATTTTAGCTCCAACCTTAGGTAGCTACCTCGCAATCAGAGCAACTTAATATCCAAACAAAATGAGCATCTAATATTGGACGTTTTAATTATTTAATGAGGAACATCCCAAATTTTCGATTCAAAACATACTACATTAATATAAATAAAAAAAAGTACAGATTAGGTATGAATATTAGTGGGGGATGTTATAATGGATTTAACAATTTTATGGCTGGTACCGGTAGCATATTTTATACATATCTTAGAAGAATCACCACGTTTCGTTCCGTGGGCCATTAAATATATTGGTGCACCTGAAACCTTCGGCCAGTTCGTTATTGGAAATGTTATTTTCATGGCTTACGTTATCATAGCCACATCACTTGCAATCTTTTATCCCAGCGAATTAACCCTGGTTATCGGATTATCCTCCGCTGCATGGATATTTTCAAACTTCTTGATCCATGCATACTACACCCTACGCACCGGTGAATATTCTCCCGGGGTGGTGACTGCCAGTGCAATATATGTTCCGGTTTCATTGTATATTTACTACAACTTTTTAGTATCTGGAATGTTAAACAACCTAGACCTAGTATTGTCCGTAATCATAGGTTTTGCAGTGATGTATGTCCCAACCATGATACAACAAAAGAGAAAAGGAAAAAGATAGGAAAACCAACTTTTTTCCACTTATCAAGAAAAATTAACCTGCATTTTCACCCAAATAAATTAGCCCTTTCCTTAAAAATTATTAATTTAAAAAATAAGCCACTCTAAACCTCACCCTTCAACTCTTTCAGCTCCTTATTCATCTCAAAGACCCTGTTTTTTGTAAATCCTGATTCACCCATTGAATAATTAACCGGGAAACTATTCACTTTAAGTAATCAATATACCTCTGGTAAGTTTTTCGTAGGTCATCGGGGTCGGCTAGAGGGTATGCGTCCCGAACCCTATCCTTAAATTTATGTCCACCATTGCTCGCCTGATTTCCTCTGCACTCCCTGAAAAAATAAATAATTAAAAAAAGATAAAAAAAGATTGGGGTGAAAAAATGTGTACGACCTTTAGTATACAAACCGAAGAGGGGAATAATTTTGTTGGACGAAATTTGGACTTGGCATATAATGTAAATGAATCTCCCCTAATTCTTCCGAGAAATTACCTTCTGGAAGATAAAGTTACCGGAGATATGCAAACGACCAACAAAGCCATTATTGGCATTGGAGCTGTAATTGACGATCATCCCTCCATGTTTGATGCCATGAATGAAAATGGATTAGTCTGTGCTGGTCTGAATTTTGAAGGATTCGCACATTTTGAAGCAAAGCCAGTACCGGGAAAAACAAATATCACACCTTACGACTTCATTTACTGGGTAATCTCCAACTACGATACAATTGATGAAGTTAAAAGTGCTCTTTCTAACATAGATTTAGTAGATGTGCCCTTAAATGACCAGACACCAGTTCCCACACTCCACTGGATGATAGCTGATAAAACCGGTGCGTCAATTGTGGTTGAAAAAACTAAAGAACAGCTTGCAGTTTTTGATAACCCTGTGGGAGTTATGACCAATCAACCAACCTTTGACTGGCATTTAATGAATCTAAACAGATACATATCTATTAGTCCTAATCAACCAGAACCAGTCAAGTGGAGTGACCAGTTATTGCAGATTCATGGTGTTGGAGCTGGTACTCTGGGACTTCCCGGAGATTCTCATAGCGTTGCAAGATTTGTGAGAATTGCCTATGCTAGAGCTCATATGCCAGTTCTGGAGGATGATATCAGTGCCGTGACCCAGTGTATGCACATGCTTGACTATGTAAAAATGGTAAAAGCAGGGGTTTTAACAGAGGGAATGGCAGAAAAAACAACATATTCTGCTTGTATGGACCAGGAAAACGGCATCTATTATTACAAAAATTATGGAAATAGCCGAATAAATGCCGTTGATATGCATAAAGAAGACTTGGATGGTGATGAATTAATAAAATGTCATTATCTAACAACACAGGATATAAATTATCAAAATTAGTTGAAAATGGAATTTATATTCTCTTCTTTATTTATTTTAAAAAGTAGCTTTTTGTTTAAAAAATTGCAGAAAAATAGCCCTCATTAACCTGTTATTCTGTTTTTAGATCCCCTGATTTGTTCAGGAAAAATTAATGGGGGAACTTTTCACATTTAATTTCAAGGCTTAATCTGGCATGCTTCGTAATCTCACTATCGGCTTGCATGTACTGGTGGAATTCGATCCTTCCAGGGCATTTCTTTTTCAAGGGAACTTGCCAGACGTATTAGTGTGCCTTCCTCCCCAAATCGGGACATAAACTGGATCCCTATGGGTAAACCTGATCTACTTTGCCCCAGAGGCAAGGTCATTGCTGGTTGTCCGGTCACATTAGCCGCAGTTGTATGCACTTTGGTTTCCTCACAAAGACGCATATATTCCTCGTATCCAACATCTGTCCTCATTTTCGAGTACTTACCGTGGGGCCCGGGTAATTGGTTTAAGGTGGGTGTGAGTAACAGGTCATATTGTTCAAAGAATTTCCCAAAGTTTCTTCGGAATTGGTTCAAGACGAATTCCGCCATGAACATGTCAGCAGCTGTTAGTCCCTGGGAGTACTCGTAAAAAGACAACATCACGGGTTCAACTGTTTCTTCGCTTATTTTTCGTCCCATCGCTGCTGCGAACATATCAATTCCCATATACATCCCAAATGCCCATGCTACACATACCGCGTGAAGATACTCCTCATAGTCGAAAACAGGGGTGTCCTGAACCATTTCATGACCTGCTCTTTCACATTCAGAAACTACTTGCTCCACACTGCAGACTACATCTGAATCCACTGAGCCATCCGCTTGCCAAGGATCAATGGTCCAAGCTATTCTAAGTTTCTCGGTTGGAGCATCCAATTCATGAGCATAAGGTCGAACCGGGCGTTTTATGATGAAAGGATCACCAGATACAGGTTTTGACACAGCATCTAACATAAAAGCTGTGTCCCGGACAGTCCGACTCAAAACAAACTCCTGTAACATTCCTGGCCAAAGCTCTCCAATATCCGGACCAAGTGTCACGCGTCCACGGGAGGGTTTCAACCCTACTAGGCCGCAAGCACTTGC
Organism: Methanobacterium sp. BAmetb5; assembly: GCF_003491305.1. Lineage (NCBI taxonomy): Archaea > Methanobacteriati > Methanobacteriota > Methanobacteria > Methanobacteriales > Methanobacteriaceae > Methanobacterium > Methanobacterium sp. BAmetb5. The sequence continues at coordinate 760,658 of NZ_CP022706.1, forward strand.
CGGAATGCGGATTGACCCCCCGTTATCACTACCATGTGCTATTGGAACAATACCAGCCGCAACACTCGCTGCAGCCCCACCACTGGAACCACCACTCATGACATCCAGATCCCAGGGATTACAGGTCACTCCAACCAATTCTGATTCTGTCGAGATTCCCAAGGCGAATTCTGGTGTTGTTGTACGGCCCAACAGATTCAAACCCGCTTTTTTGAAAAACGAAGTTAAGAATGAGTCCTGCTCTGCAACGTGCCCCTTTATGAGCCTAGATCCGCTTTCTTGAAGTCTTCCTCTTTCACCAGCCCCAATATCCTTCATCAAGAATGGCACACCTTCAAATGGGCCGTTAGCGATTAGTTGATCATCCGGTGCTTCGATACGGTCTAAGTAGACCTCTAGAACTGCATTGATTTTTGGATTTACCTTTTCAACTGCTTCCACAAAAAGATGTGTAAGTTCTTTCGGTGACACCTCACCTTTTCTGACTAAAGCTGCTAGAGCAACCCCGTCACACTTAGAATACCCTCCCACGTCCATACATGTACCCCCTTTATTTTCAATAGACTTAATTTTATATTCACAACAGAATATTATTGAATTTTTCGCTCCAATGAATCAGGAGGTATAAATTAATTTTGATATTCTGCTTTAAACCTCACTTTTCAATTTTTTAACTCCGGCTTCATCTTGGAGACTCTATTCATGCAGTTGTTAATTATCTTTCAAGTGCGGCTTTAAGAAGTAGTTTGCCCAGTTCTTCGGGCATGGTGGCCTGGGCAATATGGATTGTTGGCAGGTCCCATATGGTCCAATCTTCATTGCTGTTCTGAATTTTTTTAACTACAATATCCCGGAAGATGGCGATGTCACCTTCGGTGTCAGCGAATAAAAAAACTTTTTCAGGGACTTCGCTTTTTCCGGGTCGTATTGGATTTTTTCCACATACGCCAGGGAAGGTTCAAGCCCTGGAATCGCGACCTCAGGGCCCAATCCGCTGAGTTTGAGAACGTCAAATAGCGATTGTCCCGGGTCGGGCCAGTCAGCATCAAGATAAACAAGCCTGTCAATTCTTTCCAGGATTTTTGAGGTTACACCGGTGATGATCATGCCCCCATAACTGTGCCCGACTAGAATTATATTCTGGAGGTTATTGCTGATGACTAGATCGCAAATCTGTTGGATATGCCCGGTTAAATTACAGGTAATTAGTTAAAATAGGTTGAAAATATCATTCCCTGGAAAATAGATGGTTAAAATGCATATCATAAACCGGAAGCTTATATGTTTAGTACTGTCACTTTTTTTGCTCATGGCAGTACATATTTATTAAGTATTCAATTACATATCTTTTAATACATAATAATAGGACGGGGAAGTATGAAAAGAATAACTAATAAACGCTGGTTTGGGCCTAAACATGTTGGCTGGGGGCCGGCTCCAAGAACGTGGCAAGGAGGGGTTATTACCCTGGTGTGGTTGATATCGTTAGTTTCGACTTTGTTTTATCTGCATAGTATTTCTGCATTGACCATTGTCAATATCGCCATCGTGATCATAGTTGCGGCAATTATTATTCTAACCATTGCTGCTTTAACCTATGGACCAGATGAAGATGAAAAAAATTAATTTATGGTGAGTATTCTCCTTAAATGGGAAAATTCAGGCCAAAAAGGTATAAAATATGTATAAAACCTATAATAACATCTGGGAAAGAATGGGGATTTTTCTAGGGCCCATATTAATAACTATTTTTATCTGCTTCAAATTTACAGACCCTAATTTTTCATGGCTGGCTTTTTTATACTGGATTCATTTACCCCTGGTCATGATCCATGAAACAGAAGAATATATCCTCTCTCCCATTGGATTTGAAAAATTCGCTAACTTCTACACGGTATTAAGTAAAGATCCACCAGAAGAAGACTCACCCCTATCCCCGGCTTACAAACTATTTGTAAACATGTCCATATGGATCTGGGCTATACTGGGTGCGTTACTGGTTACTGTTTTACCATGGGTTGGTATGGGGTTAATATTCTTCCAGTTACTCATAAATGGCATACAACATACCATTATCTTCCAGATTAAAAAACCAGGGTATAATCCTGGATTTTTAACCACCTGGTTGGTTTTAAACCCATTTTGTGTGGTGACCATCTTCTATGCCTACTATGCCCATGCTTTAAGCTCCCTAGACTGGCTACTTGCATTAATATTGGGTGTTGGTTTTATAGGGATCTTGCTTCTAAAAACCACCAGTAAACGAAAAGAAGAATAAATACTATTTTTTTATCTTATTATCTGTTAAATTACCTATTTTATTATTTTCAACTAGATATTCTGCTTTCGATCCCAGTTAAGGAATTTATTTATGTCACAGTGGGAGTGCTGGATGGCCATTGTGGTTATGTGGTCACCGCCAGGATTTATACGGGAGAATAGTACATCACCCTGTCTTATGTCTTCCCTTTCAAACTCCCAAATACTTATTGTTGTCAGAAATTGGCTTACAAAGTTTGATCTCTATCACTTTTCTGTTAATTCACTCTCGAGATTTAACTCCAAAACTTTATCAAACATTTTAAAGCTTCATTAAAACCAAAGACTTTTTAGTTTCATGCCCCCTATATGGCTAAAAAGTGAAATTAAAACATTAAAATGGTAATTCTCTATAATAACCATTAATTGATGCAGTAGCAGTATTCCAGTTGTTTATTACACCAAAAGAATTACTAGAACTTATAGCATCAGCAGTATACCACTTATTATTCACGTAAACCTGGGCCCAGACATGCCCATACCTATTACCACTTCTAAATGTGCATTCTCCATTGACGTATTTAGCGGGTAATCCCGTGGCTCGACAAAGCGCAATCAGAAGGTGAGTTTGGTCACAACAGTTACCCTTCCTTTGATTGAGTGTCCCTAAAGCACCTTTTTTTGTATTGTAATAAAAAGAGTAACTGACTTTATCTCTAACCCAATTAAAAACTTTAGTGGCTTTATCATAATCTGAACCGGATGCAACACTTCTAGATAATGAAATAATAGAATTATCATTAGATTGGCAGTTTAAACTGGGTTTTAAGTAGGGTAATAGGTTAGGATCTGGATTATTATTCCATTTACTAACATAAACGTAGTTAGGGAGTGTTTTGTGTTCTTTATAATAATTTAAGATTTTAGAATAAATATAAACCGAGTTTTCGAACCTTATGTTTCCAAGGGAGGATCTTACATAATTGGGTGCCATATTATTCCCATCAGAAAATGATTCAATCCTTTGGGCCATGTCAATGTACTCCGATCTGTAAATATTCCCATTTTTTAAGTTCTCAGAAGGACTAGAGGGAGACTTGATATTTTTAGCAACAATCTTAGAGGAGGAACCGCTGTTAATTCTCTTGGTACATACCGCCATTAATCTTAGAAAATCAGGCATGGAAACCTGTCGGGATGAAATCTGCACGTAATTAGGTAACTGGTGATTATTTTCAGTGTAAGTTTTCACTCTTGAAGCGGCATCCGTTATTTCATTGACTGTAAATTCAGGTTGATTAGAAACTTTAAGGGAAGTTTGCTGATTATCATTTATTGAAAATGCAAACCCTAAACTACTAATCAATAAAAAAGAAGCCATTAACAGAATTATGAATCTAGATTTAATTTCATCCACTCCTTATCCTGATATTCTTTTATCATGTTGTACGGGGGTAAAAAGCCAGGTTAATTGGTCCTTCAACTAGTTGTATAATAATATAATAAAAAACTTTAAATATTTAAACTTTTACTTTTTACGTAAAGATATAAGATGTTTGTAAAAAGATAGGTTCACTATCATTAAAAATATCCATATATACCAGAAATAGATTAAAATCCATAATGCGTGCATTGGACTTCCAAATAATATCTATTATGTGTTCAGAAGGTATGTATCAGAATAAACAACTTCTAACTTGATATTCTTTCCATAAATTTTCCCTTTTACCTGTTCTTGAAGTTTTTCAATAGGGGGTAACGGTCCATTTCCTATGATCTTTACCACCACAGTATTATTTGAGGATAGAATGTTAATTGATTGTAATTCATATCCACTACCTTCAAGCCATTCAGTGGATGCATTATTCACAGTTTGGGTAATGCTGTTGTCAGTAACAACGTTGTAACCATTGTAACCCAATGGAACAGTAATTACAATTAAACTTATTAAAACAACGATCAAACCATTTCTCTTGGCATTTGACGATTTTTCTAAAATTGTTACCCGTGAATAGCCCATTATTCCAAAAAGGGCCGCCCCAGTAACGAGTATGGCTAAATAATTAGTCACAAAAAGCAAAAAACTCCCCAAAGCCAGGGAATAGTTGAATGTTGCAAGGAGAATTCCTACATTGGCCAGTGGAGGAACAAGTGATATTGCGATGGCCACTCCCGGAAGTGTATCCGACACATCACTACGGGACATGGCAAATGCCCCTGCAAATCCAGTGACCAGAGCTGCAAGGAGATCAATAAGGCCGGGTGAAGTTCGGATCAAGATCTGGTTAATGTTTTCAGGTTGAAATAAACTATTCATGGGCAATGTTAGAATGAAGCCTACTGCGATGGCAGCGATTATTCCACCTAAACTTAAAAGTAGAGAATTCTTCATGGCTTTGATATCACCCGCACTAATACTGTAGGCAAGACCCATTATAGGCAACATTAATGGGGCGATTATCATGGCCCCAATAATAACTGCCACAGAATCTCCAAGAAGTCCGTAGGTAGCAATACCTGAGGAAAAAATTAGGAGTAAGAAAAATTTCACTAGTTTATTTTTAAGTTCAGAACCTTCATACAATACAAGATCCCTAATCCGTTCTACATGTGTTTTATTTACAGTACCACCATGTATTAAGGTTCCAATAGACTTCCACATTCTTAATCTCCTTTATATACAAATAAAGTTATTTTCTCTGTTTGAATAACCCCCCCATAAGGGGTTTACAAATTCAACTGGTGGTTAAAGCCCTTTTAAATATAACTAATCCTTCTTCCAGTTGTTCTTTTGATATGTTCAAGGCGGGAAATAAGCGAATTATGTTGCCCTGGGTAACATTTAGAATAAGGCCCCAATCCAAACATTTAGAATATATGGATGCCGCGGTATTTTCGTCCACTACCTCCACTGCAATCAATAACCCTTTTCCCCTTACATCTTTTATAAGATGAGGATATTCATTTTTCAATTTATTTAATTCTGTAAGGGCGTATCCCCCTACATCATCAACATTTTCCCAGATTTCATTGTCCAGCATATATTTGATAACTGAATAGGCAACTGCACAACCTAGTGGGTTACCACAGTATGTGCCACCATGATCTCCTTTTTCGAGCTTATCGTGTATTTCTTCCGAGAATGCAAATGCTCCGAAAGGGAATCCTCCGGCAATACCCTTAGCCATGGTTAAAATATCAATTTTAACACCATCGGACAGGAACATGGGTCCGGTTCTGCAAAAACCAGTTTGAATTTCATCTACTATTAAAAGGACATTATGTTCTGTGCATAAACTAGACAATTTAGCCAGGTAATCGGAATCAGGTACATTGATACCACCTTCACCCTGTATAGGCTCAACTATTACCGCCGCAACATCGTTGTCTATCACTCTTTCAACTGCCGCGATATCATTATACGGAACGAATATATGATGGGGAATTAGGGGATTAAACTTATTTCTATGGACATTTTGACCGGTTGCAGACACGGTGCTAATAGTTCGCCCATGGAAACTTTTCTCTGCCGATATAATATTCAATTTCCCGGTTGCTTTTCTGGCAAGTTTAATTGCTGCATCGTTAGCCTCTGCACCACTATTTGAAAAAAATATACGGGTTAAATTATCGGGTAGTATCTCTCTCATCAGTAACAGAAGTTTGGACCTTGCTGGGGAATAGGTTGCTCCGGAGTTGGGATTCTGTATAATTTTTTTACTTTGCTGGCAAAGGGCTTCGGCGATAACCGGATGGGCATGCCCTAAACTGGTCACTCCCCATCCAGCAGTAAGATCTAGATACTTCTTACCATTCTCATCATAAGCATAGACTCCTTCACCTTTTTCTATTGATAACTTTGGTTTTTTAGCAAAAGAGGCATAGCATTCATCTTCAATTTCATAAGTGTTTAGTTTTTCCATGGTTAATCCCCAGATTTTTGTTAGTAGTTATGGCTCTAATTTAGATGAAATAACTTCAGTTAAGATTTAGGGGTTTCCTCAGTAGTTTTTCTGTATATATATTTAGAACCTTCACTTAAAAAGATAAGATTTTCATTATATTCCTGATGCACATGCGAGATACTCATTTTTTAGGATTGGCATCAATTTAACTATTAACAGAGGTTTATCTTTTAAATCCCTTTATTTTTCAATTTTTCCCGGCATTGTGGACAAATATACGTATCTTGGTCAGTTTCATAGACTTTCTCGCAAACTTCACAGATGGCATCTATAAATCCTGGTTTTTTTGTTTTTATGCAAAAATCATGTAAAGCCGAATCCACAGCACTTTTACCTTCAAATACCTTTTTATTCTTATCTGCCATTTTATAACCCTCTTAAATTGTTTATATGTTAATTAATTAAGGAAAACAAAACCAGATTGCTTCAAATTCTTTTATTTTACAATAAATTATAACTCCCTTTCCGTTGAAACCTTTTGTTTGGCGAAATATTTTCTTTGGAATATTAGTGCGACATTTACCAGACTTATTAAGACGGGAACCTCTATCAGGGGCCCTATTACGGTGGCGAATGCCACTCCGGATCCAATTCCAAAAACTGCTATTGCAACTGCTATTGCAAGTTCAAAGTTGTTACTAGCTGCTGTAAATGATATAGCTGTAGTTCTGGTGTAGTCAGCACCTAATTTATATCCTAAGAAAAATGTGATGAAAAACATTACCACAAAATATACCACTAGAGGTATAGCAATGATAACCACATCTAACGGTATCTGAACAATGTAATCTCCTTTTAAGCTGAACATCACCACAATGGTAAATAGAAGAGCTATCAAAGTTATGGGGCTTATTTTTGGTATGAATTTTTCATGATACCATTCTTTTCCCTTGATTCTAACCAGGAAGAACCGGGTTAAAAAGCCGGCAATGAATGGTATACCTAGGTAAATGAAAACACTTTGGGCTATCTGCAGGATATTAACATCAACTGCAGCTCCCTGAATTCCTAATAATGGTGGTACGATGGTGATTAAAAACCAAGCATATACACTGTAGAAAAGGACTTGAAATATGCTGTTTAAAGCCACTAAACTGGCAGCATATTCATTGTTCCCTTTTGCTAGTTGGTTCCAGACTAAGACCATGGCTATGCAGGGTGCTATTCCAATTAGAATCAATCCCACCATATACTCTGGATAGGCAGATAAAAATATTATGGCTAGTGCAAACATCAATAAAGGGGCTACTATCCAGTTCTGGAACATAGCTAATCCCAAAACTTTCCAGTCACGGAATACATGGGGTAACTCTTCGTAGCGAACCCTGGCCAGTGGAGGGTACATCATGAGTATGAGACCAATTGCTATGGGTATGCTGGTGGTTCCAACCTGAAATTGGTTCACTATGCCCTTAAAAGCAGGCCAGAAGACACCCAGAGAAATTCCAATGACCATGGCCAGAAAAATCCAAAGAGTTAAAAATCTATCCAAAAATCCCAGTTGGGGAGTACCACCTATTTTATCAGTTACTGGATCTATGTCTGAGGACATGATTTTCATCTCATTTTAAGGCTTTTTCAAAGGCATCTTTATGAAAACCGGATGCCATTTCCTTTTTACATTCTTCATCGGTGAATAATCTCATTTTGGCAGCTCTGCAAGGGTAATGCTGTAATTTAAGTCCGGCCTCGATAGGTAAATTCTCTAAATCCTGAACATTTGAGTATTTGTCCAAAAGGTAATCGGCTACAAATGTTGTTGAACCGCAAGGAGAAGAACGGACTACATTGATATCAACAATTTGACCATTTTCACTTTGTATATCTACTTCAGGCTTTCCAATTTTAGAAGTGAACTCGTCAAATACTTCATTACCATTTTCTTCCAATTCACACATTATATAAGGACATGTTACATTTTCATAAACTTCTAGTTGATTTTTAAAGCCTTCACCCCTCCATGCCGCTACAATTATGTAATCTACATCTTTATTAACCAGATCCACCAGATCCAAGGTGAGGTCCGGATGTTGAGTATAAGTTATCAGGACATTGGCATCCTTTATCTTTGCTAGTTCATCTTCAGGAATGTCGATTTCATCCATGAACATGGAGGCAGGCTTTTCTAATTCAACAAATTCTGTTTCAAAATTTTTTTTAATATTTTCAAATGCCCTTTCCCCGTAGGGTCCATCAGTAACTATTACAACTTTTAACATGAATTATACCCCCTATCTACATGAAAATTCTTTATCCATTGATCCGCAGCATCCTTCCAACTCTTCCGAGAAATTACAGGATTCATCATTGGGTAACATGTATGAATAATACAAATCTTCTAGCCATTCCTTTAATTCATCCCTAAGTTTTAGGAATAATTTGAATTTTTCTTCTTCTGTGCCTTCGAAAACTGATGGGTCTTCAAATGGTTGTTTGAAGTATTTTTTACCCCCCACAAAGAATGGGCATGCATTATAGGGGTTTCCGCAGACAGTTACAACGTAATCAAATTCCTGACCTTCAAATTCTTTCAGACTTTTAGATCTTTGATGAGAGATGTCAATTCCAAGGTCTTCCATACATTTTATGGCCAGGGGATCAACGGCCTGGGGTTCACTCCCGGCACTATAAACATCAAAAATATCCCCATAAAGATCCCTGAATAGTCCTTCTGCCATTTGGGAGCGGGCTGCGTTATGAATACACATAAATAAAACTCGTTCTTTCACCATTCAATCACCTAAATGAATATTACCCCTAATAAGGATGTTTACATCTAAATATACCATCATGGTCGAAATTATGCCAGTAGGGCAGTCCCAGTAAAATATCACCCTAGTTAAATTAGTTCTATTAATTTTTCAACAGTATCTGTAATTTCAGGGTTTTTAAGACTGTAATGAATCCATACCCCTTCTTTACGCCCTTTAATAAAACCCAAGTTTTTTAGAATATTCAAGTGATGCGATATGCTTGACTGGGGCTTATCAAGAGCGTACATTATTTCACAGACACATAATTCTCCGTCCGAAAGTAAATACAGTATTTTGAGCCGTGTTGCATCCGATAGGGCTTTAAGTTTCCCTGAATATTTTTCATAGTGATCATCATCAGGTAATGACCCCATAAGTTCTTTAATTCTTTTCTTTTGACTTTCATTAGGCCTATCTTCGCCCTGAATCTGGCAACCTGTCATGATACCTCCCATATATCTCCATAATCTGTGGATATGTCTTTCTAATTTTTTGATGATGAAAACCATATATCAACATATGTTGATGTATTGATAAGTGGAAGTTTCTTATATACCTAACGAAAAATAATTTAAATTTGAATTTAGCAGCTTCTTAGAGTACAAGTATTGTTATAACGTATTTTTATGCATATATGGAGGAATAAGGATAAAATAATCATACTCCACTGGGGGATACTGGAATATATGCGGGAGAATATGTGGAATGGTTTCAAATATAATTTGGTTTGATTTAGATTTAAGGAACCAAATTTGGAGTTAATAGAAAATTTTATATATTCTCCGGGAAAATTAGGGTTACTAAAAAAGATTATTCATCTTTTATGATTTAACTATCGGATGGATTTTAGCCTATTCTTTTTATATAGATAAATTAACACACTTGAGTCATTACTAGTTTATATTAAGGTTTTGACTAGTAAATTGATGATGAAACGAACCAAAAATACAGTAAATGAGTACAGCAATGCGGCATTGGAAATAATCATAGACAAAAGTATTTAAAAATAGAATCAAACTATTTTAAATCTCCAAGAGATATAAAACTTTGAAGAGATCGTTTTTTCAAATAATATTCATTTATTATAAAAAAATAGTTTTAAATGAGTATTATGGCTTTTTGATTACAATAATCTATTTTTAATATAATATGTTGAATTTATAGCCCGTAAACCTTATTTTGGGCATTATTATCGTTGAATAAATAATGAACGTTTCATTCATTCGCTCGAAAAGACCAATGGATTGGTAAATATTATGTCCTTTATAAGTAAACTAAAAACTAAAACAAAAAATTTAAACACGAAAAATGAAATTTTATCCGGCACAACAGTGGCTTTAGCCCTCGTACCAGAAGCAATTGCATTTTCATTAATTGCCAATGTAAATCCTTTAGTTGGGCTTTACACGGCTTTTATCATTGGTTTAATCACCGCAATGCTAGGTGGCAGGCCCGGAATGATTTCAGGTGCTACTGGAGCAGTGGCCGTAGTAGTTATTGCCTTAGTGGCAACCCACGGAGTTGAATATCTGTTTGCAGCCGTGGTATTGATGGGATTTATACAGATAGCTATAGGTCTTTTCAAACTTGGAAAATTCATCCGCCTTGTACCACAAGCGGTGATATTCGGATTTCTTAATGGTCTGGCCATAATCATTTTCACTTCTCAATTTGAACAGTTCCAAGCTGCTGATGGGGGATGGTTAACCGGACCTTTACTGTGGACAATGTTAGGATTTGTAGCTCTATCCATGGCCATAATCTATCTTTTACCTAAATTTACCAAGGCTATTCCCTCATCTTTAGCTGCAATTATAGCTGTTTCCGCCATTACAATTGGTTTTCAAATTCCAACAAAAACCGTGGGAGACATAGCATCAATCGGAGGAAGTTTGCCTGCATTTCACATACCCTTGGTACCAATTAATCTGGAAACCTTGGCAATCATATTACCCTATTCAATTGTTATGGCATTAGTAGGTCTAATTGAGAGCTTATTAACCTTGAATGTTATTGATGAAATGACCGAAACTCGTGGAAGGGGCAATAAAGAAAGTGTAGCTCAGGGAGTTGCAAATACAGTTTGTGGATTCTTTGGAGGTATGGGTGGCTGTGCCATGATTGGTCAGAGTATTATAAATGTTAATTCAGGGGGTAGAAACCGGATTTCTGGAGTCACTGCAGCACTTGGACTATTAATAATAGTTTTAGCCGGTTCTTCACTTGTAGAAAAGATCCCTATGGCGGCATTAGTGGGAGTAATGTTTATGGTTGCTCTAGGTACATTTGAATGGGCTTCACTTAGAATCATAAAAAAGGTACCCCGAACTGATGTGATGGTAATGATTATCGTGGCGGGAGTGACTGTAATCTTCAATAACTTGGCCATAGCAGTGATCATTGGAGTTATTATTTCCGCACTGTCCTTTGCGTGGAATAGTGCCAAAAAAATCCATGCACATATAACCTATGATGAAAATCAGGTAAAACACTATGGAATTGACGGACCACTATTTTTTGGGTCAACAACCGCCTTCAAAGAAATATTTGACTATGTCAACGACCCTGACCAAATAGTGGTTGATTTTAGTGAGTCCAAAGTAATGGATCATTCTGCAATCGAAGCATTAAACTGTATGACACAAAAATACGCTAAATTAGGCAAAAGTGTCCATTTAAAACATCTAAGTGAAGATTGTAGAACTCTTCTAGATAATGCATCCGAAATAATTGATGTAAATCTCTGGGAAGATCCTCACTATAAAATAGCAGATAATAATTTAGAATAAATTTTTCTTTATTTTCATTATTTATAATGCTGTTCTGCCGGGAACTGTCAATTGAGTTACAGAGGAATGTTTCAAGAGGGGTGTTCATCCATTTCATTAGACCACATAGTCTAGACCACATGGTTTATATATCTTGGAGGTCAACATTAATTTACAGTTAGTTAATAGAAACTGGGATATTAGTTATAAACACAGGGGTTAGAAGTCGATTCCATGAAGAAAAAATCATTTGAAAGGAAAAAAGAGCTTTTGGATGCAGCATTAGATGAGTTCACCCTGAAAACCTATGAAAACGCATCTTTAAACACTATCCTTAAAAATGCCGGCATCAGCAAGGGTACTTTTTATTACCACTTCCAGGACAAAGAAGCACTTTACATATATCTGCTTGAAAATGCCAATAAAGCCAAATGGGAGTTTGTGGACAATTATATTAAAGAAAATAACACTGATATAGAGCAAAATGATATTTTCGAAGGGTTTAAAATTCAGGCCGAACTGGGAATGAAATTTGCCACTATTTTTCCCAAATACCACCGGCTAAGCCTAATGTTTGCCCATGAAAAGGGCAGCCAGATCTACGAAGATGTAAAAGATGTTTTAGGACTTACAACCGAAGCCATGATGGGGGAAATGGTGGAAAAGGGAATAAAAAATGGGGACTTTGACGGCAAATTTTCCAAGGATTTCCTGGTAAAGGTAATGAGTTTTTTATTTCTTAATTTTGACCAGATATTCAGAACAGAAGAAGATTTCAAACTCCAAAACATGGTGCAAAATCTCAATAACTACGTGGATTTCATGAAAGACGGACTTGGTAACTGATTCCCATAATTCCAGATAGGAGAGGGGTGATAAAATGGTAAACCTGGAAATAAAAAAATATGATAAAGCTATAGTCCTAATTTTTGGGCTGTTTACACTGACCCTTATTCTGGCCCTCACCAATAAAGATTTTTCCAGCTGGGCCTGGGCCCGCCATCATAACATTTTAAGTTGGTACATAAGACCATTATTCTTAATACCCTTCTGTTATTTTGCTTATAAAAGGAGTTGGGCTGGTATTTCAGCCACAATTTTCTTACTCCTATCCAGCATGTTCTGGTTCTCCGAGCCCGGAATGGCCAGTGCACAAGTAACTCAATTTCTGCAGGTAGAAATAGATTATTTGAATGCTCCCTGGGGAATAGGTAAAATATTAATGACCCTGCTTGTGCCCATTTCATTGATTGTTCTAGGTGCTGCTTTCTGGAAGCGTAACTTACTTTTCGGAATATCCGTGATTGTATTTATAGCTCTGGCTAAAATTCTGTGGAGTGCGGTGTTCGGTGGGGAATCAGGAATGTCAATATTGACCCCTGCAATCATTGGCTTAATAATTTGCGTTATTTTAATATATTTCGGATTCAAAAGGTCAGAAAAAAATAATAAAGTTTAATAAACAAAACATTAAACGTAAAACTACAATAATTGTGGTATCGTTTGTTTTGTAGGATTAATTTTATTTATATCTTTAAATGGGTTATCTTCACCTTATCCTGGATCAAATTTTAAGATAGTAATCCCCCAAATATCAGCTCGGGACCTAGAACAAATCATGAAGAAAATCACTATGATTATGGGACTACTTTAGGCGCATCACACTATATGATGAAATTTAGTAAGTTAAACCCAAATAGTAACATTTAAAGAGGGTCATCACTAACTTAGTAGTTGAAGTGATATTGTTAAGGGAAAAGATGATTTTAAACAGATACCTCTTCCTTTAACCGAGTGAATAATTTTTAAATAAGGAGTTGGCGGGTTGTTTTGGTTTTTTTTGTTTCCACCTGCCTTAAATTGAATTGGAGTGTGAAACATGAAAAACGCTTACAAATATGGTTTAATTGGATATGTCCTGGTTATGATCTGCAGCACACTTTTTCCAGTAATATTCAATAACGAACAACTTCAAGTAATGGTAATATTTCCCTTAATTCTAATTTTAGCCTACTGGACAAAAATGAATGGTAAAGAGTTGGGTTTGGAATTTGGAAGACTAAGAGATTATATCTGGGCTATTCTCTATCCTCTGAGTATTTGTCTGGTTATTATGGTTATTGCCCTGGTAACCGGAAACATCGGTGGAATAAAATACCCCAATGAAATGACTGGTAAAATTGTTTATCTCTTTTTATACACACTTATATTAGCATTCGCCACTGAAGAAGGTTTCTTCAGAGGATGGCTTTACGGGATACTGGAAAGGGGTAAGATGAATCCCAAGTTAATTCTCCTACTCACGGCCCTGGCCTTTGCCTCCTGGCATTTACCACTATTCTTCCTGAATTCCTCGTTCAACTTGAGTATGCTTCCCATATACATCACCGGAGGAATTATTGGGGGGTTGACCTTTGGACTTCTAAGGTACATCTCCGGTTCTATAATTGTGTCATCATTCTCCCATGCCCTCTGGAATACCATAGTTTACAGTCTATTTGGCTTCGGTAGTAGTATTGGTATTTTAGGGATTAAAGCAACCAACATTTTTAGCCCAGAAAGCGGATTGTTAGGATTGGCCTGCGGTTTAGTTTTCATGGTTATTTTATGGGTATGGGCCTCCAAAAAAGTAGGTTTCAATTATCCAACCAAGCAAGAATAGAGTTTAACCGATTTCTATTCTTTTTTTAAGAATTATCCCCACTCTTATTTTTTTTTGGTTTCCCATTGGTGAATAATAGGGATCAGTTTAATTCCCAACTGTCCGAAAAACATGGGAAAATAAAAATAATCAAAAGGAATAACCATTGACCCCTAACCCTTCTTTAGCATCTCAACAAATATGGCAACAATTAATAATCCAGTACTGGATGACTATATAAATCATCTTAGAACATAATATCTACTAGTACTAGGGGATAAAGGGAGTATTAAAATGAACCGGACACCAACTTCTAAAATAGCTGAACCAGGAATGATAGCTTTAGCCACCCTCATCTTGGTGGCGGCAGTGGCCAATCTTAACTTATCCGTGGCTAACGTGGCCCTTCCTTCCATAGGTCTGGTTTTTAATGCTTCCCAGGTCCAGATCAACCTGGTGGCCGTGGGTTACTCCCTGGGCCTGGCGGCATCAGTGCTATGGTTCGGTGCCCTGGGTGACCACCACGGTAGAAAGATGATGCTGATCCTGGGGACTCTGCTGGCCATACCCGCCTCCATAGTTGCTGGTTTTGCACCCTCCATTGAGATCCTGATTTTGGCTCGTATCATAGGTGGTCTAGCCGCAGGAATGGCTTTTCCCACTACACTGGCCCTTATAACTGCTTTGTGGTCTGGGCAGAAACGAACCAAGGCCATAGCCCTGTGGTCCGGTATTGGGGCAGCCATTGCTGCTCTGGGACCCATAATCTCCGGATACCTGTTAACCTTTAATGACTGGGGTTCGGTATTTTTAATCACCTTGCCCCTGGCGGTGGTAGCCCTACTGATGTCCATTAAGTTCATCCCCAATCACATCAGCGAGACAACTGCTCCCGTGGATAACCTGGGAGGTTTACTGTCTCTCCTGCTTTTAGGAACATTGACTCTGGCCATTAACTTCGCCCCGGTGCCAGACTCCGGAATCCTGATAATTAGTTTCTTAGCCATTGCTGCCCTTTCCGGGATTCTGTTCATAAGGCGCCAGCGAAGGGTGGAAAATCCCCTTTACGATCTTAAAGTTGCCAGTCGCAGTATTTTCTGGGTAGCAGCCTGTGCCGGGATAATAGTCTTCGGGGCCCTGATGGGAGCCATGTACATTGGTCAGCAGTTTCTACAGAACGTTCTCAGCTATTCCACCCTGGATGCGGGACTGGCAATTTTACCCGCCGCAATATTCATGATTTTAGTGGCACCCCAATCTGCCCGGCTCATTGAATCCCGTGGTTCCCGCTTCACCCTCCTGGCCGGTTACCTCTTCTGTTTACTGGGTTTTTTAACCATGCTATTCCTGTGGCAGGACCACATACCCTACTGGAAAGTGGGATTGGCCTACGCCTTTGTGGGAATTGGGGTGGGATTGGCGGGAACTCCTGCTTCCCATTCACTCACTGGTTCTGTTCCGGTCAAAAGGGTCGGTATGGCCTCGGGAACCGCAGATCTGCAACGTGATTTCGGGGGGGCTATAATGACTTCCATATTCGGTGCACTGCTCACCGCCGGTTATGCCCGGTCAATTGCCTCACAGATTGACAGTTTACCAACCTATGCCCAGCAGCAGATAACCAGCACCGTGGAAACCACCCTACAGAAATCATTCTCCAGTGCAGCCACCCTGGCCCAGCAGCACCCCCAGTATTCTGCGCAGATCATATCCGCAGCCAAATATTCATTTTTAGCCGGGGATCACTGGGCTTACCTGGCCGGGATTATTGCCATCATGATTGGAGCAGCCCTAGTATTCTTTAAATTCCCCAAAAAAGAGGAAGAAGAAAAATTACTGGCCCAGTACTGTGAAATTGACACTAAAAATTAGTATTAGGACTAAAAATCAATATTAAAACTTAAAAACACAACAAAAATGTTACCTGGAAAAATTAACCCTTAAATATTTCATTACAATTGTTTTTTTATTATCCGAATCATTCGGTAGCATTGATAAATTTTGATTTTGACCACCATTTTTCGTTTCATTGCCAATGATAGATTATTAAATTATTTATTTTTCACTAAATATCATATTGGATATCTCGGCATATATTGCCGAATTTATGTAGAAAAATGCATATAATACTTATAATAAAAAAAATAGTGACCAATAAATTTTTATTTATATTTAGAGCCCCCTAAAATCAAATTAAGATTCATGATTAATAGTAATGGCTATTTAATCTTCCTATCAATAAGCCGAAAAAATAACAGTAATGCTAGGAGGGGGAAAAATGCAAGTTACAGCCCTGATTGAAGACATTAAACCAGATAATGAGGATTTATATGCTGAAAAAGGGTTATCAATCCATATTCAAAGGGAAGATGATAATATCCTCTTTGACACCGGAGTAACCGGTGCTTTTGTAGATAATGCCCGTAAATTAGGTATCGATTTGACAGCCGTTGATGTAACCGCCATATCCCACGGACACTTTGACCATGGCGGGGGATTGGGCAGGTTTATGGAATTAAATAAATCTTCACCAGTTTATCTGCGCCCCCAAGCAAATGGGAACCATTATTTTAAAGCATTTTATTTTTTAAAAAAAGATGTTGGCCTGGATAAAGAGTTATTCGCTGATTATATAGATAGAATTCGCTTAATCAACAAATTCACTAAAATTTCCAAGGATGCTTACCTTTTAACTGATATGCCTCTGAAATATCCTGCTCCTGCTGGTGGAAAATATCTTTACATGGAAAAAGGTAACCAACTGGTCCCTGATAATTTTTCCCATGAGCAGATGATGGTTATCCAGGAAGAGGATGGAATAGTTATTTTTTCCGGTTGCTCACATCACGGGGTGCTAAACATGGTTGAAGCCGCCCTTGATCAATTCCCCAACACTCCGATAAAGGCCCTTTTTGGAGGATTCCATTTTATTGGCCTTCCATTTTTCAATCACACTGCAGAGAGTAGGGAAAACATTGAAAATATCGGGAGAAAACTGGCAGAATATCCAATAGAAAGGGTTTATACCGGGCATTGCACTGGTAGAAAGGGTTATCCCCTTTTGAAAAATGTTATGGGAGACATTGTGGAGTATTTTGCCACGGGAGATACTGTAGAGTTATAAATTAAATTTCATGCTTTCAGATACCCTTAAAATGATTGTTTAACTTGTTTTTAAGTAATTTTTTCTCTTTGCTAGTTTAGGGAGGGATCATGGGGATCCACCTCTGTTAAAACCTAAAGTTCAGGTTGATATAATATGAAAACACCATATAATAATAAGCAAAAAAATCTTGGAAACTCATTTTACAGGGGTGGGGATATGGATAAGGTAGAAATCTACTATTTTTCAGGTTCCGGTAATTCATTGGCAGTAGCCCGAGATGTTGCCCTAGAGTTAAATGCTGTTTTAACCCCAATTATGGCGGTTATCAATCAGGAAAGCATAGAGACTGAAGCCAATATTATAGGGTTTGTATTTCCCATTTATGACTTTAAACCTCCCCAGTTCATGGGAAAATTCATTTCCAAAATTAAAGATATCCAGTCCAAGTACATTTTCGCTCTATGCACCTACGGAGTAACCACCTCTAAATCTCTAAAACATCTGGAAACAATCATTAATTCATATGGCGGGCACCTATCTGCAGGATTTGCCGTGGGTATGCCCCAGAATGGATTAGGATCCAGAAAGGTGACCGAAACTCAACAGGAAATGATGTTCAGTCAATGGAAAAACAGGGTCAAGAAGGTTTCTGCGGTTATAAAAAACAGGCAAAAAGGGGAAATAGAGACCAGTAGCCTGTTTTTCCACATGTTTAAAACACAAAACTTGAAATTAATCCCTGTTTATTTAAGATTCCTTAATCAGGTGCTCTTTAAAGGTGTGGATTCACTGGCCTTCACCTCCAATGAAAACTGCACTGGCTGTGGAACTTGTCAAAAAATCTGCACCCAGAACAACATTGAACTAGTGGATAACAAGCCAAAGTGGTCGGATCACTGCCTAAGTTGTTTCGCCTGCCTAAACTGGTGCCCGAATGGAGCCATCAACCCGGGAGACTCTGATCTGGGTATTAAAAATTATCATCACCCTGAGGTGAAAATTTCAGATATGGTCCTCCCCTAAGTTTTAGACCGTTCCACTCCTGAAAATGGCTTACTCCATTAGGTAGAACTACATATCAAATATTACCATCACTTCCTCCCATTAATCCTTACCGAGTTAATATCAACTCTGATTAGGAAATAGGAAGAGATAATGATTTTGAACTCCATATTTTATTATATGTAACCAGTTGGAGGTGTTTAAAATGGCCCCCCATTGTGATACCATGGACGGACCGGTTGTTAATGCCTGTAAAAAGGCTTTAAAAATGAGGGATGTGAATTATGTACTTCCCTTTGTACCTGAAACTGTAGAAAAAGAGTTAAGCCAAAGTTTTAATAAAACGCTTAGGGCTAGGAAGTTAGGTGAAGACGCAGCAGAAGTTGCAGATCTCTGGTTCTTTGAAACCGCAGTGCGACTGCATCGTGAAGGTGAAGGAGCACCCTACACCGACCTTAAACCAGCAGGTTTGGATTGGGGGCCAGTTGTACCTCGGGCAGAGGAAGACATTGAAAAAGGAGACCCCACTGGAACCATAGGGTTTTTAAAAAGGGTTTTAGAAGAAGAATTGAGAAAAAAATTCAATAAGGCCATGTCCCTTAAAAATTACGACTTGGAAGATGTTGACGCCGCCAGAAAATACACTGAATCAATGCTTAACTTTGTCTTATCCTCTCACCATATCTACAAATACATAATTTCCGGTGAAAAACACTAAAACATTTATGCTAATCAAAATGCGATAAAATAATGCAGCATAAAACAATAATCATAATATTATAAATCATTAAAATTGAGGATTATAATGGCAGACTGGAAAATCATCGGACTAAGTGGACTCCTTAACGCAGCCCTAACTATCGTTCTAATTATATTATTTTACCCTCTCTTCTTTTTAGGCCCGTTAATAGGAGGGTTCCTGGCAGCGTACTTTAGCCAGAAATATGAAAATTACAGTAAAATAGATATAAAAGACGGGGTTATTGTGGGAACAATGTCCGGAATGATTGGTGGTCTAATTATCACTTTAATATTGATAACCGGATTTGAAGCCATTAACAGCCTCATAAATTTAATATCCCTAAATATCAACCTGATACCCGGAGTTGATGCTGTGGTAGCAGCTTATATTATTCTTCAGCTATCCCTGATCATAAGCATCACTCTGGGAGCCCTGGGTGGATTAATGGGAATCCGAGCCAAAAGGTGATATTATTTTAGCTTTTATTAGATATTCCAAATAAAAATGGAGGTTAACTTGATGAGTAAAAATATAGTAGTGTTATCGGCCAGCCCCCGAAAAGGCGGAAATTCAGATATTTTATGCGATGAGTTCATCCTTGGAGCAGAAGGAGCAGGTCATAAGGCTGAAAAAATTTTCCTGAGGGATAAAGACATCAACTACTGTATAGCCTGTGATACCTGTCAGGGAAACGGTGGTAAATGTGCTCAAAATGATGACATGGGCGAAATCATGGATAAAATGGCTGCCGCTGACGTGATTGTCATGGCCACACCAGTTTACTTTTACACCATGAACGCCCAGCTTAAAACACTCATTGACCGAACCTATGCCCGTTACACTGAAATCAGTAACAAAGAAATGTATTTCATTCTCACCGCAGCCAACCCCCAAAAAGAAGCCATGGAAAGAACCGTGGAAGGTTTCCGGGGATTCACATCCTGCCTTAACGGTGCAGATGAAAAGGGTATTATCTACGGAACTGGTGCCTGGAATGTGGGTGACATCAAAGAAAGTGAGGCCATGGCCGAAGCTTATGAAATGGGGAAAAACGTGTAAGAGAAAACTCAACAGCAATGAGTGTGTTGGAGGGGTTTTAATGAAAACAAACTACATAAACCCGGAGAATATGGTCAAACCCACGGGTTACTCCCATGCAATATCAGTTAAGGGAAATCATCAGACAATTTATATTGGTGGACAGAATGCTGTTGATGAAAAGGGAGTTCTGGTAGGAAAGGGTGATCTTAAAAAGCAGACAGAACAGGTCCTATCCAATATTGACAACATTCTGGAAGAATGCCATGCTAAACTGGAGAATGTGGTTAAATTCAACATTTACCTTGTTCAGGGACAGAATCCACAGGAGGGTTTTCAGGTTTTCCAGGAAAAATGGAAGGGGAATACTAATTTCCCAACCGTAACCGTTCTTTTCATATCCGGACTGGGTAATCCCGATTGGCTGGTTGAAATAGATGCCGTGGCCATCACCCCGGAATAAATTCCTATTCCAATGTTTTTGACCCTATCCCCTACATAAACCGGGTTTGAAATAAACTGATTTAATAAAAATTCCAAGTATCTTCGGAGAGTTATTTTTTCAGGTTTTCCTGCACCCTAAAAAGTACCATCTTTCTCACCAGGTCCAGGGGTACCGGTTCCTCCCGGGGAAATTGTACGGTCCCTTTTGACGTGTTGTAGTGTGAAAGTTCTTCCTTGAAGGCCTTTATTGCAGAAGGAGTGGGATAAAATCCTATATGATTTTTATAGGCAGCAAAATGCACCAAATTACCTTTTAAACGGAAGGTGGGCATTCCGTAGCTAATGGTTTCTTCAGCTTCGGGTGCTGATTCCCGGATAGTTTCCCTTATTTCCTCCAAAATACCCTGAATATCTGGGGGAAATGAAGATATGTACTCGTCTACTGTTTGAACTTTCTTTGATACCATGAATTCAACCTCCCGGAAGATATTATTGGATGGGAATAATGATTAGGAATACTTGAGGGGCACTCTAAAGATATCGGACAGTAAGGCATGGATAAAGGATAGGGGAATTAGAAATGTGGCTAAAATCATACTGATTTCATAGGATAAACTGCTCCGGGGGTCTGCTTTACCCCTCAACCGGTTGAAAAATGAACTCCAGGGAATACCGTAGGTGTTTCCAATCATTATGGTGCGTATGGATCCCAGGATACCTTTGGCTTTGGATGGCCCGTAGATTTCCACTATACGTTCCCATGATTCGGGGGTGGGGTTTCCACGGGTATCGGCGTAGTGCTGGGCAAACATCACTGCCGGCAGTTCTAAAGCAGGAACATCTTCCATTATACCCTGGAGCATTTTTTGGATTTCTTCACTGGTCATTCCACTCTCCAGGGCCCTTTTGGAGTGAGCATAGGAACACAGGGCACAGTCATTGACCTCCGTCACCCTTAACATGAGTCTTTCTGTAAATTTTTGGTCTAATTCCCTGTTCCTTCTGGCCTTAAACATGAATCTAATGGTCCGCATCCCCTGGTAAAATATCCAGTAAGATTCTCTAACTGAATAAAGTTCCCGCCCAAATCCTGGTTCTTTTTTCGGGTTAACTTCTCCTTGTTTGGTCTTCATGACTTCCCCCAGACTGCTACCCGTGGTAGGTGTGATTATTTTTTATGGGTGGGAAAGTATTTGAAAGTTGGTATCATTCCTTAATTTAACAAATTTCCCTGATTTCTTACCTTTTCTTCCTTCGGTTAAGGTTTAATGATTTCTATTCCTTTAAAAGATTAGTTATTCCCAGGTAATTCCTGTAACCTAAACGAAGAGAGATTTTTTTAAGTCTTGATAATTCCTTATTTAAGTTCCTAAAAAAAGGGCACAAAATTAAGAGATTTAAATTAGAATCAATAAATTTAGATAAACCAAAAAGAGATGAGGAGCGGAGGTAAGTGCCCCTCTTTCTAATTGGCATCGTCATTAATTAATGTAAAAGTTTAAATATATAAAGATTTCTAAATTAGTTAACTCTCATTACAAATTCCATAATAAATTTAAAGATTCCTTTCAGGTACCTTCAATGGATAAAAAAACATCACTCTTGTCTTTTGCTATCGGAGCGCCAATTGGCTGTTTAGGTGGTTTAATAGGTTTAGGTGGGGCTGAGTATAGGTTACCCTTCCTTTTAAAAACCTTTAATAAACCGGCCAAAAAGGCTGTGGCCTTAAATATGTTAGTAAGCTTAATTACCGTAGTTTCGGCTATTTACTTTAGAATGAATAACTTCGATATTTCGGCTATTTATCCCCAGATGCTGTTGGTGGTGGCACTCATTGCCGGTTCCACAACCGGGGCCTACTATGGAATTGGAATATCCACTAAAATATCTGATGTTCTGTTTAAAAAAGTACTCCTAACCCTGCTGGCCATTATGGGATTACTATTAATCAGCGAGAGTCTATTCCCCTTCCCATCAACGGGAATAATATTCAGTACCCTGTATATGGAGCTGTTGGTAGCGGTGGCCTGTGGGGTACTAATTGGAATTATCAGCAGCCTTTTAGGAGTTGCCGGAGGAGAGGTTATAATTCCCATATTGATCCTCATATTTGGGATAGATGTTAAATTAGCCGGAACATTGAGTTTAATCATCAGTGTACCCACCATGATCGTGGGAATAACCAGACATAGCCGCAATAAGATGTACTCTGAACGGTCGGAGATCAGTTCGTTAGTGGTGCCCATGGGCATAAGTTCCATAATTGGAGCTTCCATAGGTGCTATTTTAGTTGTTTATTCTCCTTCAGGATTGTTAAAGATTATATTAGGCGTGATGTTAATATTAACTTCTATTAAATTATTTACTGAAAAAGAGTAAGCTAAGTCTTTTTTACTACCAAATAACAAAATCAAGCTTTATTTACAACTAAAAACTGTTTTTAATTGTAATCAAAAAAAATAAGGATTAGATGAGGGTTTAATACAGAGTATAAATCTCACCGGTTTGGGCATCAACATCCACGGACCATACATACTTTTTGTTGGAGTCCAACACTGGCACATGCCATACCATCTTGTTGTTCGGTGCTTTCATTAGATGAGGAGTTGATGCTGAGTAGTCAGTGAATCCATCATCTTTTAACAGTTTATTAACAATACTCATGGCCTGCTGGGATGTAATATTGGTCTTGGTGTTGTTGGTTACATTGGTGTGACTGGGATGGTTGGATTCATTGTGTTTGTAGGTAGTAGTGGTTGGTAAGTTGGTAGAATTATTCACGGTTATATTAGGGGTTTGAGAACTGCTATAAATAAAATAAGCCCCCACTCCCACAATGACTAACAGAACAACAATAATTAAGGCTATAATTTTTCTGTCCATTATTTCACCTCCCCTTAAATTATTATCATCCTTACTATCATGGAGAAGCATATATAAATGTAATGATGTGTTCACCTTCTTCCACATCCTTAAATTTAGTTTGATGACCTTATTTTCCAAAAAATCAGATACAGATCACGAAAAACTTGAAAAAATAATTTTCATCCCTTATAACCCCTGTTCTTTAAGGAAAGATGAAACAGCAGGGTTGTGTTAATACTAATTTTTGCCCTCGGAGGAAAATATTTATTAATTAATAACTTAATAATAGTTATAACAAGTATATTAACTAGTGGTGTATATGATGAGAATAAGCATGTCATTGCCCAAAAAGCTTTTAACTGAATTCGATGATGTCCTAAAGGACCGGGGATACAATTCCCGATCAAAGGGTATCAGAGATGCCTTGAAAGACTACATAGTGCGCTACCAGTGGATGAGGGATATGGAAGGAGATCGGGTGGGAATAGTGGCTGTTATCTACGACCACCATTACACCGGTGTGATGGAAGATCTCACCAATATCCAGCACCAGTTCCGGGAATATATAAACGCCAATATGCATATCCATATGACTGAAAATAAATGCCTGGAAGTTATAGTAGTCAAGGGAGATGCCCAGCAAATCAGGGACCTAACCGAAAAGATCATGAGGCTTAAGGGTGTGGAACACGTCAAATTAACCACCACTTCTGGTGGGGAAAAATTATAATGGGTAAGACCTAAAAAAAGTTGAAAAAACACCCATTCGACAAGAACAAACATCCTAAAGGTAGAACTGTTTGGATTTCCAATGGGTTAGATTTTCAATTGTGTTAGGTTCCCATGTTAGGTAAATTATTTTTTTAAACCCTATTTATTAAGCCCATCTAAATCGCACCCATACCGGGGCCCGGGGTTTACCCTTCACAATTTCATTGGCCTTTATTTCAGCTGGTAACTGTCGGGTGGTCAGGAGAATATCCAGATCAGAGGGAAATGGAATATCAGCTACTCCCCTATTTTTTTCTAAAAATTTCAGTATCTCCTTTCTATCTAAATCACTGAATCCAGTACCTACCTTGCCAAAGTACTGGCCATCTTTCTCCAGTATTAACGCCCCAAAGGCTATGCTTCCCGTGCTTTTGGTGGCTCCTACTACGTTAACATCTATGGTCTCTGATCTTTTGATCTTTAACCAGTGGGGTGATCTTTTCCCTGATTCGTATTTTGAACTGGCATTTTTAAGTATCAATCCTTCATAACCCTTTTGGATAGATTCAATGAAATGGTCTTTAATTTTTTTTGAGTTTACTGTTTTAAAGGGGACTATCTTAACATGACCCTCTTCCTGAACGGCCTTTAATAATATTTTCTTGCGCTGAACCAGTGCTTGGGAGGTTAGATCCTCCCCCTGAAACCGGAGGATATCAAAGAGGTTAAGGGTTGCCGGGAGTTTCTTGGCCAGGAGAGAGATTTTAAACCTATCTTCAACATTACGTTTTAAAAGTTTCCGGAACCCCCCGGGAACAGTTAGTTCCCCATCCAAAATCCAGTTATCCCCCTTTATATTTTTTTTAAGGCTGGAAATGATTTCAGGGAATTTGTATGAAACTTCCACGTGTCTGCGGGTCCACAGGTCAATCTGGTTCCCTTCGCGCATGGCGATGATCCTCTCACCATCCAGTTTAGGCTCGCTTACCCAGACACCCTCCAGGTGAACATCCCCCTCTGCCAGTTTACTGAGCATGGGCTCCATCATTTCCATGGCCTTGCACCTACTCTTCCATCATGGCCAACATTTTTTCCAGTTCTTTTTCCAGTGACCTGGTTTCTGGAGGCTTGATTTCAGGTATTAATTCTTCACCAGCAGCTTTTTTCTCAATAAGTTCCTTTAACTGTTGGGTGTAGGTTTCGGTGTAACTGGTCCAGTCAAAATCAAAGATCATGTTCTCCACCACCACAGAAGCCTTTTTAAGGAGAGTTGGGTCAACCTCTCCGGGAATGATTTCCACCTCCTGTGGTGATCGTACCTGTTCAAAATACAGTAACTGTTTCAGGAGGAATCCTTCCTCATAGGACTGTAGCATTCCAATATACTCGTTGTTGCGCTGCACCCATTTCACCACTGCCACCTTCTCCTTCCTTTCCATAACTTCCCGGAGCAGGTGGAAACTCTGACCAGTGCCCCCCTTTTTGGGGTTTTCAGTTCCCAGGTAGTAGGGTTTGGAAAGGGATATCTGGGGTACTTCATCATGTTCACAGAATCCCAGTATTTCCATGGTTCTGGTGGAGAAGGGGTGGAGATTTTTTATCTCTTCATCGGTGAACTGGATGCATTCCCCGGCGATGTCTATTGCTTTAGCGATTTCATGGGGTTCTAATTCTTTACCATCCTTTTCGCAAACCTTTTTGTAGTGAACTCGACCACAATCTGTTTTATGGACCAGGTGAAAACCGATATGGAGGTTTTCACTGGCAGCATACAGTCTGATGGGTATAAAAATAGTTCCAAATTTTATAGAGCCTGACCAGATGGATCGCATATAACTCATCTCCCACTGTGTATATGTTGTGAAAGAGAGTAATAGTTTGTTATAGGGGCCAAGTTCCGTGGAAATAGGGAACCTAAACTCTTCCAATCAACCTTCAATCATAATGATTATTCCTTTCGGGGACCCATGTCCAGTTTAAGGCCCCGGTTATTCTGACCCCATAATTTATGAGCGTATTCCACGATTTCCAGGATGTGCTGGTATTTTAATTCGGGTGTAATAGGGAGGGCTTTTCTCTCTATTTTATAGCGGTATCTTCCATAGAATGTGGTTTTGATCTTTTTATAATCTTCATCCATGGTTGAAATATAGTAGTAGGTTTTATCTGTCTCCTTTGCCGGGTTAAAGAGTTCTTCCATTTCCAGGGTAATTTCACACAGCACCCCCAGCACCAGATTTAAATCATCCTCATCTACGGGTATTTTCTTCTCCTGTTTATGGGCATTTACCTGGTAAACCCCGTCCAGGTACTCGGTGATCTGGCTGTGCCATTTCCGGAAATCCTCTGCAGGGAATACCAGCAAATCCTGGTGATTCTGGAAGAGATGGGGTTGATAAGTGATTATCTTCTTCTCCTGAACAATTCCGTAACTGCACCTCATTTTTATCAACGCTTAGACGATTATCATGTCAGTTTATTTAAATAACCACTGAACCTAAGATTATCAGTATTCTACCTGTCCCCGGGACCAGTTAACACCCAGGGATTCAGGAGTAACCATTTCGTTCAAAGAAGAAGGGAAAACCATTGGTGGTGAATCAATGGTATCTTGAATATAGGCGTCCAAGTAGGATTGCAATGGTTTATTACTGAAAATATCATCCAGATTTAAATTTAAACGGTGAATACTTTCCATGATTTTAAACCAAACCCCCATAACCCTCCATTCTTCACCCGGATCCATGGTCAGGTACGTCCGGTTGATCTGCTCCATCTGGGCACTCATAGACTGGTACATCCGCCTGAACTCTTCTCTGGTGAAAATAATAACTTCATCATGTTCATTAAAGTATTCCGGATGATAAAGATACACTTCCCTACCAAAAAGTACTCCCTGGCTTACTTTCAAAATGAATCACCTGCTCTGTTGAGGTACATGCCCTAATTTATACACCCCCCGGGACATGGGCGTTGTGGTAGAGAGTGTGGTTGAGAAGTACCCCTAATTCACAAAAATAGAACCTCACCCGAGACTTGAAAATAAATGTAATATACGGTGAGATAAATCCATCCTCAGAAAACAAGAAAAACCTAAGAAAATAAGAAAAAATAAAAAAAATAAGTAGTTTTAGAATAGTCCACTTTCTTTAAGCTTTTCTTCTGTCCACTGTGCCCGTTTATCAACTTTTTCCTTGATAATCATGGTTAGAACAAAGCTCACTGCCGGGAATATAGCCAGTGCTCCCATGCATCTCCAGAAGTTGCCCCATAATACTCCGGCAACTACCTCCCTCAGAGCCCCCACTGCGTAGGTCAGGGGGAGGTAGGGATTTATGGTCTGGAAAAAGGAAGGTAAAAGTTCTGGGGGGAACACGCCTCCCGTGGCAGTTATCTGCAGAACCAGTATTACAATGGCCATAGCCTTTCCTGCGTTTCCAAAGGCCGATGTCAGGGAGTAAACCACCACCATGGCACACAAACCAATATAAATCGTGGTTAAGGCAAACAGTAACGGGGATGAGACCTGGACATGCATGAGCAAGGCCCCAACTACAACTACCACCGATTGTAATAGTCCTAACACTAAAAATAAGCCCATCCTACCCATATACACTGTTTCGGCACTGTATTCTTTTTTGGATTTAACCCGCATGGAGATCATGGCCACTGCGATAATACAGCCAATCCATAGGGATATGGCAATATAGAATGGTGAAAGAGCCGAGCCATAGTTATCCACCGGATAGTAATGGGTTTTTTCCAGTTTTACCGGGCTTTCAAAGTAGCTTTTCACACCATTTTGATCGGTTTCGGAAAAGGCAATTAACCGGTCGAGATCGGCTTCATCAATGGAATTGACCTTGGCCGTTGCCAGTTGAACGGAACTTTTAACCTCCGGCCATTTGGTATTGGCCATGCTCAGTTTAGATGATGCTTCACTGACAATCCGGTTTATATTGTCTCGATTATTGGCCAGTAAGTTGATAGCAGCATCCATTTCGTCAATGGAACTTTTAAGCTGGCTTAACTTACCGGAAGGATCGTTGCTGGTTTTTATATCCTGCTCCACTTCTTGCAGGAGGGTGAGCACTGTGTTTGCTTTGGTAATGCCATCTTCAACCTTGTTTATGATGGGTATAAGATCCTCATCCCCGGTGGCATTGTAAAGTGCGGTTAAAAGAGAGTCAATATATCTCAAACCAGTTATGATGGTAGTGTCAATTGATTCCATGTCCTGAACTGTGGAAAGAGCCTCGGAGGGGTTGTTCTGAATGTAGCTGTACAGTGTGTCGTATTTGGCTTTAAGGGTATTAGCTTGACTCTGTATCTGGGGTAACTTAGCACTGAACTGGGGCCAGATCTGGTTCACTGTATTCATAAGGGAGTTACCCTGGTTGAGACTGTTATCTACCTCTCCCAACTTCCCGTTCAACTCATTTAACATGTATTTTGTTTTAAGAAACTGTGCCTTGTTTTCCTTGGCCAGTTCTCCCACATTACTGAGTTTACCGAATATGATACCATCCACAGTTTCCACGATTTCACTGTTGATTTTGGTCTGCAGGGTATCTGCCCCGGTGTTGGTCATTTTAGGGGCAATGGCATTGATTTTATCATTAACCACATATTCTATGGTGGCCTGCTGGGGGTTGGTGGTGTCAATGGATAGTACAGCCTGGCTAAAGTTACCCGGTATTATGAGAGCAGCGTAGTAGTCTCCATTCTTAACTCCGTTTTGTGCTGTTTCTTCATCAACAAATTGCCAGTTGAATTTATCGTTATTTTTCAATTCTTCAACCAGCATGTTGCCAACGTTGTACTGGGTCCCGTTAAGAGTGTAACCAGAATCTCCATTGGCCACGGCCACCTTAAGGTTGGAAGTTGTGGCATAGGGATCCCAGGTAGCCTGGATGTTCAGGAGCGCGTAGAGTGATGGAATAAGAATAATCGCCGCTAATACAATTAAAACTACGGGAGTATTCTTGATAGCTTTCATATCGTTTTTAAAGATTTCTCTTACGCCTTTAATCATTAAAACCATCCAAAAAATTAACTAAAATGTGACCAACAACTATAATAGAAGATAAAAATGTTATTCCTCTTTCTATAAATACCTTTTGTAGATTATTAATCATGTAAGATATGTTTGTGGTGTTTTATCCCCTGATATTACCACACTATTTGAAAATATGATTTTAACTATATCTAACTAAAAATTGGGAAGTATAAAGACATATTTATTGGGTTTACCCGAACCATGAAAACTTTCCATCGGTCTACCGTAGAACCAGGAAAGAAAAACCAATTTATAGTAAGGTGAGATATTATTAAAATGATTAAATTTTAGTTAATATTATTCCCCAAAGAGGGTTAAGAGAATAACATTCCATTACCAATTCCAAGTAATATAAAAGATATGGTGAATTTTTATGGCTTTTCACGTTATGCTGGTCCCCACCCTGGGCTGTCCTTCCAACTGCGAGTACTGCTGGAGTTCTGAAGAAGGATCCCCAGTTATGAGTGTGGATATTATTAAAGAAACTGTAGAATGGCTTAAGGACTTCCGCAAGGAGCCCGTGACCTTCACCTTCCACGGTGGGGAACCGCTCCTGGCAGGTTACGATTTTTTCTCCCAGGCACTGCCACTTCTAACACAGGAGTTAGGCCATCTGAAACCGGCTCTAGCCCTGCAGACCAACCTGTGGAACATGACCCCAGAACTGGCCCGGGTATTCAAGGAGTACAACATACCCATTGGTTCCAGTCTGGACGGCCCCGAGGAACTTAACGACCTGCAAAGGGGAAAGGGTTATTACCAGAGGACCATGAAAGGATACGAAATTGCCCGGGAACAAGGCCTGAGTGTTAGTTTTATTTCCACCTTCACTTCCTACTCCATCCAGTACAAGGAAGAAATCTTCAACTTCTTCCTGGAAAATGGTTTGAACCTCAAGTTACACCCGGCACTCCCCTCTCTGCGTGATGAAAACCCTGAAAAATGGGCTTTATCCCCTGAAGAGTACGGGGAACTTTTGATATATCTTTTGGACCAGTACCTGGAGCATATGGATGAGATTGAGCTTAAAAACATTGACCACCTCTGTAAATGTGTTTTTATCCGCAGAGGAGTAGTCTGCACCTTCGTGGACTGTATGGGTGATACCTTTGCCGTGGGCCCGGATGGTAGTATTTATCCCTGTTACCGTTTCGTGGGAATGCCGGAGTACGTGATGGGGAATGTCCAGGACCATCCCAGCATGGATGATCTGGCCCAGTCTGATGCCTGGAAGCTTCTCCATGACTTTAAGGACTACGTGGACATTGAATGCAAGAGATGTTCCTACATAAAATTCTGCCGGGGTGGCTGTCCCTACAATGGTCTTTCCATCAATGAAAAAACTGGTAAAGCGGAGATCACTGGAGTAGACCCCCACTGCGGAGCCTATAAGATGATCTTCAAGGAGATAACCAAGCGAGCCACCAAGGAGATGCTGGGATCCAGTATGGGTATGGTTCCGGATCCATCAGGAAAGGCAGAGAAGGGGATAATGTCCATCATGCTCAAACCCTCCTGATTGATTTTATAGTAACTTTAAAATCCCAATTTTTCCCAGTCAAAAAAATTAAATAGAAAGTATTCACAAAAAATTATACTTCCCTAACAAGAAAAAAAAATAGAAAAAGAAAATTAAAAGAGAGATGACTTGATATGAAAAGAAGTACACCAGTAATTATAGGCCTTCTTCTTATTTTAGGAGTGGTTGCCTTAGGTTACTTCGCAGAATCCAGCGGTTCAAATAACACCACCAATAACTCTAACAATTCCAGCCAGTTTACCCTGTTTAAAAACCCCCTAACCCCCCAACAAGCAGTATCATCCGTTCCCGCGGCTCAAAGCCAGCAATCATCAACCACCACCCCCACAACCACCAATGACACCACCCAAAACACCACCCAGAACCAAACAAATCCATTAACAACGAATTAACTGGAAAACATGACCTGTAATCCAATTAATAGTATTTAAAACAAGTATAACCCCTTTAAAAAGCATTGAACGCGAATGGAGATAATTACAATGAATTTAGGTAAGTTGAATGAAAAATGCCCTAAATGTGGTTCACAGGATAAGACCCTTAAAAGGCAATTAGACTCCCAGCACCGGGCTTTTGGCCGGACCCAGACATTGACCTGTAGTGAATGTGGGTACGTGTTTAAATCCCGTGAGGATGAAAAAGAAGAGGATTGATGAAGTAGGGAGATTCCATCCCACTCCATTTGGAATATTTATTTTTAAAAATAATTTAAATTAGAAGGAATTGCCCCCAAATATTAGTGTTCTGATTTTTCCTACGAGTAATTTAAACCCAAGTAACTCCCTTTTTACAGGATTATTAAAGGTAAAAACTTCATATTATACCTTATAATAGGAGGAGGTTAAGAGTATGGCGGTTGAATTCAACTTAGAAAACCTCACAGAATGTCTGTGTGACTCCTGTCCGGTACAGGAAAAATCAAAAACAGTTAGGGACAAAATGAAGATGATGCAGGAGATCACCCAGGAAGATGTGGACTCCCGGATTATGATTGAAGAAGAGAGGATTCCTGCATTGTACTGTGCTAAGGGGAAAGATTATCTGGAAGAATCTGGATCCGGGAATCAGTGCCAGTGCGATAAATGTTTAGTGTGGAAAGAAAATAATTTATTCAGTGGTGAACCACCGGGTTATTTCTGTAGGGATGGAAAAGCCAGGGAATAACACTTTAAACCTTTTTTTAAATATTAGGTGTTTTTGATAGTTAAGTGTCCTAGAAAATACACCCTGAAAATATCCTCAGGATAGACCCTTAAGGGTAGAAGTTAGTTCCATATTTATTACAGTTACCCATAGGATAATCCTCCCCTATTATATTATTTTATTAACCCCGAACAATGCTTATACTGACATGCAGAAGAGAAAAACTGATTTTAATGATGAATTGGAGTGATGTGGCAGAATATGGGGAGAGTTTGTCCTGGAAACCCTGGAAAAATATAAATATAAAGATAACCAGATAATCAAAAGAGTGGTTTCCATGATCAGGAAAGATTTGATAATTATACCTATTCTACTGGTAGGAGTGGTGGCTGGATCCATAGTGGGCATGGGTTACAGTCCTGCTGAGTCACCAGATGATGATAATCTTTCAAACAGCAATATATCCACCAATTC
The DNA here is from genome assembly GCF_003491305.1 of Methanobacterium sp. BAmetb5. Lineage (NCBI taxonomy): Archaea > Methanobacteriati > Methanobacteriota > Methanobacteria > Methanobacteriales > Methanobacteriaceae > Methanobacterium > Methanobacterium sp. BAmetb5. The sequence goes on from NZ_CP022706.1 coordinate 793,168, forward strand.
CACCAACGCCAACAACACCACCATCAAAACCAATCAGAGCACTAAACAATCAACATCTCAAAGCACCAGCACTCACAAAACAAGCACATCAACTCGTTACTATAACACCCAGCGTACCAACACCCAGACACAGCAACAGACCAGTACCAATACCCAAACCGGCAACACGACGACCAACTAAACAGTTGGTAACATTTAGGAGATTAGTCAAGGTAAACAGTTACTCATTTAATTTAAAGATTGAATTAGAGCTTGAATTAAAGATTGAACTTAATGAAGATAAAAAGTGAATTCTATTTTAATAGATTAATATCCTTTTAATAGAGTAATAAATACTATATTTGAACCTAATAGACAATTATCTCTTTATCACCGATGATTAATTTAATATCCATATTCAGAACGTTTATAATCCCATAATCCTTAGTTAGGATGTTCATAATCCAATATTCCTTATTTAGAATGTATATAATCCAGTTACCTGATTTGGTTAATTGATAATTTTCACAAAGGTCCTCTTTAGGATATACTACCATCCCATAGATTTAAAAAAGTAAAAATAATATGTAAGAAAGAATGTTGTTTGATTAGTTATATTTTTTTGAGAATTTTTAAAAAAATAATGCAAATTAATCTGGAAAAGTTAATTCAGCTTAATCTGCAAAAAAGTTAAGTCAACTAACTTAATCCGGAAAATGTAGTATGGAATGATACAATGATAGTTAATGAATGGTGCATGTACTGTGGGGAATGCGCTGGTGTTTGTCCCCAAAACCTTATAGAAGTACGGGAAATCAGCTTGAAGATCAACCATGATGAATGTAAAGATTGTGGAATATGTATCAAGGTTTGCCCAGTGCAGGCCCTGCAAGGTGATGATTAAATGATGGAAACTGATGTTCTGGTTATAGGTGCCGGTCCTGCCGGTTCAACTGCCGCTAAACACGCTGCCCTAGGCGGAGTCAAAGTAATGGTCATTGATAAAAAATCAGAGATAGGATCTCCCAAAAGATGTGCAGAAGGAGTTTCTAAAGACGGCCTTAAGAAGCTGGGCATTGAACCATCCCCACGATGGGTAACCCGCGAAGCCAATGGAGTGCGGATGGTCTCCCCCAACGGCACGGCTGTCAATTTAACCGAGGATAAGGTGAAACTCCCGGAAGCAGGATACATCCTGGAACGTAAGATCTTTGACAAGCACATGGCCATGGATGCCGCCCGTGCCGGTGCCCGGATCATGGTCAAAACCCTGGCCACCGGTATGAGGAGAGAAGGTGATCAGGTAGTGGTTACTGCCGAGAACATGGGCCAGGAATTGGAGATCAAAGCCAAGATAGTGATTGCAGCCGATGGTCCAGAATCCCGGGTGGGAAGATGGGCTGGGCTTAGAACAGCTTTACCCCCTAAAAATATGGAATCCTGTGCCCAGTTTGAAATGGCCGGAGTCCAGATGGCCGAACCAGACTGTATTGAATTCCACTTTGGTAGTATATCCCCTGGTGGTTACGCCTGGATATTCCCCAAGGGCGATGACATAGCCAACGTGGGCCTGGGTATTTTAACCACCAGAACCGACAAAACTGCCTACCAACACCTTTTAGAGTTTGTGGAAAGCAACCCAGCTACTCAAAATGCTCAGCCAGTGGAACTTAACGTGGGTGGAGACCCCGTGGGTGGATTACTGAAGAAAAAAGTGGCAGACAACGTCCTGGTCACCGGAGATGCAGCCAGTATGGTTAACCCCCTCACTGGTGGAGGTATTATTAGTGGCATGCTAGGAGGCCGTATTGCTGGTCAGGTGGCTGCCCAAGCAGTGGCTGACGGGGATTACTCCCATAAAAACCTTAAGGTGTATGAAAAACTCTGCGATGATGAACTGGGAGAATCATTCAAAAAATACCTGAAGGCCAAGGAATACCTTTTAAGTCTTTCTGATGAAGAACTGGATGAAATCGCTGATGTTTTCAAGGACAGTGACTTTGAAACCATTAACACCGCAGAAATGGTTAAAAAACTGATTAAGATCTCACCAAAGGCTCTTTTGAAACTGGGTAAACTGTTCTAAGACTTGAAGATCAGCTAATTTTTTTTTTATTCTAATTTTTTCAAGTCAACTACTCATTCCTTTTTTTATTTTCCATTGTTTCCCTGAATTTTTTTAGGATTTTTTAATGGATAAGGGTACTTTTTAATGGATAAGGGTACTGATTAAACAGGGGTCCTTAGAAAATAAATAGAGGCATTCCTTAGAAAATAATCACCATGATGCAGAACAGGAAAAATACCATGGCTACCTGATGGTAAAGAATATCTGCCAGACGGAACATGTAGTCCTTATTTGTAAATAGTGATAGATATAATGGTACTGCTGCCAGGAAAGAGGGCAGAATAGCCACTGCAAATTGTATTATATTCATGTCACCCGAGTAAAGCATGTACAGGAGTAAGCCACCCCCCATGAACCCCACTATACTGGCGTCGCGGGAACGTGATTTGTACATGAGGTAGGTGCCCATTCCTGCCAGGTACATGAACACGTACACACTCAGGGGAACCAGGAACACATCACCCAGGAGTACGGCACAGGAAGCCAAACGCAACACTGAATTGGTGGCTGTGCTGAAAAAAGGGGCTAAATTGGAATCCTTCAAACGGATTGGGGGTAAAGTGTAAACTAACTGGTTGAGTAACATTAGAGACATTAAAAAGGTGAATGATGAAGGGAATGCTACAAAGGATATTATAAACACCCCGGCCACAATCAGGCCAAAGAAAAGCAGTATGATCTTTTTGTCCACCTCATTTTCAATGAAGGCCCGGCTCTGCTTCTGTCGATCCCGGCGATCCACCTCCAGATCCGTGAGATCATTGAGGGTGTACAGGGCACCCCAAAGAGCAGAAACCAATATAAGCCCTCCTAATATCTGGAAAGGATTATTGATAGGTATTCCCAGGAAATAGGCATAGGTAAGTGCCAGTAAAAACATGTTAGCATTTTTAGAGGCCCATGTTATCCGGGTGGACTTGATCAATGTTTTTATCATTTAATACTCCAGTGATGCTTGGATTAACGTCCAGGCAAGAAGATGAGATTATGATCCATCCTTCAGTGCCTGGCATATAAAACGGGGTTTGTTACCATATTTTTTTATAGATTGCCTTACCTCATCCGAGGTAACATTTAGATGGCTTTTTACTATATTTATGGTTTCCTCTGGGGAGTAGGATATCTCCACCACAGTAAAGGGGATCCCCAGTACAGTCACTGCCACCCTGGAGAGAACACCATAGTCCACGAATAGGTCCTTCTTGTTATCTTTCTCACCCATCCTCCAGGCAGTCTGCAATACCAGGTTAACCCTTTTAAAATCACTCCTGTGTTTAAGGTATTCTCGAATACAGGTTAAATAAAATTTAAATGGCTCCAAACCATTATAACCAGTCCACTGGCTGAAGCCAACACATTCCTCATCCAGGCAGTGATAATCATGGAACTGGTCGGCGAATAACACTGCATCAAATTTATTCAACTCATAGAACACGTCAGCAGAGGATTTTACATCTAGATCTTCCTTCATGGAGTTTACCATCAACTGGTAAACATCCCCACCTGTTAAATCTGGGGAAGAAAGGGGTAATTTAGCTTCGTAAAAATTCAAGCCCAGTCTGTCCACTGCAGCGTAGATATTACTGGATTTACCAGTACCCGGGGCTCCCACCACATGGACAATCTCCCCCCTGTTTTTTGATAATTTTTTAAAGGTTGATAGAAGTTTCTGGTAGGATCTGGTGTTTACGAAGGTCTGGTTTTCCCGGGGACCCTTTATCTTGTACTTCATGGTCAACCTCACAAAATATATAAAATTATATTGAGAAGACAGGATATAATAATATGATGATTAACTTAAAAAAGAGGTAAAAATCCATGGTCACCCCTTCACCAGATGCCCCCGGGAATATTGAAGACTCACCCGAAAATCGGGAAAAATGTCTCTGTTCTTACTGTCCCAGTTACCCTAAAAGTTGTGGAGATAAATTGCTTTACTGTGTCACTGGGTCCAGTGATTGTGAAATTAAAGTGGAAGGCTGTATCTGTAACACTTGCCCTCTATTCTACCAGTACCACCTCAAAGATAACTACTACTGTGGTAAGGAAAGGGTGGGTGAAAGTGGAACCTTCCTGCGCAAACCAAATAAAGATGAAGATCCCTCTTTCTATAATAAAATGGTTGAAATAAAGGATAAAAGCCATAATATAAGTGGTATTTCTTCTATGGGTTCAACCAAGAAATTATCATTTTCCTGGGATGACCTGCACTTTTTACCTGCTCAGATCAAACGTATACCCCTTAACCAGGAAGATCCAGTAGATACAAAAGTAACCATTGGACCGGAGTCCCAGAAACCCCTGAAAGTTTCTTCACCTATTTTAATCTCCGGTATGAGTTTCGGGGCGGTTTCACGTAATGTGCGCCGGGTAATCTCCAGAACAGCTGCCTTAATGAATATTGGGTTTAACACTGGGGAGGGAGGGGTTTTGGATGAGGAAAAAGAGATTGCACCGGATGAAATGATAGTACAGTACTCTACGGGACGTTTTGGTTTAAACCAGGCCCTGCTACAATCTGCGGCAGCAGTGGAGATTAGATTTGGGCAGGGAGCCTATCCCGGTAAAGGTAGTTACCTCCCGGCAGAGAAGATCACCCCCGAGGTGGCCCAGATCAGGGGGCTGGAAAAAGGACAGGCTGCCTACTCCCCCGCCCACCACCCGGACATCACCAGCCCCACTGAACTGGAAGAAAAAGTGTCTGAGTTGAAAAAACTCACGGGTGGTGTTCCAGTAGGGGCTAAAATTGGCTGTGGTCATGTGGAGGATGATGTGGAAATCCTGGCCCTGGCCGGGGTGGATTTCATTGCCCTGGATGGTTTTGGTGGAGGTACGGGAGCCACCACAACTTATGTGCGGGAAAATATGGGACTGCCCATTATAGCCGCCCTACCAAGGGCTCATCAGAAATTGGAAGAGCTGGAACTCAAAAAGGAAATAAGTCTCATTGCCGGGGGTGGTTTACGCACTTCTAGTGACTTTGCCAAGTGTCTGGCCCTGGGTGCTGATGCAGTTTACATTGGCACTGCGGCCCTTATAGCCATTAACTGCCAGCAGTATCGAGTATGTTACAGTGGACTGTGCCCCACCGGAGTGACCACACAGCACCCCCAGCTGGTGCAGCAGTTAGATGTGGAGGCAGGTGTGGAGAATCTTAAAAACTTCCTGGAAACTTCCACTGAGGAACTGAAAAACCTGGCCCGTATGGTGGGTAAATCTGATGTTAAACTTTTAGATAGGAGTGATCTGGTTGGTTTAACCCGGGAAATATCCCTGATCACCGGGGCTGAATGGGTTAATGGTCAGATAGTAGATAAGGAATAAACATTAAACAGACCAGTAGCCTACGAATAGTAATTAATAATTTTGCAGATCTAAAATTATCTGTAGACCTATGAGTAATTTTTAGATTCAGGAGTAAAATAAATGATCAAAGTACTTTGTACCACTGAAACTTCACTTAACCGCCCGGAAGCACGCCGCTGGAGGGAAAGAATGAAACTTTTAGAACCCCAGGGCGATGTGGTGGTGGTTTTACCCTGCAGTATGCGTAAACCGTATTCTGCCAGTAAATCCCACCGCATATTCACCCAGGCAACTAAAGGAGTGCAAGAAGCTATTTTAACTTCTCCCTTCGGTGTTTGCCCCCGTGAAATGGAACAAACATATCCCATCCAGTCTTATGATGTTTCTACAGTAGGAGACTGGTCCCGTGAAGAAATAAAACTTACTGGAGAATGTCTCCAGGAATATGTGGGAGACCATGAGGTAATAGCCCATGTAGCCCACGGTTACCTTACAGTCTGCCAGGAATACCTGCCCGATGCCACTTTCACCTGCAAGGATGGGAGGACTATTTCCCCGGAATCAATGGCCAATCTCCGAATTGCCCTTAAAGGATACAACCGGATGAAAACCCACACCAGACAACTACATATGCTGCGCTCCGTGGCCCGTTACCAGTTTAACACCACTGCTGCCGACCAGTTGGTACCGGATGACTACCGGTTAAGGGGAAGGTTTGACCGGAGGTTGATGCAGGGTGATGAACAGATCGCCGTCCTCCACCACGATTACGGACTTTACAGTTTGAACATCAAGGGAGGAGTTATCTTAAACAACATCGGAGTTAACTGGGTGGAAATTGATTTTGAAATGAAAACTAACACCCTTTTTGCCCCCGGAGTGGTAGATGCTTATCCGGAAATAATTCCCAAAGATGAAGTGGTTATAATACGAAAAGGAGAAGTTGTAGGGGTGGGGAAGGCTGTAATGAGTGGGAAGGAAATGAAAAATGGAGAAAAGGGTGTTGCGGTGCGGGTTCGTCACCGGTTGAATTAACACCCCCAGGCCGGGTAATTATAAATAAGTTTAAATAGCACAAACACGGAAATAGAAGAATATCTTTTTAAATGCATATGAATGATTTTTAAAGTAATTATGCGTTTTATCCGCACTGAAAAGTGTGAAACATAAAAAAAACGATTCTGAGGTATGATTATGAGCGAAGAACTAGTTAACAAGGTTAAAGATGCTCTGGCCAAAGTGGCTGATCCCCATATGGGTATAAGCATTGTAGAAATGGGCCTGGTATCTGATATCCAGATCAATGAAAGTGAAAAAACCGCCAAGATCACCATAAAACCCACTAACCCCGGCTGTATGAGTGCTGCTAACATGGCCATGCAGGCCCGTGTGGCTGCCGAAAATGTGGAAGGTATTGATAAGGCAGAGATCACTGTAGAAGGCCATATGATGGCTGATGCCATTAGTGAAATGGTCAACAAGTAAACATTGACTTTTTTAACCCCTTAAAGAATGGAGCGGTGCATTATCTTGACCGCCTCCATAAACTTTATTAAAAACATACCTGAACTGTGATTATCCACTCCCAATTTTCCCCATACTTTTAAAAGGTGGGTTAGGGGAGAGAGTTAATACTAAATTAGATAAATCCCATCACAAAGGTATATATAGGATGAATTCTAAATCAAGAATCTACCCCTGCAGTTTTGGAATTTGTTGGAGAAATTCAACTTCTTAAGCTGTTACTAACATTTTAAGGGGCCCGTGGCTCAGGCGGTAGAGCGCACGGCTGATAACCGTGAGGTCCTGGGTTCGAATCCCAGCGGGCCCATTATTAGTAATTTTCTGTATTCTATTTTACTAAAATCAATTTTGAACACCTTAAATTTTTAAAATAAATCTATTTTTCACGTTTTTAGATCACCCCTAACTACATCACACTTTTCCCCAAAGTAATAACAAAATGCTTTTTCAAAAAATTTATATGCTGAGTTTGGGATACTAATAGCTGGAGCAATGGTAAATTTGGTAATTAATTACCTCATTTTTTTTACCTCATTTACCATTTTCTTCCTTTTATTCTAAATTTAGAACTATTTTAACAATTTTTGCCTGATTTAACACCATATAACTATTTAAACTGTTTATTAACCACAGGAAATGATTCTTGAAAAAGCATAGTGAAAAATATTGCGGTGGATTACTAAACCTGTTTTTCTTGATTTGAAAAGATTTAAATAACCCACAAACTAACTGGATTATTGTGTAATAACAGGGTTAATGGTGTTATAATGTGGAATTTGATTGGTTTTGGACTGGTAGTCCTTATAATTGTGATATTCTTTACCATAATCATTGCCGTCTATAATAGTTTAATCAAACTACAAAACGGAGTGGAAGGGGCCTGGTCACAGATAAATGTCCAGCTGGAACGGAGATCAGATCTAATTGATAACCTGGTGGAAACGGTTAAAGGTTACGCCATGCACGAAAAAACCACCTTTCAGGAGGTTAGCCAGGCACGCTCCCAGTTGAACAATGCTGAAACTGTTAAAGAGAATGAAGAAGCAGATAATGTCTTAACCGGTACTTTGAAAAGTCTGTTTGCAGTGGCGGAAAACTACCCGGAACTGAAGGCCGATGAAAATTTCCTGGAATTACAGGATCAGCTATCCCAAACCGAGGATAAAATTGCCGATTACCGGGAATTATACAATGAAATTGTTTTAACCTACAATAACAAGCGTGAAGTATTTCCCAACAGCATAATAGCCAATTTCTTCAGTTTTCCTGAAGCAGAATACTTTGAACACGATGCAAATGCTGAAGAAGTACCTGAGGTTGATTTTTAACCCCTCTCTTCCACCTTTATTGATGGGCATCCTAATAAAGACACCATCCGGATTTAAATAAGAGAAATTTAGTTTTCAATCTGCCGTATCAAACGATTACATTCCCCCACCACTTTTTTTCTTCCAAAGGCCTGGGCTATTCTCCGCACTGCCTCCAGCATCCTTATAAGTGAGTCCAGCCAGCTGAATATGTCCCCGGCATAAGCGTGTATCTCGTAGTCACGCATCAACTTCCGACTTATATCCACTGGATCCCGTTTTGACAGGCGTTGTTTAACCATTCTCCGGGATAGTTCCCTCTGGAAACATCCACAAAATGGCCTATCCTTACATTTACAGGTGTAAAAATCCATCTGGAGCTTCATCAATCTTTCCCTGAGGCGGGGCTCCAGTTTGTTAAGGGCTGTGCCCGAACTCAAAATATCCAGGGTGCTGTCAGCAAATAAGCGGGTGGACATATTTATCTTGAGAATACGGCTCATCTGGGTGGTTATCCTGCTGGAAAGATAGGCACTTTCAAATGGTTCCAGTTTAAGGGCTATATCCATGGGATGCATACGATCCAGGTTCTTTCGGATGTACTCAGCACAGAAATGTGACAGGAAAGACATGGAAACCGCCCTCCCATATCTGGTGGGGGTTACCTTGCCATCCATCTCCTTTACCAGACCATAATCCACCATTAGGTTGAATGCTTCCTCAAATTCTAGGGGTAGCTCTTCATTGGCATATTCCTGGCCTATTTGACTGAATTTATCGGCACGCCCAGCACAGATATCTGCCAGGAACTGTTCCACCTGACTGTCCTCAGAGTAGGTTACATTCACTGCTTCCACATCACTGGATAAGAGTTCCATGGCCTGCATTTCCTCGGTTTCATCACCGTAACTACGACCAATCTCTGGCAAGAGATACACTTTTCCCTGGTCATGGTAGGTGGGTCTTCCTGCCCTGCCCAGCATCTGGGAGAACTCATTGGGGGTGAGTGTCTTGTTCCCCATGGTTAAACTTTCAAAAAGTACTTGGGATGCAGGAAAATCCACTCCCGCGGCTAACGCAGCCGTGGTA
>NZ_CP022706.1:807500-830000 GCF_003491305.1 Methanobacterium sp. BAmetb5
TCTTCCGGATTTGACCATGAATGGGCCGTTTTGTGGGGCATCATCCAGCAGGGTTCCCAGGCGGACACCCAGTGCCCGGGCAATTTTCAAAAGAGGAGTCAGTGAGGGTACCAGTGCTCCACTTTCCAGATTTTCTATGAGTTCTACACTGCTAAAACTGGCATCGGCCAGTTCTTCCTGTGACATTTCGCGATATTCCCGTAACTGACGGATCTTCGCTCCAACTTTATTCTCCTCTGACATTTAATCACCTGTTATGAATGTTATGTTCTCAAACTCGCAGTTATTATCTATAATTATCTATCAATTTAACTATAATTTGAATATATCACCAACATATTCACAATCATACCCAATTACTTAAACATTTTTTTAATTAATCCCCTGGATCAAGGGAGTGTATTCCCTAAAAAATATGTTTTGATGTTGGTGTCTAAAAAGTTTTCATTTCATAATGAGCTTCATAAATCCCCGTATCATACCGTGGAAAAATGGGGAATGATTCCATTCATCTTTAAAAAAAAATGATATTTATTCCTTAATTATAGCTTAATCAGGGTTTAGTTGTTGTATTGGTCGGTGTGGTGTTGGAAGTGGTGTTATTGGTGGCGTTGGTGGCGTTGGTAATGTTAAGCTGCACATGCTTTACAATGTGCACCGGGGTGAAGTTAGAGTCACCAATTTCACTGATCTTCTGATCACCGTTTAAATTGAAATTTGATGGAATTAACCCTACTCCAATATCGGTACCTATATTCAGGGCATTGGCAGTGGAAGCAGTTCCATAGGCAACCAGAGCAATCATTAAAACAATAAACAGAGTTCCTGATTTTTTAGGGGACATGTAATTTACCTTTCTAATTAAGAAGTATCCTCAATTAAATGTATCTTCAACCACCTTTAAATATCATGGCCTTACTGTCCTTAACCGAAATGATCTTAAGGGTAAACTCTCCCTTTATTTTTTGAATTTTTTATTCCACCGGGAAAAATGTAATAAAAATGGATATTGAGGTGTTGGGAATATTATTTCATTCCACAGTCACCTATTTGACTTTATTCCACAGTTACGCATTTGGCCAGGTTTTTAGGTTTATCCGGGTCAATTCCCCTCTGAACACTTATGTGGTAGGCCAGTAACTGTAAGGGAACCACGTAAAGGAGTGGTGAAAGTAGCTCCGGAATCTGGTGGGGGAATTTTACCATGTCACTAGCTTCCGAACTTAAGACCTGATCATCCTCTGATCCCAAACCTATTACCCGTGCTCCCCGGGCTTTAACCTCTTGCACATTACTCAACGTTCGATCGTGACTTTTACCAGGAGGGACAACTGCCACCACCGGCACATCATCATCTATTAGGGCTAGTGGTCCGTGTTTGAGTTCTCCGGCTGCGTATCCTTCACCATGGATGTAAGTTATTTCCTTGAGCTTCAGTGCTCCCTCCAGGGCGGTGGGATAGGAGAATCCGCGGCCAATGAAGAAGAAATCCTGGGCGTCCTTGTATTTTCCAGCCATTTCTTTGATACCCTCCTCCAGGGATAGCACTGCTTTCATGCAATCCGGGATCTTTTGAAGTTCTTCTAAAAGTTCCTCATCCTGACACATGCAAGCTGCCAGGAGATATATGCAGGTCAACTGACTGATGTAGGTCTTGGTAGCAGCCACACCGATTTCTGGGCCGGCTCTGGTGAATATGACATAATCAGCTTCCCTGGTGGCTGTGCTGCCCAGTACATTGACTATTGCCAGGGTTTTAGCCTTTTTATTGGCTATTCTAAGGGCTTTTAATGTGTCTGCTGTTTCTCCAGACTGGCTGATGAATATAACCAGGGCATGAGGGTCAATGGCCTTTTCAGAGAATTCAAACTCTGAAGCCAGGATTACATCAGTGGGTAGTCCTAAAAGTCCTTCAAACAGGTATTTGCCCACCAGTGAAGCATGGTAACTTGTTCCACAGGCAACGAAGGTGACTCTTTTGAATTCTGGGAATTGACTGACTATCTTTTTGATATCTGAAACCTCAAATAGAGTATTCTGAACGGCATCTGGTTGTTCATGGATTTCTTTAAGCATGAAATGAGGATAGCCTCCCTTCTGAGCCATTTCCGGAGTCCAGCGGATGGTTTCAACCGGTTTATCCAGCACCCGGCCATCACGATCCTTGACCGTGATGCCCTCTTCATCCATAATGAAGGTCTCATGGTCTGCCAAGTAGATGATCCTACGGGTGTGCTGCAGTATGGCCGGGGCATCGGAAGCCAGGAAATATTCACCGTCTCCCAGTCCCAGTATTAATGGACTTTCTTTCCGTACCCCCAGGATACGGTTGGGTTCATCAGTACTGATAACTGCAAAGGCATAGGACCCGTGGAGCTTGGTGATGGCCTTGTTTATGGCCTCCTCCAGGTCCAGGCCATCTTTATGATATTTTTCAATGAGGTGGGCAATTACCTCCGTATCAGTTTGGGAGACGAAGTGGTGTCCTTCACTGACCAGCTGGTCCTTGAGTTCCTTGTAGTTTTCTATGATTCCGTTGTGAACCACGGCGATTTTTCCCTCACAATCCGTGTGGGGGTGGGCATTTTCCTGGGTGGGGAGTCCGTGGGTGGCCCAGCGAACATGCCCTATGCCTATTTCTCCCGGAAGCTCTTCCAGGTGCAGTTTCTGGGAAACTTCTTTGATTTTTCCCCGGTCTTTCTTGATGTTGATTCCCGATGATGAATAGGTAGCCAGGCCCACCGAGTCATAACCCCGGTATTCCAGGCGCTGCACACAATCCAGAAGTACTGGTGCTGCTTTGTCATTTTTAAGTATACATCCCACAATTCCGCACATATTAATTTCACCTGAGAAGGTAAGTTAGGTAAATGGTAACAATGCCAATCTATTATAATCCTTAGTTATAATATTTCTAATGTAGTTTTATCTTAATGTAGTTTAATATCTATATAAACATTTGACACCAAATAAAAAGACGGAGTTTAACATGAATATTGATAAGGGAAATCTTCTATACCGGGGCAAAGCCAAGGATGTGTACCAGACCAGTAACCCTAACCAGGTTCTGGTGAAATTCAGAGATGATATCACCGCAGGAGATGGGGAAAAGAAGGAAGTTATGGGCTTGAAGGGCTACTATAACTCCATTATCTCCGCTAAATTCTTCCAGCTCCTGGAGGAGGCTGGGGTGAAAACCCAGTACATCGACCTGCCCGAACCGGGTTACATGCTCTGCCACAAACTGGATATGATACCGCTGGAAGTTATCACCCGGAATCTAGCCGCAGGAAGTCTCCTCCGGAGGTTCCCATTCCAGGACGGTCAGACCTTCCATCCACCCATCATCCAGATGGACTACAAAAATGATAAATACCATGATCCCATGCTCAACGATGACATCATTCTGGCCCTGGGACTGGCCACAGCAGATGATCTGGAGGAAATTCGCCAGATCACCCTGAAGATCAACAGTACCCTTAAAACTTTCCTGGAAGACCGGGGGCTCATCTTCCCGGACTTTAAAATAGAATACGGACGTGATGTAGATGGGAATATCGTCCTGGGTGATGAGATCAGTCCGGATACCTGTCGTTTCTGGGACAGTGAAACCTGTGACATCCTGGACAAGGATCTCTTCCGAAAGGGTGAATCTGGAGTCATCGATGCCTACCAAAAGGTGGCCAACATAATCCTGGATGAGGAGGATAAGAAGAAATGGAAATTAGATTTCTAAAATGGATTAATCTTTGATCTAGAAATCGATGGGAAGATATAAGGAAAATATGAAGATTATAATGAATTTGAACAATTATAAAAAGTTTATTTAAAATTAATCCCTGGTGATGCCATGAAATACCAAGTACAAGTTGAAATAAGTCTCAAAAAAGGAATGCTTAATCCCGAAGCATCCACCATCCAGAGGGCCCTGGCCCTTTTAGATTATGAGGTGGAGGATACCGCCACTGTGGAAATAGTTAAATTCACCCTGGAAGCAGCAAATCCTGAAGTGGCCCGTGAAGAAGTGGTCCAGATGTGTGAAAGACTGCTCTGCAACCCGGTGATCCACGACTACCAGATCCAGATGGAAGCTGCAGGTGATTGAGATGAAAGTGGGGATCATACGCTTCCCCGGCTCTAACTGTGACCGGGATGTGTTCCACGCCCTCCAGCTGGCGGGAGCCCAACCTGATTATGTCTGGTGGAACCAGAGGGACCTATCACAATTTGAGGCCATCGTCATCCCCGGAGGATTCTCCTATGGAGATTACCTTCGTGCCGGGGCTATCGCTGCCATCACACCAGTGATCGACGGGATCAAAGATATAGTTAAAGAGGAAAAACCAGTTCTGGGAATATGTAACGGTGCCCAGATCCTGGCTGAAGTAGGGCTGGTGCCGGGAGTGTTCACCCTCAATGAAAAGGCCCAGTTCATCTGTGAATGGGCTGATCTGAAGGTCAGAACCAACAGAACACCATTCACCCATCTTTACCACAAGAATGAAGTTATAAAAATGCCCATTGCCCATGCCGAGGGCCGTTACTACACCGAATACATTGATGAACTTCGTGACCAGGACCAGATCGTTCTGGGATTTGCCGGCGACAATCCTAATGGTTCCCTGGATGCCATCACCGGAGTATGTGACCTGGAAGGACGGGTTTGCGCCGTTATGCCCCACCCGGAAAGGGCTTCTGAATCTATTCTGGGTTCCGATGATGGTTTGAAGTTCTTTAAAGGAATTCTTAATTTCTAAAATGTTGAGTTTAAAAAAATTTCACATGGTGAATTAATGGTAGTCTATTTAGTAGGTGCAGGACCCGGAGACCCGGATCTAATAACTCTTAAAGCTATTAAAACCCTGCAAAAAGCAGATGTGGTGGTTTACGATCGTCTGGCCAATGAGGAAATACTCAAGTACGCCAGTGGTGCAGCCCGGATCTACGTGGGCAAAAAAGCCGGAGCCCATTCCAAAAAACAGGAAGAAATAAACCAGATACTCATTGAACAGGGTAAAAAATATGACAACGTAGTTCGACTAAAGGGTGGTGACCCCTTTGTCTTTGGCCGGGGTGGTGAGGAGATGTTGGCCCTACTGGAAGAAGGAATACCCGTTGAAGTAATACCCGGCGTGACCTCGGCCATTGGTGTCCCCACCTCTAGCGGATTGCCGGTAACCCACCGTGGGGTGGCAACATCATTCACCGTGGTAACTGGACATGAAGATCCCACTAAAAATGAAAAACAGGTCCAATGGAACTACAATGCCGACACCCTGGTGATCCTCATGGGTGTGGGTCACCTGGAGGAGAATATCCAGAAGATCATGGAGCACAAGGACCCCCAAACACCAGTCTGTGTCATAGAAAAGGGAACCACCCCGGATGAACGGATGGTGCTGGATACCCTGGAGAACATAGCTCAGAAGGATATAAAACCTCCGGCCCTGGTGATAATTGGGCCAGTGGTGGATGTTTACCAATCCATTCAGAGTAAAAAAGGGTGAGGAAAGATCATGAGTGGATTGGAAGGTAAAGTAATCGCCATAACCCGACCCCCGGAAAGGTCCCAGGCTGCCGTGGACTTGGTTAATGATCTGGGAGGTATACCCCTGGTGGTCCCCACCCTGGAGCTGAAAGCTGTGGCCAGTGATTCTTTGATGGCCCTCTGCCAGAAGGCAGGTGAACTGGACTGGTTAATATTCACCTCCCCTGCTTCACTGGAATCTCTCTTTAAATTCTGTCCTGATTTTAAGGCAAATCTCAACCCCCTCTGTCAGGTAGCAGTTATCGGCCCCCGCACCGGGAGAGTTTTAAAGGATTACGGTATCACTGCCAACATAGTTCCCAAAGATTACACTGCCGAAGGTCTTCTAGAGGAATTGGAGAGGGTAGATCTTAAGGGGAAGAAAGTGGGTGTTCCCCGCACCTTTCAGGCCCGGGATGTTCTACCGGAAGGTTTGAAAGAGAGGGGAGCCACTGTCTACCTGGCCGAAGCCTACCGATCCACCAAACCCCACGACACCAGCCAGGTGGAGTTACTGGTGGAAGAAATAATCCAGGGGAAAGTAGATGCTGTAACCTTCACCAGTCCCCTGACCGTCACCAACCTTTTCGAACTATCCGGGGATAAAAAAGAAGAATTAATAAAGTCTCTTATAAATGGGCCGACCTTGGTGGTGGCTATCGGACCTATCACCCAGAAACCGCTGAAAGAACTGGGAATACCATCCATTGCCCCGGCCAAGTACACGGTGAAGGACATGTTACTACGGTTAGATGAAGAATTATTTAACAATACTTAAAGATTATATTCTAAATACAAGATTCTTAATATCAAAATTGACTTTTATAAACAAGAGTAGAGGGTTAATGATCATGAAAGATGAAACTAGAATAATCATCTGGCCTGTTTATCTGGATTCCACCAAAACTAAATCTGAAGGAAGGAAGATACCCCGAGAAGGTTCGGTTAAAGCACCAAAACTGCGGGAAATTTCTCAGGCAGCTAAAAAACTGGGATTGAACCCATCCACTGAAAAACATAAAGCTTACCCTACCTCCTGGTGGGAAGGATCCGGCCGGGTAATAGTAGACCGGAAAATGGGCAAACGTGAACTCCTCCTTAAATTAAGTAATCTCATTAATGGCTCCAGATCAAAAGATAAATAAAATTCAATAAACAGGATCTGATTAACCAGAATCTATTTCTTTAAAGAAATTTAAAATTATAATATTAATCCATTTCATGAAAAGAGAATTAAAAACTGGTAATTTCATGAAAAGAGAATTAAATAATGAATTATTAAATAAATTAAATAAGTAATCATTTTTAAAAAGCACTCTACCCAAGGAAGGAATGTTAAATGGCGGTTAACAGGGATTATCTGGATAAATCACTGGCTAAAGCTAATGAAATGGTCAAAAAGGCAGAAGATATTAAAATATACAGCCATATAGACTGTGACGGAATATCTTCCGGAGCAATACTGTCTGCAACTCTGGACCGTCTGGAGATAGATCATGAAATAGAGTTCATAAGCCTGGACCGGATTCCCGAACTGGAAAAGAAAAATGAACTCACCATATTCTCAGACCTGGGTTCAGGACAAGATTTAGACCATTTCGTTACATCCCAATCCAAGGTTCTAGTTCTGGACCATCACCCCCCACTGCGAAATATATCACCAGTGGGAAGTGGGTTTCTGGAGGTGAACCCCAACCACTATGGTCTGGATGGTTCGCATCAGGTTTCAGGGGGAGGTATGTGCTACCTCCTGGCCAGAACATTCGGTTTTTATGATCTAAGCTGGATAGGTGTTTTGAGTGCCATCGGGGATATGCAGAACAATTTATCCGGGAAGTTAGTAGGGCTTAATAAAGAAATACTGGATGACGGGGCGAAGTTGAACCTGGTAGAGTCAATTAATGATCTGGCCATTTACGGACGCCAAACCCGGCCACTGTTCGTGGCCTTATCCTATTTTGGTGATGTTAAACTACCCATCACCAACAACCGCAATGAATCCATCCAGTTTTTAAAGAATCTGGACATACCCATTAACAATGGGAAAAAACAGCGCACACTTTACGATCTAAGCCAGGCGGAAAAGGGAAGGATCTTCTCCGAGCTGGTACGGATGTTAAGCCGTGAGGTACCCCCTCGCTATGTCCGTTACATTCCCCGCCTGGTGGCTGGCGATGCCTACGAGTTCTTGAGGGAGGAAAAGTATTCCCCCCTGCGTGATGCCAGTGAATTTTCAACGGCCATCAACGCCTGCAGCCGACACCAAAATCCAGAGGTGGCCTTAAAGGTTCTTAAGGGAGACCGAGGTATGGCCTTGGATGAGATGGAAGCCCAGGGGAAGGAGCACCGCCGTTACCTGGCCCAAAAAATGAACTGGATCCAGGGGGAAGACCGGATCCAGAACATGACTAACTTGCAGTACTTCCATGGTAACGGAATAAAAAGTGAGGTGGTGGGAACCATAGCTGGTATGGTCCTAAGTTACGGTGACTGGAGAAAGCCCATGATTGGTTTTACTCGGATAAACGATGAAAACGAAGGCTTAAAGGTTTCTTTACGTTGTTCCCGTCTCTTGGCATTTGATGGAATCCACTTCGGCCATATGATCAGCCAGGTGGCTGCCAAGGTAGGGGGAAGTGGTGGTGGCCACTCTGTAGCGTGCGGTGCCTACATCCCCGGGGATAAACAGGATAAATTTCTGGAACTCTTCAACGAACAATTGAACGGTGTTCTGTAACCTTACCCACTATTCTGGAAATAATCTACCAGTTAGGAAGATGGTTAAAGATAATCCAACTACCACCCAAAAATCATAACGATTAATAAAGGGATCAATAAAAAGTGAATCATAGAGCACACGGTGATGAAATGAAGGTTTTCAAGAAAAAGGGGGAACTTACCAAGTTTCAGATTCTGGCGGACATAGCCCGGGGACAACCCCACCTGCGGCAGAAGGATATAGCTGACAAGTTGGGCATTACAGTGCAGGCTGTTTCCGAGAATTTGAAGACACTGGTAGATGAAGGATGGGTAGAAACAGGCAGTGGCCAGTCACGTTACAAGATCACCAAACGTGGCATTGAAAAGGTGAAAACTGAGGCCAACAACCTCCGTAAATATGCTGATCAGGTTATAGACACCATGAACACCTACAAGTCAGTGTGGCCTGCCATTGCTCAGGAAGATATGAAAAAAGGAGAATCTGTGTGGCTTAAAATGGAAGATGGAATTCTGTACGCAGTTAAAGAAGAAACACCGGCCCGTGCGGAAGTGCTCCATGATGCTATAAAAGGGGAAGATGTGGCCCTCGTCAGTTTAAGTGGTACCATAGAACTTGAACCTGGATTTGTAGTTATTATGAAACTCCCCACCATTAACCAGGGTGGTACCCGTGCCTGTGATCTGGATAACGTGCAGAAAATTATGGAAAAATATGAGGCCCGTGTGCAGAAGGTGGGAGTTATGGGTACTGTTTCCCGGTCCCTGGTAAATAAACTGGGAATAGAACCTGATTTTGAATTTGCCACTCCACAGGCAGCAGTTGCCGCTGCCAGTCGGGGCTTAAATGTCATGGTATTTGTGGTGGGAAAAATGACCCGGACCTTAACCCACAGACTGGATGAAAAGGACATCAACTACCTAATTGAAGATGTTTTGACCCAAAACTAATTGAATGTGGGCCCAAAGCTAATTAATTTTTGACCAATTTTAATTTGATGGTAAAAAAATTGAAGAGAGTGTTTTTACACTAAACCTTCCATTTCTTCGGGAAACATCAATAAATAGTTCTTATTTTAAGACTTAAATTATCCGACAACCACAGTGATCGATCCGGGCCACACACGATCCTTCCAGACTATTATCTGGAGTTGAGGATATGGCAAAGACGGTTCTACCCAGCATAGCCATGGAAGCACCCATGGTTTCATCTTTAAGCACGTCAACCATCTCCATTATCTCGGGGTCAATGAAGCCTGTTTTCTGGGCGAATTCCAGAGACAGATCCATGAAGTGGGTGACCTGGGGTTTAAGCATTAGCCTCTGAAGCATGTCTCGGGCCACACTATTGAGTTTATTTGTTTTAACCGGGTCAGTGAGTACCGAGGAAGTTTCTATAGTCCCTAAACTCTTAAATATGATGAAAAGCTCCCCTTCGTCAGTATCTTCCCGGGGATTTTCTGGGGAGAGTAGTTTATCTGCTTTTCCCAATCCCGGGGCACCGGGTTCTATCCTTAGAGGGAACCCTCCCACCACTGAGCCCATAACATCTCCCAGACCAGTTGATAGGAGAACTTCGGCCTTATGGGCCACGCCTGCAGCCTGGTTAAAGGTTAATGGAAGCTTGAGAATTTGTGAAAGTCCCAGGGATGTGCCCAGGGCAAAACCAGCAGAAGCGCCGAATCCTGCTTCTAAGGGTACGTTGAGCTCATGATCAACGGTTATGTGGAGGTTAGTCCACTCAATTTCTGTGAACTGTTTTTTCAAAAGATCCAGTGTTTTACAGGTTACTGAATCTTCCCGAGAGGGGTAATTGTTGATGTTTCCATTGGTTTTTATAATGATTTCACCGTTTCCCTCACATACCTCCACCCTGGTTAGGACTCCCTGGTCCAGGACTACTCCTGCTCCCCGGGAACCCCGGATCATAGGGTTGGGATGGTCAATGATTTCAAAAAAACCAGTTATATGAGAAGGAGCGAAAACTAAAGATTGCAATTTATCACCACATTTATTATATTCCCAGCTAAATAAATAGTAAAGGTAGTAAAGTCCATGGTTAATGGGATAACCAAGGAGGGAAAGCCCTTCCATAAATAAGTATAACCCAAATTATTGAGGTAACAAATCACAGAAGGAGACTAGGTATGGGAAAACGAATAGACCTGCACACTCACAGTATATTCAGTGATGGGGAACTCTTACCATCAGAAATAGCACGCCGAGCCTGTGTTTTAGGCCATCAGGCAGTGGCCATAACTGATCACGTGGATGCCAGCAACCTGGACTGTGTTGGTCGTGTGATTAACGCGGTTTTAGATATCCGGGATAACTGGGACATAGAGATCGTTCCGGGAGCAGAGATAACCCACGCCCCTGCAGAGATAATTCCCAAACTGGCCCGCAAAGCCCGGGAATTAGGGGCGGAGATCGTGGTGGTGCACGGTGAGACACTGGTGGAACCAGTTATTGAAGGCACTAACTGGAGTGCGGTTAACTGCCCCGATGTTGACGTCTTAGCACACCCTGGACTTATAACCCATGAAGAAGCACGTGTTGCCCTGGAAAATGATATTGCCCTTGAGATCAGCGCCCGAAGAGGTCACAGTCTGGGTAATGGTCATGTGGTGCAGGTGGCCCAGGAAGTGGGAGCTAATCTGGTGGTGGACACCGACACCCATGCACCGGGAGACCTTATAAATTACCAGATGGCTGAAAAAATAGCACTGGGTGCAGGTTTACCTGCAGATGAACTTAAAACAGTTTTAAGGGATAATCCCGTTAGTATATTAGAGGGAAAGGGTATTCTTTAGAGAGATATGCCAGTATTAGGATGTAATTTCATTTTTGACTAAAACTATCCCTCATCTTTCCTTAAAATCACTTTTTTTCCAGGTTTTACTACTTTTAAAAAAATTTACTACTTTCCAAAAAATATTTACAAAAATAGAATTATAAGACTTCATATTCAACTATGAGGTCTTCTCCAAGGTTATAACTCTTCTTGAGCTTTAAACGGAAGGCATCTTTCATGTAATCCACTCCCTTCCCATCTACCAAAGTCTTGGCCTCGGCTCCCCCGGCGATCATGGGGGCTATGCAGACCCTTATCTCATTTACCAGGCCGGCACTGAGCATAGAATAATTCAAAGTGGAACCGCCCTCAAGCATTAACGTTTTAATCCCTTTATTTCCCAGTTCATCCATTAAACAGTTTAGATCAACCTGTTTGTCCCCACAGATAATCACTTCTGCCTTACTATCATCCTCAAGAGCCTTTATTTTATCCCGTGATGCTTCCTGTGAAACTGCAATGATAGTGGGAGCTTCCGGGTTAAGGATCCTGTATTTTGGAGGTGTGCGGGCTTTACTATCCACCACTACCCGCAGTGGATTGTCTTCGGGGTTAGATGAGATTTTATGGACTGTGAGGCGGGGATCATCAGCCAGGACTGTGTTTATACCAACCATTATTGCATCCATTTCTTTGCGGAGCCGGTGCCCCCTTAAAATATCTTCCTGGCCTGATATCTCAGAACTTCCTGTTTGGGTGGCTATTTTCCCATCCAGGGTCATGGCTGCATTTAAGATCACTTTTGGTTTAATAAAAAGCCCTCCGATAGTTTAAATCCCAGTTAGTTTAAATTTTTTTATAAAAAAAATTATTTAAGAAACTTACGGGTATTCCATTTAAAAGAGAAAATTACTGGTTTCCTCCACTCATTATGTAGGATATATCCTGGAAGATCTGTTGTATCTGCTGTACTACGGAGTTGATGGTGTTAACAATATCCTGAATAGGATTCATGGTTTGTTCAACTTCCTGGGCAGTTTCATTGGTAGCTTTACTGGCGTTCTGTAGTGCCTGATCTGCACTGTCTTTTATGTCACTTAAACTGGATTGTTCTGCGGCCATAACTGGTTGGAATATTAAAACACCCACTACCAGCACTAAAAAACTTATCAATAACTTTTTCATTAAATCACCATCCTAAAGTATGAGGCCATTAAATATTCATTAGAACCCTATGGAATCATCATAATCTAAACTAATTATGGGATAGAGTAGATATTAAATGTATACTTTAAATAGAGTGACCTTAAAACCAAATGGAAACAATAGTCAAGGCAAGTGTAATCATGAGTAAAGACCGATACCAGAAAGGCTTAGAAAATCTGAAGAAGATGAATCCCGAATCTTACCAGGACCTAGAAGAAGTTTTAAATGGCATAGCTCCAGATATGGCCCGTTACATTGCAGAATTCCCCTACGGTGATATCTATTCCCGGCCAGGCCTGGATCTTAAGACCCGGGAACTGGTAACTGTGGCTTCCCTCACCACCCTGGGAAGTGCCACCGCAGAGCTTAAAACCCATGTGCACGGTGCTTTGAATGTGGGCTGCACCCCCCAGGAGATAATTGAAGTTATAATCCAAATGGCAGTTTATGCCGGTTTTCCTGCAGCAATTAATGGTTTAATGGCTGCCAAAGAGGTCCTGGAAGAAAGGGGTGAAGAATTCGAAAAATAAACTGTTACCTTTATTTAATCAATATATTCAACTTTTTGATAAAAACTGATTCAGGGATAACTAAATTTTTAAAAAATCATTACCCTATTACCCTAATTAAAATTAGATTAATTAGATTAATTCACAAATTTGTAAAATCAAATTAATTGTAAAATCAGACTAATCCCCATTTAGAAATCAGTTTATCAAAAAAAATTATTCTTTTTACAGTCCAAATATATCCCGGGCATTGTTTTCTGTTACCCTGGCTACTTTTTCTACAGGAATGGATTTAACCTGGGCTATGGTTTTCACTGTTTCCTCGACAAAAGCCGGTTCGTTTCTCTGTCCTTTGAATGGTGAGAGATAGGGGCTGTCTGTTTCAGTGAGTAGATGAGATAAAGGTAGTTTAGCCGCCAGTTCCTGGTGATGTTCAGAAAAGCACACTATGGTGGAAATAGAGATGAAGTATCCCTCCTCCACTATTTTCTGGGCAGTTTGCAGATCCCCACCGTAACAGTGGAATATTACCGGGGGTAGGGAAGGATATTTTTTGACCATTTCCAGGGATTTTTCCTCGGCATCTCTGGCGTGGATAACCAGGGGTAACTGGTATTCTACTGCCATTTTCAGGAAGGTTTCAAAGAGTTTTACCTGTTTATCCTTATCTTCCTGGTTATCCAGGTCATTAAAGTCCAGTCCAGTTTCTCCCAGGGCTACAGCCTGATCTATGTTGGATTCAATTTCTGCCAAAGCCTGTTTAACTGCTGAAAAGTCAGCACGGGCGGCATTATCCGGGTGAAACCCCAGGGTAGGATATATGAATTTTTTATGTTCTGTAGCCAGTTGCAGGGTTCGGCGGTTCCCTCCCAGAGAGGCTCCGGAGTTTACAATGGCCGTGAGTTTCTCCTTAGCCCTGCTGATAACTTCCTGGCGGTTTTTATTGTAAGCTTTAAAATCAACATGACAGTGACTGTCGATCATTTTCCTCCACCGTTAGTGTGATTGATTAAATTTTGGTGGGTTTACTAGTACCGTTCTCAGTCTCTACACCTGTGTCATTAGATTATAGGGCGATCTAGTACACTTAATCTGTGTTCAGGTTCCGTAACGCCGGTCTCTCTGTTGGTAAGATCTTACTGCCCTTAAAAAGTCGACTTTCCTGAGTTCTGGCCATAAACTATCGCAGAAATATAGTTCCGAATAGGAAGATTGCCATAATAAAAATCCGCTGAGTCTTTCTTCACCACTGGTTCGTATGATCAGGTTGGGATCCTCCAGACCAGCAGTGTAGAGGTTTTTATTAACCAATTCCTCATTAATATCTTCCTGTTTTAATTTTCCCTCTTCCACTTCATTAACTATCTTCTTTATGGCATCAATGATTTCGGCACGTCCATCATAACCAATGGCTATATTTACCTGCCTTTTGTTGTAGTGGGCTGTGGACTCTTCTGCAACGCGGATGGCTTCCCGGACATCATCCGGTAAAAGTTCCAATTTACCCACGGCTTTAACCCGGACCTGGTTGTTATGTATCTTGGGGTTGCTGGCTATTCCCTGGAAATTCTCCTTAAAGAGCTGCATTAACCCATGCACCTCTTCGGGAGACCGGTTGAAGTTTTCGGTGGAGAAGGCATAGGCCGTTACAATTTCAATACCCAGATCAACACACCAGTCCAGTACCCGTTCTAAGGTACTTACTCCCCTCTTGTGTCCTTCAATAGTATTAATATTACCCTGGATTTTGGAAAAACGGCGGTTTCCATCCATGATAATTGCTACATGTTTTGGCATATTCTCCGGACGGAGATTTCGTGAAATATACCATTCATACAACCTGTAAAGTGGTGCTAATGCTGACATTTTATATTCCCTTAATATTTTATTAGATTTGTAAGATTTATTTAGTAATTTGTAGATTGGTAATTCCCCAGATTGAGGAGTGAATTTTAGATAAGTGATCTGTTATAATCATGCCGTGATGGGGGGATTATTTCCGCTGATTTGTGCCGGTAATTCTATAATATCCTGACAGGCAATGGTTTTTAGACTGTTTTGGAAAAGTCTTAGTTAATTAGTAAGTTTTTTATGGTTATTTAGAACCATGGATTATATACTAATGTTGTTTGGCCAGTTTTTCCGCCAGTTTCAAAGCCCGCAGGTATCCCTCTTCATTTTGGGATCGGGAAGTATCAATGAAGATTTCATCAATACCCAGGGTTACTGCCCCCTGGCTTTGAATCGAACCCAGCAAAACAAGGCTACGGAAAATCAGATTCCCACAGATACCATCTGGTGCCAGTATCATGTTGGCTCCATCAGCAATGGCATCTTCTATCAATATAAAGTAGTGTTTAACCGCATATTTATCCCTTGTGATCCGGGTTAACTCTTCTGCTTCCTGTATGGTCTCGTCTATCCGGGAGCTTCTACCTATATCCTGGGGCCTTCCCCCGGACAAGATAGCTATTTTAGGATTTAAACCCATCTGGCGAAGGAATTTGTCACCGTACTCAATGATTTTCCTCTTTTGTTTTAGGGTGTCACCTTCATCAATCCCCACTGGAGCCAGAAGAAACAGGTGTCCCTGTATATCCAGAAGTGATGCCCGGTAAACTTCAGGATACAGTTCCCGCAGCCGGGCCATGAAATGAGAGGCACTCAATGACCCTCTGATTGCAGCTGCAACCTCCCCGTTTAATAGCATGCCCAAGAGTTCCTCTTCAGATTCAGTTAAAACTACTTCAAAATCAACCTGGCGGGAGGCCTGGACTATGGCCTGGTTTTCACCCACACCTGCTGCGATTTTCATAGTTAATATTTTTCCTGTGGATCTATTTA
The DNA here is from genome assembly GCF_003491305.1 of Methanobacterium sp. BAmetb5. NCBI lineage: Archaea > Methanobacteriati > Methanobacteriota > Methanobacteria > Methanobacteriales > Methanobacteriaceae > Methanobacterium > Methanobacterium sp. BAmetb5. The sequence goes on from NZ_CP022706.1 coordinate 823,099, forward strand.
AATATGAATAGCGGAATCTTCCCCGTATCCTCAGGACCGGAATTAGGGGATAATGACCCATGACAAAAAAGAGTAATTCTGTTAATTTTTATAAATGGGACAATAATATTAAATATCTGCCCCTTAATCCGATTTTTCCCCCTCCCTACCTAATTAGAAATTATTATAAATAATAAAGATATAGCAATTAATTATAAAATTCTTTGTGACTGATAATGGGTTAAGGTAATAATTAATAGGTGAACTTAACCGAATGAAAACTTAAAAAGGAATGAAATGTGAGTTGAAAATTAAAAACTGGGATTGAGGGATAAAAAGTTAAAAACTAGTCTGATAAATTTTTTTAACAAATTCCATAATTAAACGTTAGAATACTTAAAATGAAGGTGCTTTAATGGTTTTAAAACCTGAAAACCCCGAAGACCAAATTCAGTTCTCAGATAACACTAAGGGATATCTAGTTTGTACCCAGTGTAAGGGTTATTACGAATTACAAGAAAATGAAAGCCCAGAAGACTTTGAAAAATGTGAATGTGGTGGTTCCCTTAACTACCATGAACCCCATACCCCGATGAAAGATAATTTAAAATCCACTAGACAACATGTTTTTAATAAATCCCCCAAATCTCGGGGCGGATATACCACTCAAAACCCCCTTAACAAAGTAAAAACTGAAAATTCAACATCTGAAAATAAAAGAGTGGTTGACCGTATTTCTCCCCAGGAACCAGTATCTGATGAGGCCCTTGACACCCTGATCCAGGATAAAGGTAATTTATGGGATAATGTGGAAGAATTCCGTCCTGAAAACAAGAAAAATGAAGGCGCCAGCGATGTTATTGAACTAAACCGCATGATGATGATGGTTGACCAGAAAAGAGCCCTTGAAGAAAGTAACAAAAACTCTCCCCGAATTTCCAGAAAAATGGGACCCATAGGTTTCCTGGGTGCAGCGATTGTCCTCCTGATAGCGGTTCTGATAATTACCCTAGCCGGAGAGATATTTTAAGCCTTAGAATAATATTTTCCTTATTCTATTAATAAAAATTCTATTTATAAAAAGTGAAGTTTAAAAGTTTTTAACCTTTTAAACTATGGTTTATTTTTCCGCAGCTTTAATTCCCTTTTCCATGGCCTCCAGTGTTAACTGGATATCATCTGGGGTGTGTGCTGCAGATATGAAGCAGCATTCAAACTGTGATGGGGGAATGAATACCTCATTGGCCAGTAATGTCCGGAAGTAGGTGTTGAATTTTTCCACATCCGCGGTCTTAGCCTGGGCATAGTCCCACACCTTGGTGGGGGTGAAGTAGATCTGGAACATGGAGGATAGTCCCGCTACCTGATAATCCAGGGCAGCATCTTCCAGGATATCTGCCAGACCCCGGCGCATTTGAAGTCCCTTAGATTCTGATTCACGGTAGTAGGCTTTGTCCAGATTTTTAAGTGTTTCTATACCTGCCGTGATTGATATGGGGTTTCCGTTGAAGGTTCCTGCCTGATAAACATCTCCCTGTGGGGCAATGCGTTCCATTAATTCTTTTTTACCTGCAAATGCACCCATAGGGAATCCGCCTCCCAGAATTTTTCCCATGGTTACCAGATCCGGGGTTACACCAAAGTATTCCTGGGCACCTCCTGGGGCTATTCTAAATCCAGTGATAACCTCATCAAAGATTAATATTATGTCATTTTCAGTGGTTATTTTTCGTAAAAATTCCAGAAAACCTTTCTGTGGAGGTATACAACCCACGTTACCCATTACTGGTTCCAGGATGATGGCCGCAATTTCATCCTTTTCCTGTTCCACCAGGTTGGTGATGGCTTCTTCATCATTGAATGGTACCAGTACTGTGTTTCTGGTTGTTTCTTCCGGGACCCCGGGAGAGTCAGGTAATCCTGCGGCTCCGGAGCCTGATTTAACCAGGACATAGTCATGGGCGCCGTGGTAGGCTCCTTCGAATTTAATTATTTTCTTTTTCCCGGTGACTGCCCTGGCCAGGCGTATGGCGCTCATGGTGGCTTCCGTTCCCGAGTTTACAAAACGGACCATTTCCGCACAGGGAACCCTTTTTACCACTTCCTGGGCCAGGTTCACTTCTGCTTCTGTGGGAACACCATAGGCCGAGCCCCGTAGAAGTTGCTGGCCCACTGCTTCCATCACCGGTGCATAGGAGTGGCCCAATACCAGTGGCCCGTAGGCCAGGCAGTAGTCCAGGTAACTATTTCCATCCACGTCGAACAGGCGGGGCCCTTTTCCCTTAAGGGCAAAGAAAGGATAGGGTTTAATGGCCCTTACCGGTGAGTCAACCCCTCCGGGAAGATAATTCTTAGCATCTTTAAATAGATCTTCAGATTTCATTTTTATCCTCTCCATTAATTAACTTCATTATAAACTCAATGTATTCATTTATTAAGCTCTAACCTAATCCTCACCTTTCATTTCTTGAAATATTAATTAAAGAGTTAATTGCAGCTACAGCCACTGGAGTGCCACCTTTAGGGCCTTCAGTGACCAGGTAGGGGATTGAAGTCTCTGCCAGGGCTTTTTTGGATTCTGCCGCACCCACAAATCCTACCGGAACACCAATAACAGACTTAACATTCATTGAACCTGCCTCAACCTGTTCCATTACCTTCCACAGTGCAGTTGGCGCGTTTCCAATAACCACCACCCCCTCAAAACCTTCGACTGCCGCTAATTCCATGGCTGCTGCCGCCCGGGTGATTTCCTGTTCCCTGGCAAGCTTGACCGCTCGTTCATCATTGATATAACAGTAGATGTTTCCAGGATACTTGTTTATACCGGCCTTCACCATACTTATATCCGTCAGAATATCCTTCCCCTGGGAAACTGATTCCAGACTCTGCTGAACAAAATCAGAACTCATCCGAGTTATATCTGCATATTCAGGGTCCGCTGTAGAGTGAACTATCCTCTCCACTATAGATCGTTCCTCCGACGTCATACCCTTGGTTTTTTCATCAATAAGAGACCTTACAATCTCTCTACTTTTAGCAGCAATCTCGTATCCCTGTTTGGTAGATGCGCCCATAAATGTTGGTTTCATATTATCTTTCCGTGCCAGTTTTGGACTTATTCCCTAAATTTTTCCATTTAGGCTAGGGTAAACCTAAATCAAAATCATAAATAATCTTCTAACATATTTATCTCATTCTAATATTTTAATTCTTAGATTTAAAAAAACAGAGATTTGAAAAGGATAAGATTGGATTGTCATTTTAAGATAATATTGAAATCATCCACCTTTATAATCCTTCTTCAGTAAAATTCAACCCTATACTATCCCTGAAGTGCCATTCTTATACTCAAATTTATATAAATTATCCTACAAAAATAATAAACAATTATTTCTTGTAAGGAGGGAAAGTTTATGAAAGAACAGGCACAGGAAGTTAAAGGACAGGTACTTCAGACCATAGCCACACTACTCACCACTGCGTTTGGATTAATCGCAGCACTGGCATGGAACGAAGCAATAAAGGCATTAATAGCACAATTTCTTCCAAAAGGAAGCGACTTGATGGGCTTACTCATCTATGCAGTTTTAATTACCATCATAGCAGTGGTGGCAACTATAATAATCGGCAGAGCCATATCCCAGCCAGAAGAGGTCCAACTGGTTAAAATTGTGGATGAGTAATTGGAAAGGGATAATAAATTGGAAAAAGAAGATGAGAATCTTTTTCCAGATTTTCTTCTTTTTAAGATTAAATGAAAAGAATTTAAAAATTATAAAAAAAATAGTTGCCTCTTTATTCTACTTTAATTACCCGGGTCCCTGCGAGTTGATCCAGGTATCTCTCTTTCCCATCTTTACTCTGGTAAGATCCTACGGCCAGGTCAATCACCAGGGGTATCAACAGGAATTTAGAGATATTCCTCAGGAGTGCCTTTTTATAATCCATATCCCCCTCCTTGTACTGGACTTTTAGCTTGAACAGACCTTTACCCAGGGTTGTGGACCACTTCCCTTCCATTATCATGAAGTACAGGACTGTCAGCAATCCCCATAATATAAGCCAATAATTAAAAACCGAGTATAGATTGGTCCATGCGATTAACGGGTAAATAATAGCCGTCAGAACCCACATAAGTAGCGTGATGAAAATCGCATCAACTATCAAAGCAGCCAGTCTTCCACCCCAAAATTCCTCCATTATAAATCACCTGTGTTTACATCTGGATGTTTATACATTTATAGTAGCCGGATTTAATTGTTTAGTCTTCTTAGGTTCAGATTAACCCGGGTTAGAGTACTATTTGGTTCTATGGTTTTAGTAAAAAATGTGGAAAGTGGGTTAACAAACCCGGGGAACCGGATCGGCTATGGGTGCTTCCAGTATCCGTTTACCGCCCATCATAGTTTCCAGAATCACGTGTTTATCCGGGGTTACCTCACCAATTATCTGGGCATCTTTACCGTACTTGTTTTTACGGATAGCTTCCAGGATTTCATGGGCCTTCTCCGGGGCCACCCCCATTATGACCTTACCTTCGTTGGCCACTTCGTAGGGGTCAATTCCCAGCATCTCGGAGGCAGCAATAACCTCCCGTTTAACTGGTATCTTTTCTTCATCCAGAAACATACCCACACCCGATTTTTCAGCCATTTCATTGAGAGCGTTAGCTATTCCACCCCTGGTAGGGTCCTTCATGGCGTGAACTCCTCCAATATCCAGGGCAGCCTCCACCATACCCCATACTGGGGCCACATCAGATTTAAGGTCAGTTTCAAAGCCGAATCCTTCCCGGTAGCTCATGAGGGATATTCCATGGTCTCCCACACTTCCGGTGAGGATCACCTTATCCCCTACTTTTAGTCCAGAGTCGGGGGTGATGGCATTTTTAGGGGCAATACCAATCCCGGTGGTGGAGATGATCATTTTATCCAGTTTGTCATTCTCCATTACCTTGGTATCCCCGGTCACAATGGCCACACCTGTTTCTTGGCATACTTCATCCATGGACTGGACAATGCGTTCCAGGTCGTCCACGTTAAATCCTTCACTGATTACCATGGCGTTGGCTATGGCCAGGGGACGAGCACCCATCATGGCCACGTCATTAACTGTGCCGGCCATGGATATCCGGCCAATATCTCCTCCCGGGAAGAATAATGGATCGATGGTATGGCTGTCGGTGCTTATCACGATTTCATGTTCACCCAGGGGAATGGTAGCTCCATCATCCAGGGCTTCCAGGCCTACTCCACCATTGACACTCTTGTTTTTTATGTTTCCCAGAATTATATCTGAAATGAGGCCCTGCATTATCTCTCCGCCAGCCCCATGTGACATTCCGATTTTCATTGATTCACCAGTTCTCGACTATATTTAAAGCCCTTTTTAGGACCTTTTACACCATTCTAAAATCATCTAAGGAGAATAGAATTTTAATTATTATAGTAGAGAATTGGGAGGTTAGCCTATTTAAATATACCCCTTTATCTAAACCTGAATAAAACCCCTAAATGGACTGTAAAGAGAAAAAGACTGAAATTTTAAGGATCAAATGGTAGGAATACCATGATTTAACAGGCAGAAAAGACTTAACAATTATAAAGAAAATTAATTGTTCATACTCTTAAAAATAAGATATGCTTTGGGAGGGGATTAAAATATCAAATATGGGAGTGGAAGGTAAGGTTCTGGATGAAAACGGCCATCCTCTGGAGGGCCTGGTGGTTCAGGTGGAAGGTGCGGGAAAAATTGAAGCATCCCTAAAAGATAGCCGAGTCGTGAAGACACTGGATAAAATCTCCCCGGTTTCACTTAAAGACCAACCGGTGTTAGCTGAGTCTGAAACTGATAGTCAGGGCCATTATAGGTTATTATACTCCCCGGGTAGTTATCAGAATATTTTAGATGATAAACCCACTGTACAGGTGGTGGTTAAAGATGTTCTGGGGATATCGAAACTGGGAAGAACAGATAAGCACATCGCAGTATCTGAAACCATGAAGACCATGGAAGATGTCATCATCCCCCGTAATTGGGCCGAAGGATGGTACGTTACCCTGGGCAGCTCCCCGAAATCCAGGTTCACCACTGATAATCAGGTGGAAGTCCTGGTTGATAACCAGCTAGAGCTGGAAAGGGTAGTTGAATCTGTGGAGAAGGCCCAATCCTACATTTATCTTACTCAGTTTGAATTTGAGACAGATTTTACCGCCACCTTCACCAGTGAAGGAGATAATTTCCGCCCTCAAGCTGTTTTAACCCACACACTTCAGGAAGCAGCAGGAAGGGGAGTGGATGTTAAAATAATTCTAAATGAAAATCTGGCAGTGCCTGATAGTTATTCCCAGATGGAAGAATTCTTCCAGGATAGTTCTGTGGAGATCCGTGAATTTAAGTCCCATGGTCTACATGTGATGCACGCCAAGACCATGGTGGTCGATGGTGAAGAGGCTTACGTGATTGGATCCCCCTTTAAAAAGGATTACTGGGATTCACCACAGCATATAATCAAAGACCCGCGACGCCAGCCGAAGGGTGTTCGACCAGTTCATGACGTGTCCATTAAATTGAGGGGAGGGGCAGTTTACCATGTGGAAGAATTTTTCTGCCAGATGTGGAATTACATTACCCTGGAAGAATACCAGGGACAGGGGAAAATAGAACCCCCCACCAGGAATCCAGTTTCCAATCCTGCCGGTAAAACACCGGTGCAGATGGTCCGATCCGTTACCCCGGAAACATTAAATGAAGAGGGTGAACTGGGAATCTTTGAAGGTTACCGCCGGGCATTGGCCCAGGCCAAACAATTCATATACCTTGAAAACCAGTTTCTAACCAACAAGAGTATAATTAAAGCTTTAAAAGGTGTTATGGGCCGTAATCATGATTTAGAGGTCATAGTGGTCATGAACGAGAAC
>NZ_CP022706.1:835000-840000 GCF_003491305.1 Methanobacterium sp. BAmetb5
TAAATTTGCTCTTTTGAGACTGTTTCCGGGTACCATGTCCACCCTGATCTACCTGAAAAAACGTGACTATCAACTGGGAGCTATTTCCAATGGTCTGACCATTAAACAGTGGGAGAAACTCATCCGGCTGGGCCTGCACCACTTCTTTGACGATGTTATAACCTCCCAGGAAGCAAATTCTGAAAAACCCGACCAGAAGATATTCCAGCTGGCCCTGAAACGCATGGGATGCCAGGCGGAAGAATCAGTTATGGTGGGAAACAAGTTTAACGAGGATATAATAGGTGCAACCAGTGTGGGCATGTCCGCCATCCTGGTCAACTCCCAATTAACTGAAGAGGAGAAAGAATTTATTGATAGGGAAGGTTTGAAGGTAGAGGTGGTTTCAGACATAAGTCAGGTGCAAAAGCTCCTTTAATGGTTTCACCTAAAAAAAATAATAATAACGATAATCAATGGACCGGAAAAAAATCGGTGGGTATTACCATGAATTACTATCATGATGAAAAGATGGAAAAAATTTTCAATGCCTTGAAACAACCAAAAAATCTGGATGATCTACAACTATCCGAGAGTTTCATCAGGGGATTGATACTTAAAATTATCAGCAGTTACGGTACCGTGAAAACCAGTACCATCAATGAGTTAACCGGTATTCACTGGGATATTTTGGAAGAAAATTTAAGCAAAATGGAAAAGAGCGGTTTTTGTGCCCCGGTGAGTGGGGGATTCCTTTTTTCCAGTGTAGAATACGCTATAACCCGGAAGGGACGTGAAAAAGTAAGGGGGATTGCAGAAGATAATCCCTACATTGGTATTGCCCCTGTACCCTACGAAGAGTACTATCAGATCATGAAGATCCAGTTGCAACACCGTTATCCCCTGCAAATACCCCCCGAAGTGGTGGATGAAACTTTCCACCAGGTGGTAGGAGTGGATTATGCTAAAGAAGCCCTCATTGAATCGTGTATTATTGGTAAGGGTATCTTCGTCTACGGTCCTCCGGGAACTGGTAAAACCTTTATCATCAGTACCATGCCTGATCTTCTGCCCCCCCTGGTAATGCCCAAGTACATTGAATTCGGTGGGAAGATCATACAACTTTACGACCCTGATTTCCATAAAATGTGCGAAGAACAACCTGATGATCCACGTTGGGTTAAAATTCACGCCCCATTTGTTTTAACTGGAGCTGAACTTAGTTTAAATAAGTTAGAAACTAATTACGATCCTAATAAGGGTGTTTACGAAACATCTCCCCTGATTAAGGCTAACGGAGGTATTCTGTTAATTGATGATTTGGGAAGACAGCGTGATGACCATGAACTCATTCTCAACCGTTTAATTGTCCCTATGGAGAACAAGAAGGATGTGGTCTATGTCCGGGGTATCCCGGTTATACTGCACACTCACTTTATCCCGGCATTCTCCACCAACCTGGACATAAGTATCATGGATGAAGCCCACCTTCGCCGGGCCCCCCTTCATATTTTCCTTAAAAATCCAGAGGTGGAAGAAGTAACCGAGGTTTTCCGCAGAAATTTAGAGGATCTCCGGGAGACTTACCAGCCAGAAATCCTGGGAAGGTTCATGAAGGTTTACCAGCCCAAAAACAATGGCGGGGAAGGTCTGCAGCCCAGTTTCGCCCACGCCCGTGATGTGGCCCAGATATGTCAATCAGTGCGTATCAACATGAAAAAGGACATCATTGACATTGAAGTTCTGGAAGCTGCTCTGGATAAGCACGTTCTGGTGGTACTGCAAAGACTGAACATTGACATTGCCCAGATCTCCCATAAAACCCGTTCCTTCCGGTTGAAAACCGATGATCTGGAAAAAACCCAGGAGGCATTAGAACTCTACGGTGCCCAGACTATCTGCCGGGAAAACAGTTCAGTGATTACCGATGTGGATGAAAGTACCAGCCCTGTGGAGTTAGCAGGATACTTAAACAACCAGGGAATTAAGGTAGAAAAGATCGAGTTAATCGCCGAATCAGAGAAAGAACTGAGGAGAACCCTGTTAAACTGGTGATCATAACTTTTATTAATGTGGAGTATCTACACAAAATAAAACACTTAAATGTGGTTTTTTAAAAAATTTTCAAGGGGACGGTTTTTTCGATTTATTCCGTGCTTATCAACTTAATATTATCTAATTAAAGTAAAATCAATTAATTCAAGGAAAAAAAAGTTTTAGGGAGATTTTTATTTGAAGAAGTATGTTTTAATTGGGATTGCTGTTTTGGTGGTAGTTCTATTGGCCATCACCATGACCTCGGGCAGTGCCCATATAGAAACCAAACACTACGAGAATGGGGAGGTTTCCTTTGATTATCCCTCCAGTTGGCAGCAAGTTTCAACTCAGGGATCTCAAATAGTGGCCTTTAAAGACCCGGAAACAGGTATGAACATCACGGTCAACCGTCAGGTGATGCCTTCCGGATACAATGTTTCCACGGATTTCGTTCCGGAACTGGTTAAGGAGTCAGAAAGTAATGTAAAACTCACTTCCAGTAACAAGATCGATGTTAAGGGAAACACTGGTTATTATAATAGTTATCAAATTCAGGGTAATGGTTCTACCTCCGAACAAAAGGAGATATGGGTTAACAACAATGGAGCACTTTACAGTGTAGTGTTCAGTTATCCTCAGGAAGGATTCAGTGTTGAATCCGTACTGAAAGGTTTGAAAGGATCCGAAACCAGTGCAGCAGTGGATGCTGTTAAAAACAGTCTCCAGATCAACTCTGCCCAACTGGCCAGTATGCCCACTTTTGGAACGGTGACCATACCCCGACTGGGAGTAACCTGGAATATTCGCTCTGACACTTTAAATGCCATGGGCTCGGTTTACCACTATTCTGACCCGAGCAGTAGTTTACCCAAGAGTTTCTACCCCGGTCAGAAAGGTTCAGTGGGATTGTTAGGACACCACACCCGGTATTCTGCACCATTCAATCACATTGAAAACCTGCAGGTGGGAGATAAGATTTACATCAATGATTATCTAACCCAGAAGGAATACACCTACCAGGTGGTCTCCAACAACGATATTAGATACGATTACAAGACCAACCTCATTCAATTCCCTGCCGGTCAAAAGGAACTGGTGCTGGGAACCTGCTGGCCTCCAGGTTACACTGCAGCAGAAAGGTACGTTCACTGCCAGTTAACTGCAGTGGACCCCTTGTAACATAGATATCTAAAAAAAATCTTCTCTAACCCTTTTTTTATATTTTTTCTAAAGAATGAGAATGGATAATGGGCAAGTTGCCCCTCCTTAAATGAAGATAAATTTGATAAGAGGAATACAGCAACCTATTTATATTTAATTGGCTCTAAATAGATTATAGATTTGGATAGGCATAGATTTAAGGTTATGAAAATGAAAAAGACAATAATCATCTTACTCTTAGCAATACCCTTGATTTTATTCATTGCATTATTCCCTACCTTCTCGGCAGAAAATGGATCTTCGGGTATTCAGTCCAATAACAGTAATAATACTACCCAAACTGCGGATAATGGGACGGGAAACACCTCATCCACACCAGAGAAGGTGGCTTTCATTATACCTCATGCCGATGATGAGACCATAGGGGTAGGTGGAACAGTTCAGAGGATAATGGAGGATGGCTCCCCAGTACACTTCGAGCTCATGACCTCTGGTGATGCCGTAACTTCCCAGTTGCTCACGGTAACTAACTACTATGATGTATCAATTCCTGCCAATGCCACTGCATCTGAGAGAAAAAAACTAATCCGGGAAGACTCCTTTAAAAAGGTCATGGGCATTTTTGGATGCACCAGTTACAATATACACAGCTTTGATGATGGTGCCCTCAACGCCAATGTGGTGTTTACCACCATGGAAAACCTGTACCTCAAGGAGGGTTACACAGTCTTTTACACCACCACCGGAGATGGAAATGGTGATCATCTGGCCTGTCAACAGGGAATGAAGATGATGAAGGATAAATATCCCAACCTGAAGTACCGGCAGTTCCCAATCTACTACTACCATGCCAACCGGGCAGTGACCTCGGCCCTGACCAAGAACTACACTGATGTGAATGTTAATCAGTACGTCGCCAAAAAGAAAAGTGCATTTCAGGTCTACTACAATATACACACCATCCTCAACACATTCTACCCTTACAGTGATGGTCTCTACAGTATAGGTCCAGAAAGGATTTATTACATGAATTAATCTAAGGAAGAGTTTTCAAACTGGCATTTCCATCCAGACTCGGGACAAGTAAAGGGTGTGAAAGTCAGTTTACTCACCAAAGCCTTAATAGTGTAAGTTCAATAAAGAAATATTAACAAATAAAGAGATGAATTCAGAATAATTACCGATGGAGATTTGATTGATATGACCAATGTAACTATACTTTTCTCCCACATACTTCCACCACTACTGGCCTTTGCCGGGATAATCCTGCTCTGCAGTGGAATTATGGACAGGAAAAAAGATTATACCATTATTGGAATTGTAATGTTCTTTGCAGCGGGCTTATTACCATTCCTGGTACTGCAGTTTATGATATAATAAACACCGAAGTAAGGGGACTAATAAATACCGAAGTCCTCTACCCTTTAACTTCTATTTTTGAGTACTCTTCTATTGTTAATATCCTATCCATCTATGAATACCTATATTTTATTTGAATGCTAAAACTACAGTTTTAATTCCTGGATCCGCTGATTAATTATATTTATATTCCCCTGAAAAGCTCCTTTTTTTTCCAGTTTTAAGGAGGATACTATGGATGAGAAAATTCCACACTCACGGGGGTCTGAGGTTTTCTGTTTCCTGAAGGCATAAGCTGCCAGGTAACTATCACCCAGTCCAGTAGGGTCCACCCTTTCCTGGGGTGGATAGGTAGGTATGGAGTAAGATTTATCATGGTGGCGGGAATAAATCAGGGATCCCTTATCACCACGAGTGATGATGACTTCCTCTGGTCCCAGGAGGGAGATGCCCCGGGAAATTTC
>NZ_CP022706.1:845000-852500 GCF_003491305.1 Methanobacterium sp. BAmetb5
GCTATTAAGTAATACATTGGATATTTTAATACTTTTTAGCGGGTTTTCACCTTTAATGTAATAAATATTGTAAACTAATTAGTTCCATGTCCCTTTTTATCTGATTTCCAGGATCATATTCCTGTAAAAATCCATATAAAACCATTTTAATCCCTATAATTGGTTTTTATCTTTATTTCCAAGCTACATCACCTCCACCCAACATATGGTTCAAATATTCTTTAAAATAATAAAGAATAATCCCCAAAAAAGGAAAGGGGGTTAAATAGTTTATTTTTTGGAGATAGCACCTCTAAAGTAACCAAATCCAACCAGACCAACCAGGATAATCACTCCCAATATGGCCACTATGGGCATGCTGGACTCTGGAGCTGAAGAACTATTCTGGGATACTTCGTAGGTTTTAGAAGACCCGTCACTACCTGCAGTTTGGGCAGATTCTGATACAGATTGGGATTCAGATGCACCTTGAGCTCCGCTTTCTGTGGCGGGTTGACTTCCTGATGAAGCTCCAGCAGAAGAGGATGCTCCTTGAGAGGAAGCTGAACCAGTTGGCTGGGAAGGTGTTCCAGTAGAACCTATGGTTACAGTTTTACCAGTAGCTGCCTCCATAATCGCTGCAAATTCCTGGAGTTGTTGTGTACTCAGGGTAGAACCTACCACTACGAAGTTGGTGAAATCCACATTTCCACAGGTGTGGTGGCAGCAGACAACACCGTATTGTTTTGTGTACTGAATATACTGATTAGCTAGTTCAGTTAAAGTTGCCTTATCCGCTTGCCACATATCCCTCCTGACTGCCTCCATCATCCAACCAAGCATAGATACATATGCATAGGGATTGGCCTGAAGCATCTGGTTTCTGAAATTGGAATCAAAGGCATAGTTTTGAGCAACCTGCTGCCACATCCAATCATTAACAGCTTCAGGTGTAACTGCATTCCATGCGAACAGGTATCCTATCTCCTTTGAAATTTCATTGGCACCTGAAAATCCTTCTTTGAGCATGCCTTCCTGCCACTTAGGATTCAAAATTCTCGTCCTAATTTCGTTGGACATAAACTGACCTAAAGTCTCTATATGAGGACTTAACCGTGTGTTTGCAATGTAGACACTGATTTCAGAACCAGAAAGGGCCTTTGCAGCCATGGTAAGGCCTCCAAGGTACTGGTAAACATCGTCATTGTCCAGAACTCCATAATTGTTGTCTCTCACTTGAATAGTTGCCTGTACAGTTTTAAGCTGATCCTTGAAGGCTTGAAGTCCCTGTAAACCATAGGAACCTACACCGTAGATATAAGACATCCTGGAGAGATAGGTGTCCAGGAGATCAGACTGATTATTCCATTTGGATGTGGATGGTACCTGAGCAGCAACACCGGTTCCGTAACCTTCCGGAGCAGGCCCGAATATTCTGGCTCCTGCAAGAGCATCTGCATCTTCAGAGCTCATACCACCATCCACATACTTGTTGTAGTTGTCCTGGTAATGTTTCTTAACGAAGTTGCTGTTTGTGCTCTCCTGCAGGTTTGCAACCTGTCGGAAAGCTTTGTCTAGCATTTCTATGGTGTAAGAGAAAGTGTCCCTAAAGAGACCACTTATAGTTACCAGTACATCAACACGTGGTCTGTTTAGGGTAGTTCCATTGATATTGAGGGTAAGATCACTCAAAGGTGTTACCTTAACCCCTACAAATCTACCGGACTTCCACTGTGGTTCCAGACCCATATATCGGAGTATCATGGCTATTGTCTGACCATTGGTACGCATGGTTTCAGTTGACCAGAGAACGATCCCCACTGTTTCAGGGTAGTGTCCATTTTTCTGGTAGTACTCTGCCAACATGTCATCAGCCATCTGTTTGCCTATCTCCCATGCTGTTGTATCTGGAGCTGATCGGGGGTCAAAGGAGTAGAAGTTAGAACCCGTTGGAAGTACATCTGGCTTACGAATTGGATCACCACCCAGAGATGGTGATATAAATTGTCCACTCAAAGCTGCAAGAAGAGCCTCCATTTCATAGTTTTGAGAAAGGACATCTCGTAACTTTTCTCTGAACTCGGTGTTGTCTCGGTTTGCCGGGTCAAAACTCACAATGGATTCAATCATCTGATCCAGTAGTGTACTATTCAGAGCAACTCCAAATGTGTGAAGCCCATAAGGCATTAAAGTGGCGGCTAAATCCTCCAAATGGTGTTCAATTTGATTTTTAATGTCGTTGAAGCCAGTAGTCTGCATGTTGAGACCAAGATCCTGGTCAAAATTTAATTTGGTTATCATTTCTAGGATCTGTTTTTCCAGAATTTTTTTACGCTGGTTGTCTCCTGTATTGTCATAGCTGTTAATAAGGTCCTGAAGGGTTGAAAGATCTCCGTAAAGTCCGGAACTTATGAGAGGGGCTGTGAGGTGATCAATTATCACTGCATAACCCCTTCTCTTGGCCTGGGTTCCCTCTCCAGTATTGTCAACTATATAGGGATAGATGTTGGGAATGTTTCCCAGAAGAATATCTGGCCAGTCATCTTCACCCAGTCCTACGCTCCTGCCGGGTAACCATTCTAGAGTTCCGTGTGTTCCAAGGTGTATAACTGCATTGGCACCCATATTCTTCTGCAGCCACATGTAAAATGCAATGTACTGATGGGTTGGCGGTAATGTTGATGAATGGGCAATATCAGTAGAGTTTTCTCCCCATCCACGCATTGGTTGAGCTCCAACAAAAATATTACCGAACATGATTCCAGGTAGAACGATTTTGCCTTCGTATACCATAACATTGCCTGGAGCAGCACCCCATTTGGCAATGACCTCATTCTTAAGCTCATCTGGTAATGTGTTGAACCATTCCATGTATTCATTAATGGGTATGGTTATCGCTCCGGCATCAACAACTTTCTTTAGCTCTCCTGGAGCCCATGAACCAACATTGTTTCCAGCGGTAAGGAACAGTTGAATTATAGATTCAACTGAAGAGTTACCTGACACATCATACCCCGCAGCCTTAAGTGCACTCAGTATTGCTGATATACTCTCAGGAACATTGAGATAGGATGCACCAACTCCATCTTTACCCCCTGCAGAATTGTAATAGATAATTGCTATCTTTTTTAAATTATTAGGGAGTGTTTGGAGTGCTATCCAGTTGTAAACCCTGTTGGTTATTCTTTCTATCCGATCTGATAGCGGATGGTAATTTTTTACAATAATACCAGTGAAAGGGTCAGTTTCTGCCGATTCAACACCACCCATGATAATGGGCTCTATCCGCCCCTCCATTTCAGGCCAGGCTACCTGCCAGTAAATTTCACTGGAAAGTCCTGAAGAACTATTTTTCCAGGTTTCAAGGTCTGAAGCATAGATTGGAGCAAATATAGGTATATTCATCCTCTTTAGGAGATCCGTACTGTTCTGGGGGTTGTTGTAGATTATGTTGTAGCCAACACAAGCCACAAGGGCGCTTATTCTGGACATGTTACCATCCAAAAAGTAATTGAGTATGGCATTTGCCCTTGCAATATCGCTTGAGGCAGTTACAGTCAAAACCACGTTTAAACCTTTGGATTCAATACTTCTAAGTATACTCAGGGCCATGTCACTGTTTCCATTAAAGAACATGGATGCATACATCATTATACCTACCCATGCCTTACCAGATCGGTAGTGCCCACTCTGAGTGTACCAGTTCAGGTAATCATTCCATGTGGCAAATTGGGGTGTTGTTGAATCTGGATGATATATGAACTCAGTAGGATAGTTAACCACATTGAGGTCTTCAGAAGCCTCAACTAACATACCAACCCTTTGAAGTGCCCGGAGCTGGAACTTCTCCATGTTATCTGCACCAGTACCATCCCAATAAGCACGAAGCTCTGTGTCGTTGGAATCAATACTTGTATTGTTCAAAAATGCAACTCCACATCTTAAAGCCATTATTTTAGCATTTGGATCTGATAAAAGTGGCATTAAATTGGATAGTGTGCTGGATTCACTGATCATCTCTATGATTATTAGATCCGCCTTGGATGCCAGCTGTTTTATTTTCGCCCGGATATCGGCAGATGTGAGATCTTCATTGGTGTAGAAGTTCAAGTTGAAGTAGTAACCCCTTTCCCTGAGTTTTTTGTTGGAATCAACGAATGGTTTGGCATAGTTTGGGCATCCACTTATTATAAGCAGATTATAAGCCCTCAAATTCACATTTGCGGAACCATAGAGTGTGGGATCCGTTGCATCCCTCTTAGAAACCAAAACATTCACGGTCTGAGGTACATGTCCCAGGGCACTTATGTTCAGGATGAAACTGGTCTGACTGCTGGCGAAGTTAACACGGTAAAGGTTATTTCCCAGACTGGTTACGGTTGCTCCGCTAACCACGTTCCCGTTACTGTCAGTTACATTTACTGATGGTAACCTATCATCCTCCAGTGCCTCGGGATGTTCCAGGGTTATATTCAGTGTTATCTCGGGGTCAATTACTGTTTCACTGCTATTGGAACTTGAATTTTGAGTAGCATTACCAATACCTCCTACCCCCTGTGAATCTTCTGCTGATACTGCTCCACACAGAAGCAGTGCGAAAACAATTGTCGTTACTAGTAAAATCGTTTGTTTTCTCAAGATTTTCACCTCCTTTTTGTTATTTAAGCAAATTTGAAATTATTCAAATATGCTTGAAATTAATTAAAATATATCTTAATATAAATATTTCCATTATAATTGAAAAATAATCAAGTAAAGTTTATATAATAGTAAGTCCAAGGAATGGTTGACAAATCCATACACCTATAATTAAAAAAAATGACACCACTAGGGTCCAGTAAACCTCCGCAGTTTTCCTAACGGTGCCATGAGGGACCTAATACCAGATAGGTCCCTTAAATCTATTTTAGATATGATCACACCGCTAATGGAGGTCAACAGTGAAACTAACCGTCATCCACCCTGCAGTTTATGTACTGTATTATTTTATTTTGATAATCTTTGCATTCTTGTACAACGATCCCTACTACCTTGTATCCTTTTTAGTCTGTATTTCTGTTTTGATAGCCTTACAGGGCATCAGCCGTGAATTTAAAAATGTAATCAAATTTTTCATCCCCATGTCCCTCCTGATTATTATCCTGAATCCCCTGACATCCCATGTGGGAACCACCCCAATATATATAATGGGAAACTTTTTTATCACCATGGAAGCCCTGGTTTATGGGGTACTAATGAGCCTGTCCCTTTTAATTATATTATTAGTATTCTCTTCTTACAATAGAGCTGTTTCTTACCAGGAAATGCTTTATCTTTTCTCAAAAAGATTCCCCCACATTTCAATGGTGACCATAATGGCCCTGCGCTTTATCCCCCTCTTGAATTACCGGTTAACTGAGGTGAATAAGATCTCAAAATTTAACCGTGCTAACACCCATCCGGAAGGTAACCACTCATGGATGGATAAAATTAAAAGAACCGCCCATCTGCTGGCAGTGGTGGTATCCTGGTCACTGGAAGAGTCTATGCTCACGGCCAAATCAATGAAGTCAAGGGGTTACGGTATTAAAGAGAGAACCAGTTATTTTTCTTATAAATTCAGGAGAACAGATTATATATTCCTTTCTTTTATTATCATAACGGTTTTAATAAGCGTGATGGGCCTCATGCAGGGTTACGGGAGAATAGAAATTTACCCCACCCTGAGTTTTAATGTTTCTGAAAACCTGGTTAACCTGTATTATTTCACATTCCTGGCCCTGTTACTGCCTATTATCTACCTGGAATTCCGGGAAAGATTAACATGGTATTAATACATTAATTCCCTGGATTTAAAAAAAATCCAAGTTATCACTAACAAATTCTAAAATTAGGAGATGCTTAAATGAGTTTAATTAAGTTTGAAGATTTCAGTTTCCGTTACCCCCATCAAGAGAACACACTTTCCCGGATCAATCTGGAGGTTGGTGAAGGAGAATTCATTTTACTCTGCGGACCATCGGGTTCCGGGAAAACAACCTTATTATCAAATCTTAAAAATGAAATACATCCTTCTGGGGACTCTGATGGTATTATTTACTATGATGGTCAGAACATACGGGATATGCCCCCTGAACAATCTGCCTCTGAGATCGGGTTTCTGTTTCAAAATCCAGAAGATCAGATGGTATCCGATAATGTACTCCAGGAAATTGCCTTTCCCCTGGAAAACATTGGGCTGTCCACCGGTGAAATTAGAAACAGGGTGGCAGAGATGACCGCATTTTTCGGTCTGGATAAACATCTATACCGAAATGTCAATGAACTCTCCGGTGGTCAAAAACAGCTGGTTAACCTGTGTTCTCTTCTGGTTTTAAAGCCTAGGGTACTCCTCTTGGATGAACCCACATCACAGCTGGACCCCATTGCTGCCTACGATTTTCTGTCCATACTCCGCCGGTTGAATGAAGAATTTTCCATTACCATAATGGCCACCGAACACAAAATAGACAACATGTTCCCCTTCATTGACAAAGCGGTTTTTCTAAAGGAGGGATGCGTGCAGTACAGTGATAAACCACGCCATATATGTTCCCAGGCATGTTCAGACCATGTTTTCAGCAATTACCTCCCCTATGTTACCCGGATAAACTTCCTACTCCAGTCCAGGTATGACTATCTGGGTAATCTGGAAATACCCCTCAACATAAGGGAAGGACGTAGTAATCTGAATCTCCTAAACCAGGAGTTAGAAACATTCCAAGCATCCCTGCACCCCACAAAATCCCGTAATTATGAGGAATATAATAAAAAAACCCTAAACCCTGCGGATAAATCCAGAAATATCCTGCTGAGTTGTGAAGATATCTGGTTCGGTTATGTGCCAGAACACATTGTTTTAAAGGGAATTTTTATGGACATCCATCAGGGAGAATTCCTCAGTATACTGGGAGGTAATGGAACCGGCAAAACAACCCTGTTACAGATACTGGCTGGACTGATGAAACCTAAAAAGGGTAAAATCCGTTACCGAGAAGATCTGAACCGGGGATATGTTCATCAAAACCCCATGATTCATTTCCGGCAGGAAACAGTTCAGGAAGAGTTTCAAGAAGTCTCCTTGGAAGATCATTTACCTACTGAGAAAAAAAGAGAAAGTAAATTATTTAAATCTATTAAATCCAAAGCTTCTAACTCTGTAACTAAAACTCCTGCATCTAAAGAATCTTTTGATCCTAAAAGATCTTTTGACCCTAAAAACAACTCTTCCCTATCCGAAAACGAAAAAATGGAACTGATCAAACTTTTTGAACTGTCCAGTCTTCTGGATAAACATCCTTATGACTGCAGTGGTGGTGAACAGCAGAAAATAGCCATTGTGAAGGCTCTTTTAACCCGACCCGATGTACTCTTTTTGGATGAGCCGACCAAGGGTATGGACCCGGTTAGCAAGCTTAACCTTGCAGATTTACTGAAAAAACTGCAGAAAAAGGGGTTGACCATTGTGATGACCACCCATGACCTTGATTTTGCAGCAGAATA
>NZ_CP022706.1:877500-882500 GCF_003491305.1 Methanobacterium sp. BAmetb5
GTTGGCCGTTATTCTTCCTTTTTTGGTGAATGTGGACAGCGGGACTGTTCCTGCTGACTACACTTGGCAAAGGCACAAGTAAATAAAAAATCAATTCTTTTCTGGTGTTTTTCCATGGAGGGTCGATTGAATCGGTAGTAGATGTAGTTTCCCTCTTTGTGGGCAATTAGTATGTTAGCGTTTTTCAGGATTTTCAGATGCTGCGATGCTGCGGGTTGTGTTATGCCCATGTTCTGCGACATTTGCGTTACACTGATTTTATCCACCTCACCCGAGGCGAGATAATAAATCAGAAGCAACCGATTGACATTGGCCAGGGCTTTAAGCACTTCCTCCAGTTCTTCAGTAGACTCCAATGTTGACTTGGAATTAATCCTAAGCATAACACATGTTATATAAGTATATGCTTATATACTTTTCTATCATACTGATGCCTAAATAAATAATATACCCCAAATAGAAAATCAAACAATTTAGTTAAATAGAATTTATTGGGTAATTATCCCACAATATCAGCCTAATTATTCTTAAAAGAAAAATCAGGGTTGAATTAAAGAGTTTACTGCGGTACCAAATAAGGACCATACACTACTCGAATGAACTCAACTCAATCATGAAATCATCTTAACTCACAGCCTTCTTCACGAGTTCCGCGATTCTTTCCTCTTCGGTGGCAGTTAACTTCTTCAAAGCATAGGAAGTCGGCCACATGTTATCTTCGTCGAGGTTAGCGTCCTCGGAAAAGCCCAGTGTCAAGTACCTCTCGTTTTTGTCACCACGGAAGAAGCAGATGACCTTGCCGTCCTTGGCATATGCCGGCATCCCGTACCATGTTTTCGGTGTGAGGACTGGTGCGCTGGCTTTGATGAGGGCATGGAGTCGCTCCCCCATGGCATGATAAGGTCCCGGCATCGCCGCTATCTTCGCCAGGACTGCATTTTCCCCTTCCTTCTTTTCCAGGCCCTGTCCAGATTTTTGTCTAGTGCGAGTGGTTTTTTTCACAATCTTGCCCCCAACACGTCCATCCTTTATAAAGATGGAGTTATTTATGATTAGTTAATGCATCCCGTAACATTAATATTTCTTTTAACATGACAAAATTTAGGAAAAAATAATTTCATCATTTTCTGTTTCGGGCCAGAGATGCAAAGACAGCTATTACACTTAAAATTACGGAAATAATGAAGGTTACCCTAATACTGGTTAATAGGTCGGGATAATTTTGAGGAGTGAACTGAACCGCCCCAATATAAACGGCAAATATCACTAAAATTAATCCCATACCAAAGGTTTGGCCTAAAAGTCTCATTGTGCTTAGGATTGCCGAAGACACTCCAAAATATCTCCTTTCTACAGATCCCATGATGGCATTGGTATTGGGTGCTGAAAATATTCCTATACCCAGCCCGATAATAGCTAAAGCTAAAATTATAACGTACAGACTGGTTGCATCGCTTATGAACGAAAGGATTAACAGTCCAATGGTGATAATGGCCATTCCCAGTGAAGCTAATTTTCCAGGGTCAAACCTATCCGAAAGTTTCCCTGCTACCGGGGACATGACAACCATGATAACCGTTTGAACAACCAGAATTAATCCGGTTATTCTGGGATCAAATCCTTTTATGTACTGTAAATATAAACTAAGCAGGAAACTCACGGCAAATGTACTTATATAACTGATTAGCGTTGCTAAATTAGAGAAGGCAAACCTTCTATTTTTAAAGAATAATTTCACCTCTAAAACGGGGTTTTCAACCCTTAACTCCCATAAAACAAAACCAATGAATCCTATAATTCCCAAAATGACCATTACCATTCCCAAAGTTTCGGTGATGGTGGAAAATCCTATTAGCACCAAGGCCAGCATGAGAATGTAAAGTAAAGTTCCCCAGTTATCTAATTTCTCCCCTTTGCATTCTCCCCATTCCCCTTTCATTTTCCAAATCACCAGAACCAACACCATCAGACAGAGGGGTACAATAAAATAAAAAACACTTCTCCAACCCAGATACTGTGTTAAAAAACCTCCCAGGACAGGTCCCATGACCAGGCCCACATAGGCAGCGGTGATATTTATTCCTATGGCTTTGCCTCTTTCCTGGGGAGGGAATACTGAGGTTATAATGGCCAGCCCAGTAACGAATATCATAGCACTGGCAATACCTTGAACCGCCCGGGTTACCACCAGAAATTCAGCAGAAGGAGATATGGCTGCCAGGAACGTGGAGATGGTTAAGATCACGATCCCGTAGGTGAAAATCTTTTTCATCCCATAGATATCAGCTATTTTACCGAAGGGAACGGCGAACATGGCTGATGTTAAAATATAAGCAGTCGAAATCCAGCTTAAAAGAATGGCATTAACTGTTAAATCATTGGCAATTGTGGGGAGGGCAATAATCAGGGAAGTCCCCATAAATGGTGTTAAAAATGTGGCCAAAGTAGCAATCAGTAAAATTACGGTTTTATTTACCTCTTTAACAGATATGTTTGATTCCATTTTTCCTCCCCATCCCTCACCATTATATTAATTTTAAATAAAATCGAAGCATCTTATAAATATGATGTAAATTGAATAGTGACAGAAGATGATGTTTGATAAGGATGTTACCCTCATTACAAAAACTGGGATTATCTGGAGCAATTTCCCTTGATAATCTTATTTGCAGTAAAAATAGAAAAAATAAAATCACTCAGACAGCTTTTCAACCTGTCTATCAATCTCTTCCAGGGCAACCTGAGCTGCTTCGTCAGCCAGGGAATCATCGGCTGTGGAGAGTTCGTCTAAAAATAGTTCTACCTCAACATCCACGTCCAGTCCATTTTCTTCAGTGGCTTCATGGAATTCTACTCTTAATTCCAGATCAAGGACTTCTTTTTTGGATATCTTGGAAAAGATATAATTTTCTGCAGCCACTGCCGCAGCTTCAGAGATGTTCTCCATCTCCTGGTCGGTTAATTTTTTCAAACTGGTAACCTCAGTTTACCTTTAATTCTAATTTTTTACGGGTTTTAGCCGTTTACTGATTAAGTAGTATAAAAATGTATAAAATGGTAGGTGGGGTATTAGTTACCCATACCTGGTTGCATCTGCATGGATTCCTGCAGGTTTTCCTGCATTTCCTGTAACCGTTTCATGACCCTTTCTTCCTGTCGGGCTACGGTTTTTTCCCGGAGCTTGAGGGTTTCCAGTTTTTCAGTCATTTCTTCGGTTAACTCTGGTTTGGCCATTTTGATGAGCAGATTTCCTGCGGTTTTGTAAACTTCAGCATCATCTTCCACTTTTTCCAGTTCTTCCAGGGCCTTTTCAGTTTCCCTTATCTGGAGGTCCACACTCTGTTTCTGCATGGTTATGGCCTGGGCCTGTTGCTGCATCTGCTGGAATTGTGCTAGTTGATGTTGGATGTTCTGGGGAATTTCCATATTTTTCACCTCAAATTACTTACAAGTTCAAATAATCCATTAATTCAAGTAAATCCGTATTTAAATGATTTTAATTTAGGATCCAGTATTCAATGAATCGGGCATAATCAATGATTGTGCATATCATGTTTTAATTCCAGAATCTGCTGTGAAAGTATCAGCCAGCGCAGATAGGAATTCAGGGAGGCCCGGAGGGAAGGTGTGTCCCGGGCAGTGATGGTTATCTTCACTGTTTTTTCACGGCATTCAATCCCGGTTCTAGTCCTTTCCGATGGCGAATCCATTATTTCAGGTCCAATTGCCTTTAATGCAATCTCGGCATCCATTTTAGAAGGGAATTCAATCTCTATCTGGGTTTCAACCTCTTTAAGCGGATTCATCCCTGATCACCGGCCAGTTTCCATTCCTGAAGATATATACGTGGCCCGGTGACCTGGGCATTGTCATCAAAAAACTCCAGTAAAGGTCGGGATTTTTGTTTATTGAAACTGATACGTAGCAGGTTGGAATCAGATGGGTTCCGGGGATCCTCAAGGGGTATTGAAAAAATCTTATGCACCAGATCAGTTAATTCATCCACTTCACAGCGAAGATGAAGTTTATCCTTTTTCATCTTCACCCTCTCCTTTTTCCCACGGGAACCATCCAGGTCAGCAGTAAGCCACAGGCTGGTGAAGAGTTCACCATCTTGGTAAACCTCCATCCCACTGGGATTGCCATCCCGTTCAGTTACCACCAGTACCCAGTCCGCTTCCATTGCTTTTGCCTTTAAAAAGACATCACGGAGGCTCATTTTACCCCGGTTGACAGATCGGGCTTTAAGTACTCGTTCCAGTCCACGGCAGAATGTTCGGGTGCGCTGGGATGGTTTTCGGGAAGTGGTAATCAACATGAATTTAACCGAATTAGGGGGTAAAAATCCGCTAAGAATTAGCGGGCTTTAACCTGTCTTCTCACCGGAGGTATCTCCTTGAAGAGTATCCGGTATCGGCAACTGGGACATTTGGATTCTGTGTATCCTTTGATATCTACCAGTGTGCCACATTTATCACATTTATACAATTATAAACCTCCAACAATCCTCTTAATGTTCCTGGTGGCAGTTCTGCCCATGGGTGTGTTTGGCAGGTATGCTCCGCCGGTGAAGACTGCTCCACATTTGCGGCATTTCCATATGCCTGCGGCAGTCCTTTTAACTCCAGGACGGTCACATTTAGGACAGATGTGATCTTTTTTCATGTTTTCTTCGATGGATTTCACGGTTCTTTTTGCTTTCCTACCGTACCTGGCACCGAATTTTCCGGTTATACCTACTTTTTTAGTTCTTGCCATAATTATCACCTATTTGTTTATATTGAATTTTTTTTAAATTGAAAGGAATCAGGATATTTCACCCTGATCACCTAGTCACTGTACTTACTAGTACTTACTGAGATAGGTCAGTTTTACAGTTAGTATTTTATGATTTATTTAAATATTTTGGAAACATTCTCACGAAGTTCTTCTGTCTTCTTTTGAGCTATTCCCACTGCTTTTAAGACTTCTTCACGGGTGAGGGGTACTGATCCACCTTT
>NZ_CP022706.1:890000-917500 GCF_003491305.1 Methanobacterium sp. BAmetb5
TTTCTCCTGAATCCCCACTGGACTCATTCTTATCGGATCCAGGGGGTGATGGTGATGAACTGTTACTTTTCATTTTAGTTTTACTCACTCCTGAGATATTAATTCCTCTAAATTTGCTCCTCCTAATCTATTAAATAAGTTAGGAGGATTGTTGATCTTAATTTTCAGTTTATTTGTCATTTAAACGTTTATTACAATTTTCAAGGCTGTTCTCAGCCAGCCTTCTCATTCCTTCCTGCATTAAAGAGCGTTCTTCATCAGAAAAACCTTGGAATATGAGGTCTTCCCATTTTTTCTCGGCCTGGAGAATTACCGGGATCACCTGTTCCCCTTTGGGAGTTAGGGATAGGAGGTATCTTCGCCGGTTTACGGGGTCTTGAACTTTATTTACCATGCCCTTTTCCTCTAATTTTTTTATGGCCCGGGCAATGGTTCCCTTATCAATGTGGAACATTCTGGACAGGTCATCCTGGGTGATTCCCCTTTTTTTGGATAGTACCATGAGGCAGGGAACCTGTCCTTCCGTAAGTTCCAGGTGTTTAAGCTCATGGTTCATGAAAATATAGTGGTTCCGGGTTACTATGGATACAATTCCCCGGAAGGGGATGTTCAGTGACATTTTTTTCGCTCCAATATTTTTAATCTAATTAACAGCTTTCAAATTTTTAAAATTGAATAATCGAAGGTAAACATATGATTTAGAATTTCAAGAATTTATTAAAAAAAACTTTTAGCCTTTTTTAAAATGGTATTTAATTCCAGATAAACCATCTTGATAAAAAATTAAAATAACATTCATCTGAATTGTAATTCCAATATATAGTTTGGTTTCATACTATATAAATATGTTGTCAATGCAACAATTGTTTAAACAACAAAATTAGGGAAAATCAAAAAAATGCTAAAACCACAAAATTACCATAAAAAGGAGAATAATAAACTAAAAAGGGATAGAAGCTTATAGAAATCTTCGAATCTTTGGATTTACAAATAGATTTACAATTAACCGATGATACGGTGGACAAATCAATTTACGAAAATGGCAAAGAGGATTTAAAAAAAATTAAATATAAAAAAGGAGAAATGGAATTTCCTTGAGGTCATGATTATTCTGTGATGTCGTAGAGTATCTTCATGGCCTTGGTGAATGGAGGGTTGCCGGAAGTTAGGAGAACCACCCTTAGGACATCCACAATCTCGTCCCGGCTGATGTCAAATTCTTTCATGGCGCTCATCATCTGCTTCTTCATGGCCCGATCATCCGAGGCGGCTGCAGTTATTCCCAGGGCAATCAACTTCTGTGTGCGATAGTCTAAGACTTTCCCAGTGTAAGCTGCATCGTTAAGCTCAACCACTGCTTTAAATATGTCAGGATAGTCCCTTTTGACATAAGCCATCCCTTTACCATAAAAAACATCTTCTTTCATCTTTTTCCCTCCAGATATATCTTAATCACCTTTAAATATGTTATTTTTTTCATATATAATTTCCGAATTATCCTAAAATTTTTTCAGAATACTTCTAAAAATTTGCCTATCACTTTACAAAGATTCATGTATCCTCCCTGCACCACCTATAAAATCCATAAAAAACAAAGATGATGGTATGTCATTTCTGACCTTCATCCTCAAAAACCCCTTCCGTAACAAGACTCGTAGTGCCCTGGCCATAGTGGGGATCGCCATCGGCATTGCCACCATCATCGCCCTGGGCATAGTGACTGATGGTTTAAAAGAATCCACCCAGAACACTCTAAAATCAGGTGGATCGGATTTTACAGTCACTGAGGCCAATTCTCCCGGATTGATGTCCAGTAAGATCAACTCCACCCGGGTTGATGAACTGAAGAATCTCACCGGGGTGGAGGATGCCGTGGGGGTTCTCCTGGTTAACCGGGTGGTAGATGGAGATCTCTTTAGTGTGATGGGGATCAAGAAGCAGAGTTTGAAGGTGGGCGAGATCAACATCATTGAAGGTAGGGAGTTTAACGAAAACAGCAACGAGATCATAATTGGTAAAAGAGCCTCCCAGAGTCTTAACAAGACTGTGGGTGATACAATTAATCTTTTCAACAGGGATTTCAAGGTGGTGGGTGTCTTTGAAACTGGTAGCATGTGGGAAGATGCCGGATCATTCATGCCCCTTTCACTACTCCAGGAACTGGCGGAAAAACCAGACGAAGTCTCCATGATCTTTGTGAAGATAAAACCAGAGGCCAATCTGGAAGAAGTCACCAGTAATGTGGAGAGTAAATACCCCCAGGAACTGGTAACCATCAAAACCATTGAAGACTTCAACCGGGTTAACAAGGGACTGGATACCATTGACACCGCATCCTGGGCCATATCCTTACTGGCAATTCTCATAGGTGGTATTGGTGTGGTTAATACCATGGTAATGTCCGTTTATGAAAGAACCCGGGAAATAGGAGTGTTAAAGGCATCTGGATGGAAGAACCGAAGGATAATGGCAATGATCATGGGAGAATCTATTGTTTTAACCCTGGTATCCTATGTTATAGGCCTGGTTATGGGTGTGGGAGCGGTAGAACTCATTTTATCATCACCGGCAATGGGGAGCTTCATCCAGCCAGTTTACAGTTGGGAACTCTTCCTCAAAGCACTGGGAATTGCCTTCCTGGTGGGCCTGGTAGGTGGACTCTACCCGGCCTTCCGGGCATCCAGACTGGCTCCAACCGAGGCGTTGCGCTATGAATGAGAACATTGTGGAGATTAGAAATCTCAGGAAAGGATTTGATAAAGGTAAGATAACTGCCCTGAATGGTATTGACCTTAACATCAAGAAGGGAGAATTCGTTTCCATCATCGGACCCTCTGGTTCGGGTAAATCCACCCTCCTTAATATGATCGGGGCGCTGGACCGGCCAGATGAAGGTACGGTGATGGTGGCGGGCTACGACCTCCAGGGAAAAAGTGATCTAAGCCAGTTCCGCTCCAGGGAGATCGGTTTCATCTTCCAACTACACAACCTCATACCCAACCTCAGCGTGGTGGAGAATGTGGAGATACCCATGTTTGAAAGTGGTTTATCCGGCAGGCAGATGAGAGAAAAAGCTCTGAAACTGTTGGATTACATGAATCTCTCGGATAAAGCTTCCCGAAAACCCACCGAGCTTTCTGGTGGTGAAAGGCAAAGGGTGGCCATTGCCCGGTCCCTGGCCAATGATCCCTCCATAATACTGGCTGATGAGCCCACCGGTTCCCTGGATTCCAAAAACGGAGATATGATACTGAACCTTCTCAAGGATCTCCATGATAAGGAGCAGGTAACCCTGATCATGGTAACCCACGACTTGAAGGTGGCTGCACTGGCCGAAAGGACCATTGAGGTTTTGGATGGGAAAATAAAGACTTGAAAAAAATATTCAATTAATTAGATTGAAGGAATTATAAAGAATAATGAATTAAAATGAGAAATAAATATTAGGAATTATAATAAGAATAAAAGGAAGATTAAATGGGATTATAAAGGATTAAATAGGATTATAATGGGCCTTTATCTGGATGTCCTTCTCTCATTCCCATCCCGGCTTCCTTCTCCAGTGCTCCCTTTTTAAAGAACATTTTAACCAGGTTCTGAGCATGTTCCCGGGCACGGTTATCCGCCAGGAATTTTAGGTCCTTCTCATCCACTCCCTCATCCTCGTGGACGAAGACTTCCAGGATATGGGTATTGGTCATGAGTTGCGCCTGGATAAGTCCAGTAGAGGCCTCATGAGCACAAGTTTTATCCATTACCTCTGGTCCTGGCATTCCCAGGGCCATGACCACTTCACAGCCTTCCTCTTCAATGAGCTTTTTACAGGCCACTGGCAGGTCCTTAACACCAGGAACTGTTCTTCGGATTATTTTATTGTTGCCCACATGCTGTTTTATCTCATTTATGGCTGCCGAGGCCATGTCGTAACGGGCGAAGGTAGTATCGCAGATTCCAATTTTCATGTTTATCACACTGCTGGTTTGCAAGTTTTGATTAATTGAATATAATTAATAGACCAGTCTTTTATTGATTAAATTGAATTATGATAGATCAGTTTTTTGATTAAATCTTTTGATCAGTCTTTGGTCTTGCTATTGTTACTGGATTTATATGAATATTTGTAAAAATTTACAACAACTTTTGTGGTAAAACTTATAGC
Source organism: Methanobacterium sp. BAmetb5 (assembly GCF_003491305.1). NCBI lineage: Archaea > Methanobacteriati > Methanobacteriota > Methanobacteria > Methanobacteriales > Methanobacteriaceae > Methanobacterium > Methanobacterium sp. BAmetb5. Next base: position 894,160 of record NZ_CP022706.1, read on the forward strand.
CCTAAAATAAAAGCAGAACGAGTCCTCTCAGGATAGACATTGATTCATTCTAAAGTTAATTCTCAAAATAATATGAGTTACCTTCTAAATTAAAAATAAGTAATTACTGGACATATCAGGGGCTTTAATGGTCATTTTATGTGTGAAAAATATAAAAATTCAGAAAATATAAGAAAAGGGTGTTGGTTCACCCTTATATTCCAAAGGACTTTTTCAGTAGTTCCACGTTTACGTATCCACCCCGGAATAATTCTCCGGTGGTGAGGTCGTTGATAACTACTTCGGCTGGTGCGAACATTCCTTTGTCGATCTGGAAGAAGTCGAAGTTGGCTTCTTTGAAGACATCGTAGAATGGTTTTCCGTATCCATCAGCAGCAGATGAAGGTAATTTTTCTGCCAGTTCTTTCAGGTTGTCTTTGGTCTCGGATTCTATGTAGTAGTAGGTTCGACCTCCGAATAAAACTGCGTCGTTGGTTTTTCCCATGGCCTTCATTCCATCCGGGTCCACTGGTGCTATGGGAGCTATACCTGCTGCGTGTTTAACCTTGTTCACGTCGAAGTGTAGTGCTTCCAGCATTTTGTAGGTTCCGTTTTCCACCACTCTTCCGGCGATCTGGATGGAACCAACCAGGGATGAGGTGGGTGCCACCAGGGCGTAGACATTTTCCGGTGCTACTTTACATTCTTTAGCCACGTAATCCATGACATCCACTCCTGGAAGCTTGTCTGATTCCAGGGTGATGATGGCCAGGTCAGCTTCGTCCATGTAACCTATTTCTTCATATGTTTCCTCTGGTTTTAAGGCCAGTGCTCGGGCGGGGCCAGATCCCAGGGCGAAGAAGTCACCTACACTCACAGACCATCCTGCTTTCTGTGATCCAAGAGTTGAGATGGCTGGCTGGTGAGTTTTTATTTTCACTGAGGGTATTGCGAAGTTTTCAGAGAGGTCTCCAGGGATGGATATTCCCACTTCTGCCAGTCCACCCAGGCAAACTTTGGTGTAGAGTTCTCCTGCTTTGAAACTTCCAGCTACATCTACCCCAGCATCGATAACTGTTGAACCGTTTTCCAGTTTGTGAACAGCAATGTTAAGGTCGTCTGCATTCTCAATCATTAAGTCTACTGTTTTTTTAGCTTCTAAATTAACACTTACCATCTCATCATCTCCAATGAAAGTGAAATCCACGGGATAAATAAAAATTTATCCATTTAGTATATTCATTATAACTCCTTTGATCAGCTGGGATTTTTAAGTTTTTTTATTTGTTCCTAGATTTAGCAATCCAGTGGTACAAAAATTAAAAAAATAATATATAAACTCAAAATAAATAGGAACCATTTTTATTCTGGATTTATACTCTTAAGGCTTCTTCAAAGTTCACCTGGTATATGTGGGCACTGATGGAGTGTATGGTTAAACTTCCCACTCCCACTCCCACTTCTTCTGCAACATATTTGGCCAGATGGGTTAATCCCACGGCATTGGGGAACCATGCCCCATAGATGTCATGAGAACGCCATAATCCTGTGGTGTGCAGTTTTCCATCCCTTATTTTAAAGTCCACCAGTATCATGCAGGGTACTTCTTCGTTCTTGGTGTCGGTGGTAGGGTCCCAGGTTACAGATATGGCCCTTCGAGATTCTCTGCAGTTTTTAAGGCGTCGTATAGCTTCCCCTATCTGATCTATCCCTTCAAAGTGTCCTCTTAAACGGTTTCCATAGGTGTACACAAATCCCTGTTTATCATCACTCAGGAACTGTTCCGCGTATATCTCCAGTTTTTCACCGCTCCAGAAGTATCCCTTGGGAATTTCCAGTTCCAGCGGCCTTTTAATGTTAACCACAGTGTTACGAATCTCCAGTGTCAGGGAGCCTCTTTCGTCCTTTATTTCTGCACCTTTTTCCATTACCCTTTTTACCAGTGTTTCCCAACCAGATTTTATGGTGGGGGTTTTAATTAGGATAGCCATCCCACTGCCTCCGTCATATTCTTCAGTTTTTGATAAGCCACCTCATGGGGTAGCATACGCATTCCACAGTCCGGGTCTACTAAAATGTTATTTGCTCCTATAATTTCCATTCCTTCCTTCAGGAGGGCGTGGATTTCTTCTGAGCTTTCCACTCGTTCTGTTTTGGTGTCCACACATCCAAAGCCGATCTTTTTACCCCCTAGATCTGTATTCTGGAGGACTTCCATATTTTTCCGGATACCGGCAAATTCACAGTCAATGATGTCCACTGGGAATTTCAGGAGTTTGCCAAAGATCTGTCCCACATCACCACACACGTGCATGGCCAGGGGTATTTTCAATCCATTTTGAGCTATTTTTATGGCCTGGTAGGCGGTTTTCATATCAGCCATACCCGTGGAGAGGAAGGGTTCATCGAATTGTATCAGTGCGGCACCGGCCTTTTCCAGGTATTTTGCTTCACGATTAAGGGCGTGGGCCAGGTCGATGATGGCTTTATCCCGTTTTTCCACGGTGTAGAATCCTTCCATTCGTGAAGACAAAACCAGGGTAGTGGGACCGGTTATTATGCCCTTTACTCCCCGGGCAGCTTGGTTAAATTCACCGTTAATTAAAACTTTTTCTGTTGCATTAAACTCTCCAGATATCTGATTTGCAGTTTTCAAAGCGATTTTGATATCATTAGCACCTATTGAGTAGTTGAGGGGGAGTATTTTTCCCTTTATCTTGGAGGTTCCCTCTTCCCAGGCCATTCCAGTTATTTCACGGGCGAATATTTCCACCATATCCCCCCGTACCTGCCCGGTGGAGACCAGGTTTACACCGGACTTTACCTGGTCCTTAACCGCGGATTCCACCGCTGCTTGGTAAGGATCGTAATTGCCCAGAAGGGAGGATAGTTTAGAAGAAAACGAAGATGGTTCCTGTGGATGTGATGGGTAGCTTCCAACTACAGTGGTTAACATTGCAGACCTCACTCGAATGTTTTTGAATATTTTATTTCTAACTGGTGGTTTTTTTAATTTACCCCATAAATTTGGATATTCAATCACTAAATATAGCATTTTCAATATATAAAATCAACATACCTTTCTGCCAGTATTTAATTAATGTAAAAAACATAAAAATAAGGCAGTGCATAGAATAGGTAATTTAATAGAATGTTGAAGGAGGATTTTATATGGAATTTGCCGATTGTGTGAAATTCGCCAATGAAAACCCGGTTGCCTGGCTGGCAACTGTTGAAGGGGATCAACCCCGTGTTAGGGGAATGGGGATGTGGTATGCTGACGAGACTGGTTTTTACTTCCAGACAGCCACCATGAAAGAGATGGTAGGGCAGCTGGAGAAAAATGGTAAGGTGGAATTTGCATTCTACCATCCCGATGAAGCCGTGGGAACTATGTTACGGGTTGCTGGTGAGGTTGAATTCCTGGATGACGTGGAAATCAAAAAGAAAGTCTTGGCAGATCGACCATTCCTGACGGAGTTTGGACTCACTGCCGAAGGTCCAGAACTGGTTGTATTCCGGATCTCTCATGGTGAAGCCCACTTCTGGGACTGGGAAAGCAATGTGAAGCCCAAAAAGATCATTAAATTCTGAGAGTAAATCTATTAGTATGTAGAGAATGGAATACCATTTACCCATTCTCAATTTACTGGTCCATTCCCCTTACCCTATTTTTGATTTATTTTAAATTTCAAAGCATATTTTAAGTTCTGTCACCTTACATTTCATAGTTCATTATTTTCCGTTTAAAGATTAATCAACATCATTTTTTTAGTGTAAATCTTATGAAGGATAATTAGTACCTTCTCACCAAGATTACAGTGATGTGAATTTATGCGGTTCATCCCTTAACACCATAGATATATTTTTACCTATTCACATACAACAATCATCATAATCCCAAAATTCAAAGAACAGTTTTCCCAGAGTAGGAAAAACAAGGGGGAGTGATTTTATTTCAGTAATAGACGAACCTAACCCTAATGCAACCCCAAATGCAGTAAATGGAATCATTCGAAGTCGAATAATCCATAATGCCCAGGGGGAAGCTATAGACCACCTGATTGTAGATGTCAATGAAGCTTTCCAGAACATTACCGGACTTAATTGCCTGGAAGTTATAGGTCAGACTAATAAAGATGTTTTTGAAGACCCCTCATTTTTAAATATATTTAAACAAATGGAATCCGTGGAAAATTCAGAGAGTTTTGAGGGATATTCAACTCAATTCAATAAACACCTGGAAATTTTCTCGTTTTCTGTAGGCGAAGATGAATACGCCACTATTTTTAAGGACATATCACAACGTGAGCTTTTTTTAAGGAAGAAAGAGGAATTGGAAAAGGAAATAACTTCCCGCCTAAAACAACAATCCGCACTATCCGAAATAAGCCAATTAACCCTATCAAATGCTTCTTTAAAGGAAATATTCCATAAAACAACAGAGATACTAGTCGAAGCTCTCCAGGTGGATTACAGTAAAATTTTAAGGCTGTTGCCCCAAGAACACCAATTTATAATGGAAGCTGGAGTGGGATGGGAGGATCCTGACCATAATAACTATATTATCCTGGACAATCTTGAATCACAGGCTGGTTACACCTTACTTTCTGAAAAACCAGTGATCGTGGAGGATCTTTCCCTGGAAACCAGATTTTCAGGACCACAACTACTTGTGGATCACGGAGTTACCAGCGGAGTGAGTGTTATTATTGGGCCCCTGGAGGATCCATATGGTGTAATGGGAGTTCATACGGTTGAACACCGTATATTCAGCCCTTTAGATGTTGAATTCGTACAGGCCGTGGCCAATGTCCTGGCCAACATCATTAACCAGAACCGTATCTCCCATGAGCTGGAAAAAAGTGAGATGCGCTACCGTTTACTGGCTGAAAATGCATCGGACATGATATCCACCCATAAAAATAGTGGAAATTATAGTTATGCTTCTCCCTATTCTCTGGAACTAATAGGCTACCTTCCAGAAGAACTTGAAGATGAAAGTGCCTTTATTTTTATTCATCCTGATGATATTGAATCTGTGAAAGAAAATCAGGCTAAATTAGTGTCTTCGGGGAATATTGTCATCACTAACTACCGTTTGAAACATAAGGAAGGTAATTATGTTTGGGTAGAGTCTACAGCAAGAATTTTAGACCCTCAAACAGGAGAAATAATTGTTATAACCCGAGACATATCCGAAAGGATGGTGGCAGAACAGGAACTTAGGAGTTCTCTTAAAGACAAGGAGATTTTACTCCAGGAAATCCACCATCGGGTTAAGAATAACATGCAGATAATCTCCAGCCTCCTGAACCTTCAATCAAATTTTATAACGGATCCAGAGGCCATCAGTGTCTTTCGTGAAAGTCAAAACCGGGTTAAGAGTATGGCCCTCCTTCACGAGAATCTTTACCAGTCCCGGGAAATGGATAAGGTGGATTTTAAACAGTACGTGAAAAAATTAACAGATAACCTGCTGAGCACCTACAGTGCCCACTCCAGTCACCTGAAAACCGAGATATCATCAGAGAATGTTAAATTAAATATCGAAACTGCCATACCCTGCGGACTCATTATCAATGAACTTTTAACCAACAGCTTGAAATATGCCTTTCCCCATGGACAAAATGGTACAATTTATCTGAAAATCAAGGCTATTAATGATAAATACGTTCTTATCTTGGGAGATGACGGGGTGGGATTGCCTCCCAATTTTAACCTGGAATCCACTGATACACTGGGACTGCGTCTGGTACACAACTTGGTGAACCAGATCGATGGCGAATTAAAGGTCAAAAATTCTAAAGGAACCTGTTTTGAGATTCTATTTAAAGAATTAAAGTATAAAAAGCGAATATAAAGTATTTTCGTGAATTAAAACCTAAAATTTCGTAACAAAAAAAGAATCAAAAATTAAAAGGAATTTAATGAAAAATAAAATCCCAAATAATTCCCTTAATCAATTCCCACGGCCCGGATATTCTCCCGCTCTTCAGGGGGGACTGGTACTTCCACAGTTGCTGTACCGTAGCAGGGTTTGGTGTAAGGTAGCATAATAGTGCCTTTCTCCTCGTTAATACCTATGGGGACGGGAGGTATCCCTATGATACGGGCCCCTACAATTTTCTCCCCGGGTTTAACATGAACCACTTCCGGGGCGTTTTCTTCTATAAAGCTAGCACAATCCTTAAATCCGGATCGGGTCATGTGTATTTCGTAGTCTTCTGATTCACGGAGGTAAGTATCAAGACAAAACATATCAGGAGTCCCCCTGTTTATCAATTTTATCCAGTGCCCGGTCCAGTCGTACCCGTAGTGGGGTAGGATTATGGTATGCTCTGGCCGAGGCAATATCGGCATTGGTGTTTTCCCTGACTGAATTTTCAAAGTTTTCCAGTTTTTCCGGGTCGCGATGGAATACCAAGGCCAGGCTTTTGGTGTTGAGGATGTGGTAGAATGTTACAAAGTAGCTGACTGCGGCGTCTTTGGCCACGAATCCCAGGAGAAGATCAAATTCCCCTTCCTCCAAATTATCCAGACAGGATTCAATGTCTATCTTATTCTGCACATAGTACTCCACTGGATCAGCTACCTCCACCAGTTTCTTGGCTGAGGGAGTGCTGGCCACAGTAACTTCATATCCCATTTCCGTTAATTTATGGGCAGCGTAGATTGTTAAAGGAGTTTGTGACGGTGATTCAGGGCATCCTAATAAAATTATGGCTTTTTTCATTTACATCACCTTTTTTATCCTACTTTTTCTTAATCAGTACCACGTGTCCCACCACCAGGGCACTCAACAAGAGGAAAGTCAGTAGAGCGGTTCCATTTATAGAACGGTTCATTAAAAACAAACCCATAGTCCCCTGGGCAATGAAGGCAGTCAGAGATCCTATTAAAAGGGCTTCCCTTCCTAAACAGGTTTTATCTCCATTTTCCCGCCTTTTGCGGTAGGAACGAAGCATGCGGAATCCGAGATACATCACCAGAATGAACCATCCCAGTAAGAACACCAGGAAGATATAGCCGAAGTCAAAGGCCACCCCAAATATACCCGGGAGCATATAATCAATAACATCCTTTTTAGTCACCAGTAACCCGTAAAACAGGGGAAAAGGCAAACCAAACAGGGTAATTAATGCTATGGGTAATGATATGTATCCATCAGACCCTCCCATACAGGCGTCACCCCAGTAACAGGAACCCAACTGGTGTCCAGTTAGGGTGGTATTCTTTATCACCATGTCCAGGCTGGCTGTGGCATAATTTTCGATTCTGGAGAGTCTAAGGAGTGGACTAAGCACACTCATATCCAGAACCCGGGAAAGCAGTTCCAGAGCTCCGAAACCAGCCAGAGCTACTACCAATACCATGGCCACTCTTTTCACAGTGAATACTGATTTCTGGCGGAATGATTTGGAAATAATGAAGAACCCTATGAAAAGCCCAAATATCCATAGTAAGAGGAAAGATCGGTGCATCAACCCTCCTGCTATGGTTATAAAGATTATAATTCCCCACATGTAAATTTGAAGACTGCGGGTGTTTATTCCCGATTTTTTCATTATGGGAATGGCCGCCATTATGGTCACCACTGCCAGTAAGGCTAGTGGCCCGTAGGGGTGGGTGAACTCCGAATGGGAAAATCCGGGTATGAAAAGGAAGAGGGCATCCACTCCAAACATTAAAGCAAATCCTAGGGCCACTACCATGGCCACCAGCATAATTAAGTTTAAACCCAGGGGTGCCAGGTTCAAGATGAAGATAACCGCCAGTTGAAGTATAACTGCGATTTCTATGATGTACTGTAAATGAGTTTGAGCAATTAAAGCCATATTATATGATTCCTCCAATTTTAGAGACTTTATTCACTAAAGGATGATTCAGTAGTGAAATTCATAAAAATCATTAACCGGGCATAAAGGTATGGTCCTTGACAATGAATTATTCCCCGATATTATAATTAAATTTTCTATTATTCCCATCTAAATGATAAATAAATGTAGTACCAGATTAAGGCATGATTTTACATTTACCATGATCCTGATTTTTATATAGTTTATAAGGCATGTATTTAAAAGCTTTTGTGAAGAATTAAACTTCCACCTATAACCTTATTTGATGATTTTAAGAGAATATAAGACTCAATTGTAAATAAAAAATTAGGCCATGTCTTTATTTTATAAGCATGCCCGGAAAAAACTGTTAACAAGGGAAACCCCCTTATTTTATTTCCCATGAACATTATATTCAGTTAGGTAATACTTCTATGGTCCTGGTGCAGCCATTAAGTTTAAATACCGGAAAAGATGAAGTGTAGTAAGAGGGCTGGTAGCTCAGGTTGGTAGAGCGTCGCCTTGGCATGGCGGAGGCCCCGGGTTCAAATCCCGGCCAGTCCATTATCATACTAAAAAAACTATGCTTTTTTTATTTTAATGTTAAATATAACTTTAAATCAGAAATAAAACATTTAAATCAATTTCCAAGATGTATGAACTTTTTTGATGATTTAACCGGTGAGTGTTCTCCTTTTTTGATAGGTTTAAAGTGTAAAAAGCTTCACTGATCCTTTTTTGGATAATTATAAATAATTTTTCGGGTTAGTTCGTTAAAACCTCGAATAGAAAAAACAGAAGAGGAAGAAAAAAAGACTAAAAAAAATTTGAACAATCCGTTAATATCCAGATACCGGAGAATAGAGGTATTAACCTTCGCCAGCCTGATATATACTGTCAATGATTATTTTAAACAGGTCATCAGTGGAAAGCTGGGGATGGTGATGATTGTCCTGGAGAAGTTCCCGGGCCAGTCCCACTATTTCATCGGGATGGGTGGAGCGTTTCATTAGACCCTTTTCAATGTAATAGGAATCTACAGAAAGTAGATCACCAGGGTAACAGGAGATCACCGGGGTTCCCAGGAGAGCTGCTTCCCGGTTCATGGTCCCTCCAGCACCTATTACCAGGTCACAGGCCTTCATGAGGCTGAAAGTGTCCACCGGTGGTTTTATCAACGTGATCTTTTCATCATTTTCAAATATTTTCTGCTGTTCCCGGAAGCGGGGTATCACCAGTATATTGGCCTGATCCTCCAGTGCCTCCACTATGGGTGAGAGAACAGTTTTCCTACAATCTGCCTCCAAATATGATGCCAGTGCCGGTTCTGGCCTCATAAGTATGGTTTTTTCCTTTTCAAGGTCCAGTTTAAGATCTTGGAATATGTTAGGGTTGTGCTGGAAATCCACCAGGTGAGTGATCTCCGAAGTACCATTATAAGGGTACAGGTGGTCGGGATCAGCACCACAACGAATAACCGCTTCCCTATCAATCACTTCCGGTAAAATGATCCTATCACAAAGGGATAAAGTGAGTTTATTGGCGGCTATGGCATGTTCATTATCCAAAACGTATACACTGGGTATTTTAAGGCCATAGGAAACACGGGGAAGTTCAATGGAGTGTTTGGAAACCGCTACATCTGGTTTTTCCCGGCTTATGATCTGGGAAAGTTCGTAAGCCCTCTGTGTACTGCGGATGAGTTTTTCCTCCAGGCTCACTCCGTGCCATCCCACCAAATTGTATTCTATCCCAAACAAATCCAGGAGTCGGTGCACATCACCAAAACGGCGGGTAGTTACCAAAACTTCTTCACCCTGATCCTCCAAATAGCGGATTATGCTGTGGAAAAACCGTACATGGGGGGAGTTAACAATGTCGATCCATATCTTCAACCCATTCACCTGCTCTTAAGTCAAGTTCCAATTAAGTTTTCTAATTAATCTAATCTTAACCTAATCAATTATCGGTTATAAAGCCGTCAATTGCTTTAATAACATCATCAAAACCGGTCCCAGTTTTTAGGCTGGTTTTGATTACTTGTACTTCGGAGTTTAACTCTTTAACGTCGCGGACCATCTTATCAGAATCAGCACCCACTGCCTCGGCCAGGTCCACCTTGTTGATGACCACCAGATCGGCATCCTGGAAGATCAGGGGGTGTTTTTCCACGGTGTCGTCCCCTTCAGTGACACTGATTACCACCATACGCATGTGGCTGCCCAGGTCAAAGTCCACGGGGCAAATGAGGTTACCGACATTTTCAATGAATAATACATCTATATCTTCAAGGGGCATGTCATGAAGGGCATGTTCCACGAGATGGGCGTCTAAATGGCATTCTTTGCCTGTGTTCAATCCCACCACTGGTACGTTATGATTTTCAAATCTGCCAGCATCGTATTTACTGATAACATCACCGGCAATGACTCCGATCTTGTAATCAACTGCGTCGATTATGGCTTCTATAAGGGATGTTTTGCCGGATCCGATGGCTCCCACCACATCCACTGAAAATACGCGGTCTTTATCCAGTATTCTCTGATTTTTGCGGGCCAGTTTCTTGTTGGCCACCATTATATCGTGTTGAACTTCCACTTCTGCAACTTTATGCATCCTCATCACTCTTTTTCTATTTTAATAGTTTTAACGTTACATTCTTTTCCAGTTAAGATTTCAACATTCCGTTCATCACACTGGGGACATTTAACAATGGACAGGTAATGATCAGAACCGTCTGTGTTGGCTAATCCAGTATAGTCACAGCTTCGACAATCAATCTCCACGGGCACATCTTCAATAATGATTTCCGCGTTAGCAAGGAGTGTGTCCTCTACTATGACATCTAATAGGAATTTCAATTGCTCGGGATTTAACATGGTGAGCATTCCCACTTCAATAGTGACTTCAACAACCTCTGTGGCGTTATTTTTCTCTGCAGCATCTAGTACTGTGTCCACTATGGCCTGAGCCATGGATAATTCATGCATTGAGCTACCTCTCTTGAGCTTGTATTTAACCTATGTTATGGGAAGCTTATTAATAAAGTTAACAAATAATTAAAAGTGAAAGTAAAAAACTGGTAGCTTCTTCCCTGATATAAATAACCCGGGGAATTGAAATAAGCCACCCGAAGCTCTTTAGTAATATTTTAATTAATTTATGGTGATTTTTATGATAATTGGAGGATCTTCTTCCCAGAAACTAGCCGCTAATATTGCTCACGAAATGGACGATGTACTTTGTCCCCTTGAAACCCGTAAATTCCCTGATGGAGAACGTTACCTGAGAATTAAGAAAGAAGTGGATGATGGAGTGGTGGTGGTGCAGTCCACGGGGTTCCCTCAGGATGAGAACCTCATGGAACTATTTCTTATTTTAAAAACCCTCCGCAGTATGGGTGTTAATGATATTCGGACAGTGATACCCTACTTTGGTTATGGGCGACAGGAAAAAAGTTTTAACTCAGGAGAAGCTGTCTCTGCAGAGGTGGTCTGCCAGTTGATAGAATTTGCCGGGGCCAGCTCAGTTTACAGTTTAAATCTTCATGAAAAGAGCATTTGTGACTTGTTCCAGATACCTGCCTTTAATCTGTCAGCCATGCCAGCCATTGCCAGTTATGTGGAGAAAAATGTGGAAGATCCAGTGATCATAGCCCCGGATAAGGGTGCCCTTGGTTTTGCCCAGGAAGTGGCTGAGATACTGGGCTGTCCATCGGATCATCTGGAGAAAATACGCTTATCCCCGGAGAAAGTGGAAACCAAACCTAAGAATCTGGATGTTGAAGGCAGAGATGCGGTTATAATCGACGATATCATCAGCACCGGGGGAACCATTGTGAATGCCTGCCAGATCTTGAAAGAACACCAGGTGGGCCGGATTGTGGTTAGCTGCGTGCACCCGGTACTGGTGGGTGACGCCCTTCTGAAGATATTCGCGGCAGGAGCTGACGATGTGGTGGGGACCAACACCCTGAAATCCGAGGTGAGTAATGTCTCTGTAGCCGGTTTAGTGGCTGAGGCCTTGAAAAAAGAGTAATTTCCTGGATATAGCCAATATTCTACTTATTATTCGTGTGAATAAATATTCTGGTGAAAAAATGAAAAATTGGACCCCGGTGATTATAGGAATAATTTTAACTGCAGTGATTGGCCTTATTGGCATTTTTATTCCATTTTTAAGTATTCTGGCCCCAATTATTGGTGGTGCTGTAGCTGCCTACCTGATGGGAGGAGATTATAAGGATGGTGCAGTTAATGGTGGTATTTCCGGTGCTGGTGGAGGGGCCATCATTGGATTTGTGGTTTTAGGACCTTTCACTGCAATTATTGGTGGCCTGGCTTTAGGCTTTATATTTGGCCTTATTCTGGGAATAATTGGTGGAGTAATTGGAGTACTGATTAAAAGATAAACCTGGAGGGATAATAATGGTAAACTGGTCAGCAGTGGGAATCGGTTTTGTGGTTACGGTAGTGCTGGAGATAGTTGGTATCTTCTTCTTATCCCTGGATGCAGCCGTCTCAACATTCATAGGAGTTTTTGCCCCTATAATCGGGGGTTTACTAGCGGCATACTGGGCAGGTGGAACTTACCGAGAGGGCATAACAAATGGAGGACTGGCTGCCGGTATGGGCTCCTTTATTGCCGCATTCATCGTACTCAGCGGGGCAAGTTTAATGCCCATAATCATAAGCGCGGTGACTAGTGGAGTCATTGGAGTGGTTCTGGGCATTATAGGTGGTCTGGTAGGGATATTATCTAAAAAACAAGGAAAGGAGAAAATTCCCCCTGAAGAATTACCTGAAAATGATTAAAATCAGGAAAATCTCCAAAAATCCTCATTTTTTTAGTTTCCACTAACTTAAACTTTTATTTTATTTAATCTTAATCTTCAAATTTTTTTTATTTGTCTATAAGCAGATCATCCCTTATTCCTTAATGAAATACACGGATATTGCCCTTGAAATGAAATTACGCAGCCCTTAATTTCAAAATTATATTCCAAATAAATCAATTCATTTTACCCCTCATATTTCTTCCATCTATCCCCGTTATAGTGATGATACCTTGAACGATACATGGTCTTAGATGGAGTGGAGCTTGTTTTATTTTCAGGATAAATGCAAAACCTATATTATAAAACACCGCCCAAAATATGATAAGGAGGGGTTGTCTTGGTGAGACTTGATTTTGGGGATGCTGGGAGATATGGCTGGCAAAAAAGCCAGATCTTTGGTGAATTACTTTTTTTAAAAAAAATAATACAATTTAAAATCTCAACACATTCTAATGAACTTCCTAATGACCTAATTAAAATAAACGATGACCGTCTAACGAAGGATAATCACCAAGTAAAATGGAATAATATCACCCAATTAAAGTTAATCTTTTTTTATCACTCTTTTATGCCAGAAATTGAAGTATCACACTCATTTTTCAAGTCTGATGGAAATAGAAATTATATGGAGGGTATAATCTGTGGAGGACCAGGTAATGAATTCGGATGCAGTTGACAGATCAGGAGTAGATAAAGAAATTCTGGCTTCCTTGAAGTTAAAAGCTGAACTGAAGTTACTTCCCATAGTTTTACGTGCTGTTCGTGATGTTGCCTGCAGATATGGTCTCGATAAGGCTTCAGTAAGGGATCTGGAGCTGGCCACAGAGGAAGCCTGCCATAACGTCATTGAACATGCCTATGAACCCGGTGAAGAGGGTTATTACCAGGTGAAGATTCACCGTGAACCTACCTGTTTCCGGATTACGGTACGGGACCAGGGAATGCCCTTTAATCTTCAGCGTCTGAATGAAGATGAAACTTCCGATATAGGAGTAAAATTAATGCGGGCCTGTACTGATGAAATTAGAAGTAGGTATCTGGGAAAAAGGGGTAAAGTGGTGGAACTGGTTAAAAATTTCCCATTTGAATCTGTAGAAGATTTAAACGAAACTACAGTACAGCCCAGCATCGTTACGATGGCTCCTGCTTCTGAAAAGGTTACTTTGAGGTTAATGCGTCCGGATGAAACTGTTTCCCTGGCCCGCCTGATATACCGGGTCTACGGTTACACCTATCCTCACGAGGATATCTATTACCCGGAAAAGTTCGCTTCACTCTTAGAGTCCGGCCTGGTGACCTCCTGTGTGGCGGTGAATGAACAGGTGGAAATTGTGGGCCATCTGGGAGTTTTCCTGGAAACACCGGAAGACCATGTGGGAGAATCTGCCCTGGCGGCAGTTGATCCCCGTTACCGGGGAAGGGGACTTTTCCCCAAAATGAAGAAGATGATGATGGAAGAAATGGCGGCCAAAGGGATTTTAGGCCTTTATAGTCGGGCAGTTACTGTTCATGTGGCTTCTCAGAAGTCCAATGTTAAGATGGGTTCCAAAGAAACAGGATTTATACTAGCACATTCACCTCCCACCGCCATTTTCAAGAAAATGAAAACAGGAACAGCCAGCATCCGCCGAACTGTGGCCCTTTTTTACGTGCCGGTGGTTCCCGACCAGGAACAAACTGTATTTTTACCCTGTAAACATCAGGAAATCATCCGTAAAATTTACAACCACACTGGACTAAGCCGAGTAATTAAAAAGGCAGATCCTGAAAACATGAAATTGGCTCCCCATTCTCATATACATTCCCATGTTTTACCAGAAATGGCCAGTGCATTTTTAAGGGTTAAAGTGTTTGGTGTGGACTTTATCGATGAATTAAAACTACAGATCCGGGATTTGAAACTGCGCGGGACCGAACTTATTGTACTGGATCTGCCACTTAAAGACCCTAACACCGCTATTTTATTTCCAGAAATTGAAAATATGAAGTTCTTCTTCGGTGGAATAATGCCCGAGTATCTGGATGGAGATTCCATTCGCCTGCAGTACCTCCATAATGTGGCCTTTGACCCGGAAAGTGTGGATGTTTACTCGGAATTTGCCCGGGAGATATTTGACTATGTGGTGGGCGAGTGGAAGAAACAGAACAGGAAATGATGGTCAGGAATCAATATTCAATGAATTTTAAAAAACAATTGAGCTCTGGATGGTGCAGAAATGGAAATAACTCAAAAAACAAAAAATGGTGTGGAAATAATATTTATAACTGGCCGGTTGGACGCCTACAACTCTAACTTAGTGGAAAAAAAGTTAAACGAGATCATTGACTGTGGTAAAATAAATATAGTCGCTGACCTTGCAGGAGTGGAGTACATAAGCAGCTCTGGTCTGAGGGTGATGCTTTCATCCCTGAAAAGGTTGAATAAATTGGGTGGTGCCCTGAAACTATGCTCACTACAACCCTATGTGGGGGAAGTCTTTGAAATCGCAGGATTCACCCAACTTTTCGAAATCTACGAAGAAAGTACCGACGCAGTATCCAGTTTTTCTGATAATTAACCATGCCCCCAAAAAACTAATAATTCAACTGTAGAACAACAACTATAACTTCATACCAATTAAAATGGATTTAAATTTAGTGATTAAATAAAGTACTAGTAAAGCAGAAAGATTTCCATGGAAACCCTATCCCTCACTATTTTAACCGATCTGGTAGAAAAGATCTGTGTAATATTTGTCCTAGCATATCTATTAACACGTTTAAAATATTTTACCGAATTATTGACGGCAAATTAACTATTAAAAATCAATTAATTCTTATATTAATATTTGGCGGAATATCCATCTATGGTTCTTACTCAGGAGTGGATATTTTTGGTGCGGTGGCCAATGTACGTGACCTGGGCCCCATGGTAGCCGGATTAATTGGTGGGCCCATTGTAGGATTAGGAGCCGGGTTGATAGGAGGTTTACATCGTTTAACCATGGGTGGATTCACCTGCATCCCCTGCTCCCTTTCCACAATCCTGGCGGGAGTGTTGGCCGGTATTATCTATCTGGCAAACAAAAAACACTTTGTAGGCATTGGCGGAGCAGTTCTATTCTCGGTTTTGATGGAAAGTTTTCACATGATACTGGCACTAATACTGGCCTCCCCCTTTTCACAGGCACTGGGAGTTGTTGAAGATTTATTCATCCCCATGATACTGGCCAATGCCATGGGAATGTTCATCTTCGCTCTGATGATATCCAACCGTATAAAGGAACGTAAAACAAAAAAAGAAAGGGATAAACTTTCGGCCCAACTGGAAAGAAGAAAAAAGGAACTGGAGATAGCTCAACAAATCCAGGAAAGTTTTCTGCCCCACACCATACCGGTGATCAAGAACTACGATCTGGCGGCCAGCAGCATCCCTGCCCAGGAGGTAGGGGGTGACTTCTATGATTTTATCCCCATTACCAGTAAACAGACCGGGTTAACCATTGGTGATGTTTCTGGTAAAGGAATACCCGCCGCACTTTTCATGGCCTTTTCCCGTACACTGCTACGGGCCAAAGCCTGCCGTAACCCCGGAGTGGGCCGGATGATAGAAAGTGCCAATAACTTCATTAATGAGGAACCACACTCCAACATGTTTGTAACCCTGTTTTACAGTGTTCTGGACAATGCCCGGAATACTTTAACCTTCGTCAATGCGGGTCACAACCCCCCGCTACTTCTTAGAAAGAAAACTGGAGATATCGTCAGGTTAAGCACGGGAGGGGTGGTTTTAGGTGCCATGAAGGGCCTTAAAATGAATGAAAAAACCATAGATCTCCAGACCGGAGATCTACTGGTTTTGTATACTGATGGAATCACCGAAGCCATTAACCAGCAGGAAGACCAGTTCGGTGAAGAGCGCCTTATTGAACTTCTTAAAGAAAATCAGGAATTATCATCAGGGGATTTAAAAAACCTTATCATAGACCAAGTATATGATTTTGCATCCGGCACTTCTCAAGCCGATGACATAACCCTTATGGTGCTGAGGAGAGTTTCATAAGGGCCTTAAGGAGATTTTACAAATTGAAGTCTAAAGAATGTTGATAAATGGAAGTTTCAAGGGTTAAATGGATCTTAAGGAGAGTTATAAATGGAAGAGAAATTTACACTCCATGTAATGGCTGATCTGAAAAATTTATCCACCATTGGTGAATTTATCACTGGACGTGCCAGTAAACTTGGCTTGGACCGGAAGGGGGTTTTCCAGTTGGAACTGGCAGTGGATGAAGTTACCTCCAATATCATCCTCCATGGTTACCCCCAACAAAGTGGCCCTATCCACCTCCTGATCTGGAAGGAACAGAAAAAGATCTATATCCAGATTCAGGATAGAGGTGAACCATTTAATCCTTTAAAGGAAGATAAACCAGATTTATCCACTGATCTTGAGGAAAGATCACCCGGTGGTTTGGGAATTCATTTCCTGAAGACAGTAACCGACGCGGCCCATTACCAGTTCCACGACGGAAAAAACATTCTAACCCTGGTTAAAAATCTGGATTGATTAAAAAGAGGTAATCTTTCTATATTAATACCCAGTGAATATCTTAAAAATAGACAGTGAACTTAAAAATAAGAAAAATAAGAAGAAATGAATTTTTACATCTTCTTATTAGCGGGTTCCATATTTACCCGGAGTCCTTTTATTCCCTTTCTCTGCAGGGCACCGACCACTTCACGGGCTTGTTTCTGTGGAAGTTCAACAAAGGAAAATTTATCCAGTACATCGATACGGCCAATGCTGGTTGAGGAAAGTCCCGATACATCTCCTATAGCTCGTACTATGTCTTTTGCTTTCACCTTCTGTTTGCGACCCACGTTAATGAAGAATCTTACCATTCCCGGTTGTGCTCCAGTATCCCCGTATTTAGAATCCTTCTGACTGGAATCATCCTTCCTACCCACGTATAATTTGAGGAGGGCTGCAGCAATATCCACAGAGCTGTAATCCTCTTCCATCAATCTTTCGATGAGATGGATCTCCTGATCTAGGTCTCCGTTATCTATTTCCTTCCGGAGTCTTTCCAGGAACAGGTCCCTTTTAACTTCTTCCACTTCTCCTAAGGAAGGGATTTTCTGTTGTTCAATACGGACCTTGGTGTAGCGCTGGATATCCCTTAACTGATAGATTTCCTTTCCAGATACAAAGGTGAAGGCCTGTCCTTTTTTACCGGCACGACCGGTTCTACCTATTCGGTGTACGTAGTATTCCTCGTTGTTGGGTACATCGTAGTTGAAAACTGCCTCCACATCATCCACATCAATTCCCCTGGCAGCCACATCCGTAGCCACCAGTATCTCGATCTGACCCTTCCGGAACTTGTTCATGACCCTGTCCCGCTGGTTCTGACTCATGTCGCCGTGCAGTCCATCGGCGAAGTATCCTCTGGTTTGGAGGTGGTTTACCAGGCGATCCACTCTTCTTTTAGTATTACAGAATACCAGGGTGAGTTTAAGGTTGTGCATATCTATAAGCCGAGTCAACAGATCCAGTTTCATCTGTTCTTTAACTTCAAAGTAGATCTGTTCAATTTCAGGGACGGTGAGTTCCTGATGGGCTACTTTGAGCATTTTAGGCTTGTTCTGGTATTTTCTGGTTAGTCCCAGGATTACTGGAGACATAGTAGCGGAAAATAGTAACATTTGCCTTTCTTCAGGTATTTGTTCTAAGACAAACTCTATATCATCCCTGAATCCCATGTCCAGCATTTCATCAGCTTCATCCAGGATGATGGTCCTCACCTGGTCCATCTTAAGTGTTCTACGGTGAATATGATCCATCACCCGTCCGGGAGTCCCAATGATGATCTGCACTCCTCTTTTCAGGGCTTTAATTTGCCGTTCAATGGGTTGTCCCCCGTAAACTGGTAGAACGTTGGTTTTTTTGTATTTAGATAACTTTCTAATTTCTTCGGCCACTTGGATGGCCAGTTCCCTGGTGGGACAGAGTATAACTGCCTGCACTCCCCGAACAGTGGGGTCCAGTTTTTCCAGTACGGGTATTCCAAAGGCAGCGGTTTTACCAGTACCAGTTTGGGACTGGCCAATAACATCTTTACCATCTAATACATAGGGTAAAACCAGTGATTGTATAGGTGTTGCCTCTTCAAAACCCATATCTGCAATTGCTCGTTTCATTTCACGGGATAATTCCAAATCTTCAAATAATAAACTTTCCATGGTATCTTTCCTTATTCATCTTCCTTTCGCTGATCATTACTTAATGTCAAGTAAAATCTTGATCGAAAATATTTAAACTGATTTTGTAATTTTTAAGTAAAATTAGCCCATCCAATTATAACACTAAAACCAGGCTAAAAATAGCATGTAAATAATTAGAAAAACTCACATTTACTTTTCTATTTAGGTGTTATGTTGCCGGTGACATTTATAGTCATCTATCATACCCTCTCCAGATTTATCATCATATTGGGTGTAATTCTTAATTGAAAAATTTCTCAAAAAATAGAAAGAATAGAGGGATAAAAAAATAACCCTCATCTATATAAGAGGGAAGAAAAAGCCCTCTGACATTAATCGGTTGCTGGTTAGTTAGTGGCAGGTTTTTGCAGTATTCCCTTGGGCACCATATCGGTGATCTTCTGCATCTTGTCCATGAGTCCTTTTTTACCCTTACCCATAAGGGCATGTTCCAGTACTTCACTCAAGGTTTCCACGGGAATAATTTCTATTTTCTCACGGTAATGTTCCTCAATGAGCACGTCTTCCATGTTAGATTTGGGAATCAGAACTTTGCGTATTCCTGCTTCGGCTGCAGCTTCGATCTTACCGGTGACACCACCCACTGGGAGTACATCCCCACGGATACTGAGAGATCCGGTTAGTGCCACTGACTGGTCAACTGGTATGTTTTCCAGGGCGGACACCACTGCGGTGGCTACAGATACACTGGCACTGTCTCCTTCCACTCCTTCGTAGGACTGGAGGAACTGGATGTGTATATCGTAATTGGAGATATCGGTTCCGGTGTGTTTTTTAACCAGGGCACTGACGTTTTGCACTGCTTCCTTGGCAATTTCTCCCAGTTTTCCGGTAGCAATTATCTTACCTTCATCTTTACTCTGGGCAGGCGCAGCTTCGGCAGCTATAGGCATTATAATACCACTACGGTCGCCGATGATGGCAAGACCATTCACTTTGCCTACTTCTCCACCTTCAGATTTGAATACTCGGTAACGTTTCCTCTGGACAATGTAACGATCGGCTATCTGCTGTTCCAGGGTTCTGGCCAGTTTTTTGGCGTTGAGCACATGATCCACTGTGACATAATCTGCCTTTTCTCCCTTGGCTATGTCTCCTGCGGCCCTTACCAGACCACCAAGATCCCTTAGTTTCAGGGTTAAGGAGTCTTTTTTACCAGCTCTGCGCTGAGCTTCGTGTATAATTTCAGCAACTGCCTCTTTGCTGAAGTGAGGGATACGTCCGTCTTTTTTAACTTCCTGGGCTACAAATTGAACCAGTTTATCCCTGTTTTCCGGGGTGTCCTTCATGGAGTCTTTCATGAACACTTCGTAACCATATCCACGTATCCTGCTTCGAAGTGCAGGGTGCATTCCCTCCAGGACGTGCAGGTTTCCAGAAGCTACCAGCACGAAATCACAGGGAACTTCCTGAGAACGAACCATGGCACCACTGCTGGTCTCACTCTGACCCGTGATAGCGTATTTTTTCTCCTGCATGGCAGTTAAAAGTTCCTGCTGGGTTTTCATCTGCATGGATCCGATTTCATCCACGTAGAGGACTCCCTTGTTGGCTTTGTGAATCATACCTGCTTCCACCCTTTCGTGGGCAGGGGTTCCCAGTCCACCAGACTGGTAGGGGTCGTGTCGCACATCACCTAAAAGGGCTCCGGCATGGGCTCCGGTGGCATCCACAAAGGGAGCCATGTTTCTCTTGTTATTGTTAATCAGAAGTTTTGGGACCATTACTGTGCTGCGGGGTTTCATCTGCTGCAGGGCCAGGAATACTATACCTGCAGCTATGATTGCTGCCAGATACTGCTGCAGAACAAAACCAATCACCACAATCAGGCTGATTATGGCAATCATGAACATGTTCTTGCGTTCATCCTGTCCTTTAGCCTTAACCTTGTAATTGGTTACCACATTTCTCCCTTCACCAGCAGGCATAACTCCTATTAGGGGGTTGTGGTTATCCTCTATGTTGGGATATACCAGTATGTCCTGAAGTTCTTCGGGGGGGAGTAATTCAGCCATTCCCTTGGCCAGCATGGATTTTCCAACACCCGGTTCTCCAATTAGAAGAACATTACGGCGCTGTTTAGCTGCCTTTTTAACTGTCTCCACGGCCTCTTTCTGACCAATTATCTGGTCTATGATCCTATCAGGGACATCTATGTCTCCTGAAGTTTTATAACTACGAGGTTTGAGGGTTTCTTCATTTGAAACCTCAGAATTTGGGTTATAATTTGCCATAGGCTTTTGTAACCTCCATAACTTTGTATTTGATAAAAATCAACCTGTTTTTATAATAGAATATACTCTAATGACTATAGTAAAACTTATATAAGAACATTTGCTTTGGGTATCTTTAATCTTGATCCTTTTATGTCATATAAAAGTTTCTTAATATAGTTTCTTAATATAAGAATTACTAAAAAGAATAAGAACCTTAAAAAAAATGGTAATTGACAAGAAGAAAGATGCCTTAAATTTTAATTTAACCCAATGATTACAGGAAATAGTGATGAAAGATGGTATCAGCGGAAACAAAATGTATAATGGTTCAGGGAACTGCATCCAATGCCGGTAAAAGTGTGGTGGTAGCTGCACTTTGTAGAATGTTTTCCCAGAGAGGTTATCGTGTTGCACCCTTCAAATCCCAAAATATGTCGCTGAATTCATTTACCACCTCTGAAAATAGGGAAATAGCAATGGCCCAAGTATTACAGGCCGATGCTGCCGGGGTCGAACCCCATCACCACATGAATCCGGTTTTGCTCAAACCCAAGGAAGATTTCACTTCCCAGGTCATTGTACATGGCCAGCCTGCCGGAGATATGAACTTCTACCATTACCAACATAACTTCCGTGACCAGGCCCTGAAAGCGATTAGAGAGTCTTTAGATGCTTTGAAGAAGGATTATGATGTGATTATCATGGAAGGGGCTGGTTCCCCTGCAGAGATAAACATGCTGGATGTGGATCTGGCCAATATGCAGATCGCCCGCCTGGCTGATGCCGATGTAATTTTAGTGGCAGATATTGACAAAGGGGGAGTTTTCGCATCCATTGCCGGCACATTCCAACTTTTACCCCCTGAAGACTGTCAGCGGATCAAAGGCATAGTGATAAACAAATTTAGGGGCAACCTGGACATTCTTATGCCGGGAATCAGACAGATTGAAGAGATCGTGGGGGTTCCAGTTCTGGGAGTGTTACCCTTTGATCCCGGACTCAAACTTCCTGAAGAAGATTCTGCCTCATTATCTGAACGGAAATATCGCAGCCATGGCCAGATAACTATGGGAGTCCTGCGCCTGCCCCGAATTTCTAACTTCACCGATATCGATCCCCTGGAATATGAGCCAGATATCGGGGTGCGCCTCATTGAAATTGGGGAAGATATTGGTGATGTGGATGCACTGATCATTCCCGGGACCCGTAACAGTATCAGCGACCTAGTGGCACTGACCGAGTCGGGTCTTGCCGACGAAATAGCCAGTTTATCACAGGAAATACCGGTCTTTGGTATCTGTGGAGGATACCAGATGTTAGGGAGAAAAATTATTGACCGAACCCTTAAAGAATCAAATATTGGCAGTGTTGAAGGTATGGGAATTCTGGATGTTAAAACCAGCTTCGGAGAAGTAGAGAAGATCATCAGCCAGAGTCAGGGGACTCCTGTGGGCCAGGGAATTTTCAGTAGAACCACCGGAGAAGTTTTAAATGGTTATGAGCTTCACGAAGGAATATCCAGACTGGGAGACTGCAAACCACTCCTAAAAGTTATTAAAGGTTGTGGAAACTACCCTACATCTGGTTTTGACGGTGCTCAGAATGATTTAACTGCTGGAACCTATTTCCATGGAATATTTCACAATTTCCACTTCCGAAGGTCCTTCACTGATTACCTGAGGATAAATAATGGTCTGGAACCTTTAGGCTATCAAAAAGATGATTTTAAAGATTTAAAGGAATTTTCCATGGAACGTTTGGCTAATCTAGTTGAGGATAACCTGAACATGGATGAGTTACAAAGGGTTCTACACTTCGATTTAATATAAATCCGATTCTCACTTTAAGGATGAAAATCCCTAAAATTTAATTTTAAAAAAATAATTAATTAAATATAAAAAAGATAAAAATACCCTATTTGATGGACTTTTTAAGGGCTAAATGTGTGTTTTAAAAAAAAAATGTGGTGTTTTAATTGAACTTTTTCTAAAAATAATAATCTTAGTATTTGAATGTATTTGAATAAGAAATTGTGTTTAAATAAAAATTGAAGTGACCTTTTTGACGGCTTTGGTCTTTACCAGCACTGATATTTTTTCATTTTCTTCCAACACCCAGTCATCACGCGGAATATACATTTCACCATTTTGATGGATGGCTGCAATTATATAATCGTCGGTAGGGCTCAGATCACTAACTCTCTTTCC
>NZ_CP022706.1:922500-930000 GCF_003491305.1 Methanobacterium sp. BAmetb5
AAAAGGAGTTCACATTCTATAAATTAAACTTTATAAAAAATCCTTTAAAATTCTTTTTTAAATCCAAAGTAACACCTGACCATCGATATTGATAATAATTAGATTAAAAGATTTTTAATTCCAAAATCTCTGAAAAAAGTCTTTAGACTTGACTTAGAACAGTTTTATACTAAAAAACTTAAATTTATTTCACAGTCCCCGCTGAAGGTGACTGGTAAACATTTTATACTCTGCAGGAAAATCTTTAAATTTGCATAATAAAAATATTGGATAACGATTTATTTGGATGATTTTCCCATAATCCAAATAAGAAAATAAGATAATCCAAATAAATCTAATTGTGTTTAATTGAATAATCACAATCATCTTATATTGCGTACCAGTTGAATAATCCAACATTGCGTACAAAGTTAAATAGGCCACAAACATGAAATTACTATTTATTGGGGCTCGTTTATTTGATGACGTAGCCTTATACACCAAAGATAATGGAATAACCACTGTTCTGACCGAATCAAACCCTAAATCAGCCAATCTGAACTTGGCAGATTCACACTACATTGTACCACGGGGCATGGAACATCCTAAAGAAATTGCCCTCCAGGAAGATGTGGATGGGGTGATCCCCCTTATTGGGATTGATGGCCCTCTATTTGAGGTGGCTCTGCTTAAAGAAGAGTTAGAAAGAGATTATGGTTTACCAGTGGTGGCTTCACCACCGGGGGCAGTCACCATCTCCGGGGACAAAATTAAAACCAAGGAGTTCCTGGTTAACCATAACATTAAAACTCCAGAGTATAATTTAATCAGTTCTAAAATGGATTATAACACCGAAGAATTGACCCATAATTATCCACTAGTCCTTAAACAAGCCCAGGGACAGGGTGGTAAAGACATTAAAATCGCATTATCTGCTGAAGATGTGGAGAATTACTTGGAACAATACGACCAAGGCCTAGCTGAGAGATTCCTGGATGGAGTTGAGGTATCTGTGGAAATTTTACGCTGGAATGACTCTTCTATCCCCTTAGTCCCGGTTTATAAAGGGAAAACAACCCCTGAGGGTGTTCATCCCCTCCACAAACTAAAAAAAGCCCCATTGAATGGAGAAGAAGAATCTGCTGGCCAACTAAGGGAAAAAATAAGGAGAATTGCCCTTAATATCGGGGAATTAATGGGAGTTGAGGGTACAGCAGACCTGGATCTGATATTAAACCGAAAAGACCAGGAAACTTACGTCCTGGAAATTAACACCCGACCCAGTGGCACCCGTTACCTAACTGCCGCATCCTGTGATATCCACCCCCTATGTGAACTGGTGGACATGGCCACCGGATCCTGGAATTCCCGCCAGGTAGCGGAACGCATGAAAAATTACTGCGCTCTGGAAGTACCCGTAGGGAAATACCCCATGGAGAGGAACAATTACCAGTACCGCAAGTTCCAGGGGGACAATAGCTGGGTAATCCACGGTCCAGAAAACCATCAAAGAATTACCATCCGGGGGAAAACTGAAGCAGAAACACTGCAGACTGCTAAAAATCTTAACCTGCAGATAAAATAATCTTAACACACACAGATAAAATTAAAACGTGGATAGAATAGGTCTAACACAGAAATAGGGCTTTAATTTGAATTTAAATGAGATTGTCAAATATTTTCAGGGAGTTAACCTAGGTTACTGATCCGAAGATTAAAAATAATAAAACATTATAGGAAAGTTATAAGTAAATAGATTGATTGAAAGCGTAATTATAAAAAAGGGAAATTCTGATATTAAAAAAACATGTCATATTTATTGATAACTTCTCTATTTGATTGATAAATGAAATTATTTGGACTAGGAGTTATTGGAATATTTCAAGATTAGTGTAATAAATTGAATTAATTGATTATAATATTAGGTGGTACATTGAGCGATACAGAGATGCTAATTTTAACCTTTATTTTAACAGCCTTAGCTACAATATTTTTTACCTACTTCGTACGCAAGATACTCATTAATGCTAGTGTAACCGACAGCCCCATAGTAACCGAACACCGGCATAAAACCGGGACCCCCACCATGGGGGGTCTGGCCATGCTGCTGGGTGCAGCACTGGCTGCTGCTGTTTTTTTCCATGAACAAAATCTAGTGCTTAGCGTGCTTATTATGTTAAGCGCCGGACTGGTGGGGCTGCTGGATGATCTGTTGGGGCTTAAGATCAAGGAAGTGCAGAAGGTGGCCCGTAACATAGCTACCCATCCCCTAACCATTGGTCGTCTGACACTTAAACCCGGTGAAGAAGCCAGAGTAGCAACACCCAAGGCTAAAGATGATCTTCCAAGTTTATTGAATGATGGAAAGATTGAAATAACCGGTGAAACTCCAATTAAAACTGAAGGAACTGAAAGGGATAAAATAATTGCCCAGATCGTTCTGGGAATCTTCTTGGCCGCCACAGGTGCAGTTAGTTCTACAGTTTTGGGATTTGAAGCAGGAATTTTCATTATTCCCCTGGTAATCTTTGGAGTCATAGGTTCAATTAACTCCGTAAACCTCATAGATGGAATGGATGGATTAGCCGCAGGAATACTGGCCATTGCCTCTGCTTCCTGTGCCATTTTTGCCATAATCACCGGAAATCCCACCGCAGCAATTCCATTTGGAGTATTAACTGGAGTTTCTGTTGGTTTTTTAGTTTTCAACCATTATCCTGCCAGCATAATCATGGGGGATACTGGTTCCTTTGCCCTGGGAGCAGGCTACATTACTGCTGGTTTTGTAGGGGACGTGATTTACTTTGCAGTAATTGCCCTAGCCATACCCATCATCTCCGTGGTGGTCAGTCTAATGCACCGTTCACATATCATTAAATTACCAGTGGAACCCTTACATCATACCCTGCACTACAAGGGCCTTAGTGAGAAAAAGATAATTGCCCTTTACTGGTCGACTACCCTGATCATATGTGTAGCAGCCATTTTAATCTACCAATTCCTGTGGTAAAATTATACTGTGGACATTAAAAGGCACGGATAAATGTAAAACAACATTGATAAATAGAAACTATTTAGGAAAACAGGTATCATAATGAGAGAACTTACCACTGCTTATCTGGCGAGACAGTGCCATGGTAAGTTAATCGGGGCAGATCAACCAATAACTGGCATTTTTAACATTCTTAAAGATGCTAAAAATGGAGATGCAGTCATAAGACACTGGATTGATGAAAATGGGGTGAAAATAGCTTCAAGTAAGGGTGCTTCCTGTGTTATAACCCAGGATGCCCGGAATAATGCCCAGGATATAGCTCAAAAACTTAATATTCCCCTTATTTTAACTGAAAAAATTGAACTGGCCAATGCATTTGCCATTAGCTGGGCTCTGAAAACATTCACCCCCAATTCAGTGAGGATAGTGGTCACCGGCACCAATGGGAAATCCACTACTACCCATATGATCTACACCATTCTCCAGGAAGCTGGTTACATCACCCATACCAATACTGATTCTGAATCTGAGTTTAACACCCTGATCGATCCCATGGTTGCCAAGCAGATTGCCGAGTTTGGAGATATGGAGGCCGTTGCCCTGGAGGTTTCCGAAGTCCAGGGATGGGAAGATAGGAACATGAAAGATCATGCTCGTCTCATGACCCGTGCTATCCAGCCCCAAATAGTAGTTCTAACCAACGTGGCACTGGACCATATTGGTCTGGTGAATACTATTGAGGAAGCATCAAAAGAAATTTCAGGAGTACTGGATGGTTTTAGAGGGGATTTTGTAGTTTTAAACCATGATGACTTGGTAATACGGGACATGCAGAAACTGGTACCACCTGATTCACAGGTAATATTCTATGGCTCCCACACTGATGTTGAATACCAGGAGCCGGGAATTTTCTACCAGG
Organism: Methanobacterium sp. BAmetb5; assembly: GCF_003491305.1. Taxonomy (NCBI): domain Archaea; kingdom Methanobacteriati; phylum Methanobacteriota; class Methanobacteria; order Methanobacteriales; family Methanobacteriaceae; genus Methanobacterium; species Methanobacterium sp. BAmetb5. The sequence goes on from NZ_CP022706.1 coordinate 926,394, forward strand.
ACACCCTGCTAATTCCCACCGAAGATCTTCCATTTAAAAGCCCCCATTTCATTCAAAATACCCTGGCAGCAGTTAGTACCGCATTAGCCCTAAATATTAATCCAAATATTATTAAAAAAGCTGTTAAATCATACCAACCATTAAAACGTAGATTTAGTATTTTAAAAACTGAACCCCTTATTATTGATGATTTTGCTCACAATCCCGATGGTATAAGGGCTACTATTAATAGTGCCGCCCAGTTGACATCGGGAAAACTTCACCTGGTCTGTGCTATCAGAGGTTCCCGTGGAACCTCCCTTAACCAATTAAATGCCCAAGCTGTTGCCGACACCATAAAAGGGATCGATTACAACTTAATATTAACCAGCAGCCAAGATGTGGTGGATGAGGCCAACTGGGTAAAACCCCGGGAGAAAAAGTTATTTATAGAGGTGCTGCACAAGGAAGGAATTAATTACCTCCACTGTGAAACTCTCAGTGAATCGTTAGAAAAAGCTTTAAAATCTACAAAAAAAGAGGATACTATTCTTCTTATTGGGGCTCAGGGAATGGACCCTGCAGCCGGTATTTTGAAAGATATGATAAATCAATAATGAGTTTATTTCTGGTTATTATGGCAAAAGAAGATTTTTTATAAGTGAATTTATTAAGTTAGATAAAGATAATCTTGTTTATTATACTTAGCTAAAGACCTTAACAACTTACAAGGAAATAGTAGAAGTTTGGATTCATCCCCGTAGTATTTAGGTTACCAAATTCTCTACTTCACCGAAAAATTCTCTTACTAATCACAGAATATTATTAATCAACTAAGTTAAATGATATAGGTATTTAGGGAATAAAAATAAAATATAGGAACTTAAACCGGTGTTAAAAAAAATGAGTACAGATATGGACAAACATTCATCCCAGATGGAGAAGATTCCCTCCACTGAAATGGAAACCTATGGAGTTATTGGTATCTGCGGAGTTGTGGGAAACCTGGTTGCCCGGGTCCTGATGGACCACGGCCAAAAGGTGATGGGCACTGACATCCACAGCGCGAAAAACTGCCCTTTCCTTTACACTTTAAAGGATTATAACTCGCAAATTTACCTTAATGAGCATCCTGAAATATTTTTCAATTCATCGACTTATATAATCCCCCCACCCAGCCTCCCGAAAACTTCTAACCTGTTCCAGAAGATAAAAGACAGTCCAGCGCAACTTCTGGATGTGGAAAAACTTCTGCAACAGATCCCTCCCCATAAACCAGTTATCTGTGTCACCGGGACCAATGGGAAAACAACCACCACCACTTTACTGAAGCATTTTTGTTACAGTGCCGGACTCAAACCCACGGAACATGGATTTAGAACTCTTCAGGGAAATATAGATTACATTCCCCCCTTACAGTGCCGGTTGAAGGGAGATATTTCCGTGGTAGAAACTGGTACCGAAGGAAACACCGGAGACTTGAAGTTCATATTAGATCGTTGCTACCCCTCTTGTGGAGTGATAACCAACATTAACCCCGACCACTTGAATAACGGTCATGATTTCAGGCACTACAGTCTGATCAAAGGGGAACTCCTGGAAAAGCTCCGTGGTGAAACAGTGGTGGTCAATGGGGATGATCCTGCCATATGGGGATTAATATCCCATATTAACTACCAGGGAAAGGTGATCACCTTTGGAGTTGACCATGAAGTACAAGGTGAGAGTAAAAAAGACTGCTGGTGCGGGGAAGAAATCACCCTAAAGGAAACTCTATCGGGAGTAGGTTATTATCACTGCCAGTGCGGTTTAAAACGTCCCTCACCAGATTACCTGGCCACTGCTATCCAGGGTAACAGTTTCATTCTCCAAACTTCCCAGGAAAAAATTAAAATGGAAATGGGAATCACCGGGCTGCACAATGTTTACAACGCCCTAGGAGCAATTGCCGTGGCCCATGAAATACTGAAAATGCCCCTGGAAGAAATCAAAAAATACCTCCCCACATTTAAGGGAGTTCCTGGACGTTTAGAATATATTCACCAGGATGAAAATCGGGATTTAATAGTGGATTACGGTCATAATCCTTCGGGAGTTGAAACTGTACTCCGCGAACTTAATAAAACATACGAGAAGATAGCCGTGGTTATAACCATCTCCTCAGAATCGGGTAAATCTGGAGATAATGAAATTATGGAACGAACACTGGCCAACGCGGATTTCATCATACCTGCTTCCTACTATTCACGGCTGGCCGCAGAAAATTATATTTCATCTGGCAAAATCATATTAACCACCGAGGAGCCTGAAAAATTCCGTGAAGGCACCCTTGGAGCTACAGAAGAACAGGTAGTTCGAGGACTTGAAAAGGGATTGGAATGTGATGCCGATGCCCTAGTATGTATTGGGGAAGCAGCAGTTAAATATAAAGAAAAAATTAAGATTTTCATTGATTCGCATAAAGATTTAGATCTGCAAAAATAGAATTCTGAGTAAAATAATAAAGTTTAAAACTTCTAAATGACCAAAAACAGGTGAAAAAAACATGTTCATAAAGGTAAGAAGAGATACCCTGATTATTTTAATGCTGGCATTCATTCTTATCACCTCCGGGAGACTGATGTCCTACATGTCCTATGCCTCATCCAATGGAACTGAAAACGGAGTGGCCATATCTGGAGTTATAGTCAAAGGAAACGACATTGTACCCACTGACTCCATAAAAACCAACATTGCCAATGTGGGTTTTAGATCAGGAAGTTACATCCAGGGGGACACCCTCATAACCAGCAAAAGAAAAGTTCCCTTGAATGAAGCCCTAGAAAATGCGCGGCAGGCAGCCATGTTATCCACGCTACCCGGTACAACCGTAGCTCCTATTAAAGCGGTTGATGTGAAACTAGACAAAAACACGGGAATATTAACCGTTAACGTAGTAGAAGACTTTTCAACTGTACAGGTAAATCAAACCAGTGGTTGATTGGGTGGAATGAAGTGAAAAATTATTTAAGGTGAAACCAAGATGAATCGGAACAAATTACAAAAAATTCTAGTGCTTCTGGTGACTCTGGCGTTATTGATTAACACTTCAGCCGCCACCTGCAACATAGTTATCATCACGGATCCCACGGGAAAAGACCCCAATGGAGCTGCCGCAGGCAGTATGTCCTTTGCTACTAACATGTTCCAGTCCACATTTATCATGTCCAAAGAGAATCATTTCGCAGTTCTCTCTGGTGGGGAAGGAAACAGTACCCCCCGACTGGCAGCAATTGTGGAAACCATTAAAAGATTGAACAACGGGGCCACGGCATCCGAAGCTGCCAGTGCTGCCAGCAGTTTCTCCGGTATCAGAGTAATGACCGGGGGACCCACCATTGGGGCAGCAGTGGGAGGATCCTTCGATGCCTACGTGGTGACAGTGGACAATAACGGAACCATAACCGCCACCCCAGTATCAGGCGGACTAGCCACGCTTCCCGCAGGACAGAAAGGGGCCATAATACACCTGCGTAACACCCACGGTAACCCTCAATATGGTACTGCTGAAACTGTGCGTCAGGAAACTGCAGTTATGATTGGTAAGATGATCCGAGATGGATATCCATCCACGGAGATATTGGGTGCA
>NZ_CP022706.1:935000-942500 GCF_003491305.1 Methanobacterium sp. BAmetb5
GCATGTAAAATCTAGTGAATATGCTTACAATAATTATTTTTTTCTTAATTTAGTATTTAAAATTGAAAATTAAAAGTATATTCATAATTATCATAAAATAACATGATTTTGTTTTATCTTCATAGATAATTTATATTAATGTGAAACAGGATTAATATTAAGATTGATTTGTTAGTAAATGCTTTATAATAAATAGGGGAGTATTAGGAAATGTTCTGTCCAAAATGTGGAACAAAAAACCAAGAAAATGCCCAGTATTGTCAAGATTGCGGTAAAATATTAAATAGAACTGAAAACCAATCATTTAATTATTATGAAGCCAAAAAACCTTCTATTTTTATTGTAATTTTGGGATATTTTTTAGGTATTTTAGGTGGATTTTTTGGGATTTTAATTGGTTTGTACTTATTATCTAAAGATAACCACAACTCAAAGTTTCACGGTCGGAACATAGTGATCATAGCGGTTATAAGCATGATTTTAGGACTTATATTGACTCTGCTATGATATCAAATGATAATCATGCTTTCAAAGGGAGTTAATTGATAAAATTAGTAGGAGTGTATAAAAAATGGTATTTTGCACCAATTGTGGTAATGAAAATGAGGATATTGCAGTTTTCTGTTCTAACTGTGGTCAGAAATTGCAAAAAATATCCGATGATCAAAACGAAACTCTTGCATCTCAAAGTCAAAGCGAACCACAAGTTTCTCATGGTGATAACGAATTACTTCAGGAAATGATTAACGTTACATGGAAATCTGGTCTTAACAATAAAAAAACGCTTTACTTCACTGATAAAAACCTCTACATTGCAGAAGGATCTTTTTTAACCGGTGGAATGGGATTTGCATTCGGAGGAATAATAGGGCATTATGTGGAAAAAAAGAGCCTTTCTGACAGGGAAAAAGCAGCTCGTACTATGAACTTCAAGGAAATGGCAGCTAGAAATTCAGATGTAATTACCATACCTTATAATGAAATAATTAACGTGATAATGGGGAAAAAAAGAATGCTGTTAGCCCCTTCAATAAAAATTGAGACTACCTCCGCTGATTACACTTTTACAGTAATGGATTACAACAAATACAAACAATTCCAACATAGTATACCCCTGATTCTAGGTGATATAGTGACTGTTGAATGAACTGTATTAAATAAGGAAATTGGATTTGTATTTATTCACATGCAAAATGATGGAAAATAAATGAAAATATTAATATTTAGCTATAGGCCTCTGCTGCCCGTTTAAACTTGAGATGTAGTTTTGTTATTACTATTTCCTATTTTTCGGACTCTTGCTGTTTTAAATGTAATTCCATGTTATTTTAATTAATTTCATTGAAAGAATATAAAACTAATAAAAATAAATACTAAATAACATCCAAGCCAATGATGAACCCTATGAGCTCTGAACTGATGATGACTGATGGGCGAGCTGAGGCTTATTCTAATTCTTATTTTACATTTAAAGTAAAAACATTCAATATAAACTTTGGGATGATCTTCACGCATTTCGTCTTTATTTCGTTTTATTACTTTTCTTCAGATCAGATTTATGACTTAAGCTCACTTCCACATCTGGAAATGACCTCATCAACCAGGAGATCCACCTCACCAAACACCAGCTTACCCTTTAACTCTTCTATTTCCGGGCGCATAACTACCACTACTGGCACATCCTGATCAAGTGCGGCCTGGATCTTGGACATGGTACCCCCGCTCTGACCACTTTCCTTGGTCAAAACCACCTTTATCTGGAATTCCTCCATGAGAATACCATTGAAGCGGGAAGAGAAGGTTCCCTCCATGGCCACAATGTTCCGGTGGGGTAAGCCCAGTTCCAGAGATTTTTCAATGGAATAAACCATGGGTAGAACCCGGGCCACTACTAAATTAGGGTTCAGGACCTCGGTAAGATAATGGAGTGTATTCACCCCGGCCAGGTGTAAAATTCTACCCCCCGGAAGATTCTCAGAATCCGAAAAATCATTTCCTTTTGATATTCCTGTAACTCCCATTATTTCCCTGATAATCTCCACAGCATCTTCAAAGGAGTTAACAGGATGGATTAAATCACTACCTGGAAGCTCGGTACAGGGTCTTTCAAAACGAAGGTAGGGAACACCCAAACTATCAGAAGCATTTATGGCATTTTGGGTGGCTGCTGAGGCAAAGGGATGGGTGGCGTCAAGGAGAAGTTCAATATCATTGTCCATCAGTATCTCCATCAACTCTTCTGCATTAAAACGACCATTTAGTACTTTGTCTGCACCAGAATTTCTAGCCAGTTCCACTCCATGGGATGTGGTGGCCGTGGCCAGAACATGAATCTCATCTACCGTAGAAAGATCTTGGATGATACGGCGGGCATCACTGGTCCCGGCCATTACCAGTAAATTCATCATTATAAACCTCAGCTTGATTAATAAAATATTAAATCCGGGATTGGGATTAAAAAAGAAATTTGAGACAAATATCTGATTTAACCCCGAATACTGGGATTAACTGATGTGGAATTATTTAAGGACCTTATTAACCACCCAGTCACTGACAAATATGGTGGTGGCAATCAGCAGGATCACCACCCAATCAAATAGGCCCAGAGCAGTGGTACGGAAGATTCCCTGGAGGAATGGCAAGTATATAACTGCTATTTGAAGGAGTAACGAAGCTCCCACGGCTATAAAGAGGACTTTATTGGAAAATCCACCATCAGAACGGCAGTTAAACACGTTAAATATTTGATACATTACGAAAACCGTGAAGGCCATGGTCATGGCCCTGTTTAATTCTGTGCCAGTGGATAACATGTAGGAGTAAAGGGCCAGTGTTCCTACAGTCATCACCACTCCAGCTGTAACTATTTTTATCAGGTTTTTGCGGGGGATGATCTCCTCCTTGAGGGGAGGTCTTTCCATAACTCCCTTTTCTGGTGGTTCAACACCTAATGACTGGGCTGGTGGTCCGTCCATTATGATATTTATCCATAAAACCTGGATAGGGTTGAAAGGAACTGGTAATCCCATTATAGATGAAGAGGTAATGGTTAATATTGCCCCGATGTTGGTGGAGAGCTGGAACCGGACAAAACGGCGAATGTTATCAAATATGGTTCGCCCCTCGCGCACGGCCTGGACTATTGTGGCGAAGTTGTCATCCTGAAGTAGCATGTCCGCGGATTCCTTGGCCACATCGGTACCACTACCCATTGCCACCCCAATAGCAGCCTTTTTAAGGGCAGGGGCGTCGTTAACTCCATCACCAGTCATGGATGCAACATTTCCCTTCTTCTTGAGGGTTTCCACAATTCTAACCTTCTGTTCCGGGAATACCCTGGCGTACACCCGGACATCGTCCACCATGTTTTCAAATTCCTGGTCACTGAGCTGGTCCAGGTCCGAACCAGTGAGGGCCACTATCTCCTCATCATCGGTAATTTCAATCTCCCGGGCAATGGCCACTGCAGTATCCTTGTGGTCCCCGGTGATCATCACCACCTTTATACCAGCCTTTTTAGCCTGGGCAATGGCCTGTTTAGCTTCTTCCCGTGGTGGGTCCATCATTCCCACCAAACCAGCGAAGATAAGGTCCGTTTCCAGTGATTCTTTATCCTCCAAATCCTCTTCTGGACCCAGCTTACGGTAGGCGAATCCCAGAACTCGCAGTGCATTTCCAGTCATTTCCTGGAGGTCCTTCATTGTATTTTCCCTGTCTTCAACTTTAAGGGAGCAGACTCCATCATCACCCTCTATCTGAGAACATTTTTGCAGTAAGACCTCAGGGGCCCCTTTTATAAGGACATATCTATCGTTCCCTATCTGGTTGACCGTGGTCATCCTCTTCCGGGTACTGTCCAGTGGTATCTCCAGTAGTCGGGGATTTTTTTCCTCCAGTTCTTTACGGTTGTATCCGTTTTCATCGGCATACACCAGTAACGAAGCATCGGTGGGATCACCCAATAATTTACCTTCAGACTGGGTGGCGTTGTTACAAAGTGCAGCTATGGTGTAAACCATTTCTGGGTCTTTCACCCGAGCATCTCTCACAGTCATCTGGTTCAGGGTTAGAGTTCCGGTTTTATCAGTACATATCACATTACAGGACCCCAGAGTTTCCACTGCCAGGAGTTTTCGAACAATAGCATTGCTTTTGGCCATTCTCTGCATTCCCAGTGCCAAAGTAAGGGTTAAAATTGCCGGGAGTCCCTCAGGAACCGCAGCCACTGCCAGGGAAACCGCAGTCATAAAGGTATCCACCAGTGGTACTCCCTGCAGGTACTCCAGTACGAATACTACGGAACACACTATAACCGCCAGTAGACCCAGATTTTTACCCAGAGTGCCGATTTTTTGCTGTAAAGGTGTTTGTTCCTCTTCTTCCTGGATCATCTCCGCTATTTTACCGATCTCGGTGTCCATACCAATTTCTACAACTATTCCCTTTCCACGGCCAGAAGCAACATCAGTTTCCATAAAGGCCATGTTCTCCGTGCCGTGATCATCAGCCATTATAGGTTGAGCATGTTTTTCAACTGGTAAAGACTCTCCAGTCATGGCAGACTCATCTATCAACAGGTCGTAGCTTTCTATTATTCTAAGATCCGCCGGGACATTGTCCCCTTCCTCCAGGAGTACTATATCCCCCAGAGTTAGTTCCCCCGCAGGCACTTTCTGTTCCTGACCATCTCTCAAAACTACTGCTTCCGTGGAAATAAGTCCTTTAAGTTTTTCCATTGCTTTTTCAGCACGGTACTCCTGGATAAATCCAACAACTGCATTTATCACTACCACTACCAGGATAACCACAGCATCAATGGTATCTCCAACATAGTACGCAGCAATGGCCGCGATAATCAGGATCAGGATGAGTATCTCCTTGAACTGTTCCAGGAAAATCCTCAGAGGTCCTGCCTTCTTTTCCTCAACCAGCTCGTTTTTACCATGTTCTGATAGTCTTTTCTGGGCTTCAGAACTACTTAAACCATTGATACTTGAATTTAAGGTTTTTAATGTTTCATCTGCACTTAATTTTTTCCATTTCATGTGAAATGCACCTAAGTCTACCTGAGAATTAATATGATTTTCATAACATTTATGATATTCTGCTTAGATTACGTAGTGTTACATTTACTACCAACCTACCTCAAGATTTAATAAGTTCCATTAGACATCTTACTTTGATTTTTTATAAAAAACTGCTTTTTTGTAGTTAATTAAATTCATCTTTCCCCGAGTATGAATAGAATCAGTTGAAAGGGGTTTTATAATTAAATCAGCCCCTAATTTATCGGAGAGTTGCTCCAAGTAAGGATGTAACTCTTCCGGGGGTCTTATGGAATAAATAAGTTCAGCATCCTTATATATTTTTAAGTCAGGTTGTCTAATATCATCTAGGATTACGGAATCATGGTAAGGTTTAATATCAGTCATGATGATATCCACCTCAAGACGTTTTTTCAGGTCACATCCCACCTGTAGAAAGTGTCCCACTGCCACTTCCGCAATGCCGGAAGATTGGGAATAATGTTCGATAATATATTCAGTAAAGTCACTCCACATTTTTATCACTCATAATTGGGGAAATTCAATGTTGATAAGAGAATTCAAACGTCCAGATCTTAAGAGAGTCCTGGAGATTGAATCATCATCATTTGATGATCCCTACCCCGCCAATGTACTGGTGGATCTATATAACTTAGGGGCAGGTTTTCTGGTAGCCCAGCAAGATAATATCATTGTGGGGTATATTATATTTTGGATCAGATTTGAAGATGAGGGTCATATCATTTCCATTGCCGTGGACCCCCACCATCATCGAAAGAAGATTGGTTCCAGTCTAGTGGAAACAACCCTGGAAATTTTCAAAAAATATAACGTGAACAAAATACAGTTGGAAGTAAGGAAAGGAAATCGAAAAGCCCGTAAATTTTATCAGAGGTTAGGTTTTGAGGAGAAAACATTGGTAATTGATTATTATGAAGATGGGGAAGATGCCATGATAATGGAGAAAATGCTGGAAAACCTTGAAAATTCCATATAACCCCTAATAATCGCCTAAAAATCCCACTAATCCCCAATTTCCCTAATTCTTTTAGAAAACCAGGGAAATCCTGCAGTTAAATTGAATTACTAATCAGGGTTATATCCTTGATTAACCAATCATATAATTGAGGACTAGATCTTATCTGGTGAAAATTGACAAGGATAAATAATAGAACTGCTATATTAATTGAGATGAATTAAAATTGAAAATATGAATCTAACACTATCCATTTTTTACCAAGTAAAGGAATCCCCAAGGAATAATTGGGGTAAAAAATATTTATAACATGGTGATTGAATGCAAGAAGACGCCAAATTAGCTTTAGAGGACGGTACAATACTTAAAGGGAAAGGATTCGGTTACCAAACAATAAAAACGGGAGAAGTGGTTTTCGCCACAGGGATGACCGGTTATGTAGAATCCCTCACTGATCCCTCTTATAAGGGGCAGATCCTAATGTCTACCTACCCTTTGCAGGGAAATTACGGTATATCCCCGGAGTGGTTCCAGTCCAACGGGATTAAAGCCGAAGGGTATGTGGTAAGAGAAGAAAATCCACACCCCTCACACAGTCATTCTGAAAACAGCCTTTCCGGATTTTTAGAGGAATACAAAATTCCCGGAATCAGTGCCATTGACACCCGTTCCCTTACCCTGAAAATCAGAAGATATGGGGCTATGAAAGGTGCCCTGGCAACAGAAGAAATAGATGATGGGGAACTTCTATCTTTGGCCCGGGATCAGCCCGGAATTGAAGACATTGACTTGGTAAACCAGGTATCCGTAACTGAACCCACCATATTAGGCGAGGAGTACTCCCAAAAGGCAGTTATACTGGACTGCGGAGTGAAGAATAACAGTATAAACGCCCTTTTAAAAAGAGAGATTGGTGTTGTTCTCCTGCCCTACCATACTTCACCCTCCGAAATATTGGATTATGAACCCGGAGCCATTCTGGTTTCAAGCGGGCCGGGAAATCCCAGCAGAGTTAAAGAAGCAATACAAACTGTGCAAAAACTTTCAGAAAGACTTCCTATTTTTGGTATTTGTTTAGGGCAGCAGATAATAGCCCGGGCCTTCGGAGCCAAGATTTACAAAATGAAATTTGGCCACCGGGGGATTAATCAACCAGTTAAGGATTTGAAAACTGGGAAAGTTTCCATAACCTCCCAGAATCATGGTTTCAGTATTGATAACCAGTTCTGTGACAATCTACCCCTTAACATTACCCAGATAAACCTCAACGATGGTACTGTGGAAGGAATAGAACACCCAGAACTCCCCATATCCAGTGTACAGTACCACCCGGAAGCCGGACCTGGACCCCACGACACGGACAACTACTTTGATAACTTCGTGGAGACTCTGAAAAATTACTAATAACACTTATTTAAGGTTTTTAATCTCAATTTAATTAAATATTATACACTGAATTTAAATTAAAGTGATAGATAG
>NZ_CP022706.1:950000-955000 GCF_003491305.1 Methanobacterium sp. BAmetb5
TTCTGCCGGCATAACTCCGTTATCCACCGTAACTGCCAGGGCATCCTGAGCCTCCTCCTGCGCAACAGAGGCCAGTAAGGTACTATCAGCACCCCCAGAAAAAGCTACCACCACTTTTTTCCCGTGCAGATACTTCCTCAAATCATCCATTTTTTCTTTTAGATCCATGGTGTATACCCCCTACTTTAACAAGCTTTCCTGTTATTGTCCATTAAAATAAAATATCCAGATTGTCCCAGTTTTAATTCCCAGCTCTTAAATAATTAATCCATGTTTTTAATGTAGGTCAAGACTTTACGGGCATCTTCAGACTTGATATCAGTTCCTTTTTCCTTTAAAAAGATTTCAAGTTTCTTTTTCTTATTTTCACCCAGGTCAGAGTCGTTTAAAACCCGTGGATAATTCCTCTGGGGATAGTAAATTTTTTTAGCAGTCTCATACAGCATTTGCACTTCACGAGAATTAATTATACCTTCTGCTTCGGCCATCTGGAAATTATGGTTCATACTCACCAGAGCCTCACTGAGAAGTTCGTGGGTTACAGGATCAAATACAATGGCCACATCATCGTCAGATTCTATTGTTCCATCCCGGTACTCCTGGTAAACTGTTCCAATCCCAATCATGCCCGCATAATCCAGTTCCGCTGATCTAAGTGCCCCCATACTGGAACCACCCACCACGGTTATCCCTGCATCTAATGCGCGTAGTATTTCCTTGTGGGAGACTGCTGGCTGCTGGTGAAAAACACCGTCGATTATACCAATTACTTGGGGAGGATCGTCTAAAAGAACAGCTAAATCATCTCTAGCTACCGGCGGGCGATAATCAGCATTTAATATTTGTTTAGCCTCTTTCAGAGGAAGTGAAGGTCCAATAAAAACCACAATTCGTTTGCCCAATTTATCACCTGCCGCTAATGTTTCTAGTTATAATTCTCCTTAGATTGAACTTAAGAGAGGGTATTCCTGATTTTCACCGGATATGAATTAAAGAATACTAGAATAAAATTGTAATTTATGGAATAAATGAATTTCTAAAATAAGTAAATCCCTCACTGTATTTTAAATTAAAAATAATGATTACCCTTTAACATCAGAGGAGTTTTGACCTACTAATAATTAAGTAACTGGGATTTTGGTAATTTCTGAGTGGAGTTTTATGATTTTGGGTATGGAAGGGTGGTTTTCCCCCAGGTTATTCCTCCACTTTTTAATTACAAATTCTAAATCCACTTCCTGTGTGCCGTGGATAAGATTATCAGCATGGGCCACCAGTTTCTCTTCTAAGGTAAGGGGCATGTAATCTTTAGGGGGAATTCCCAGAACCTTAGCTTCTTCCCTGCTAATTCCAGCACCAATATGCCTTTCCACAATGTTAACTATTTCCCGGGAAAAACCCCTCTCTTTTAGTAGTTCTGCTCCCACTACGGCGTGCTTTATGCCATTGGTCTGGGAGCGACCTACATCGTGTAGCAGGGCCCCGGTTTTAACCAGTTCCATATCCACTTCCAATTCAAACTCCATTTTCATTTTTATTGCCCTGGAAAGGACTGCTCTGGAGTGTGCAATCACAAAAGGAGGACAGTTAAATTCTTGTAAAATTTGGGAAGGGTTACTTTCATTTAAAATCAATTATTCACCCACTACATTTTCTGGGAAAATTATATCCCCCTTAGAGATAGGGAAAGAGTGGTACTCGAAAGTTGGGGATAATGGACAGTTAAGTAAACATCAGGTTGAAAGGGAGAGTGGGAAAAATTAGCTCATCCTTTCCTGTAATTCCTTTAATTCCATAATTATTGATGAATTATCCTGGAACTCCATGTTGGTGTTGCAGTCCGGGCATATGAAGTTTCTTTCTGATGCCTCTTCAAAATTATAGCGACAACCATTGGGACAGACAAAAAACATGTTGTCTTCTTCGTATTCCAGTGACTGGTGAAGTTCCTGGGAGAACTTTTCAACCTTATCTGATATGATTTCCGAGATTTTATCTTCCTCAAATTTCCAGCTGTAAGTATACCACTGGGTTTCAGGGTCTTTACTTCTCTTGTAGCTGGCCACGCCGGCATCATATAACTTATAAAGTATTCTTCTCACAATGTTAAGTCTGATTTCAGTTTCTTCAGCAATTTCCTCATCGGTGGTTTTACCATTCAATAGACATTGAATAATGGGGATGCTATTCTCATCATCTTTAGTAACATCAATGAGAATTTCCTGCACATTGGGATCTGCGAGCATCTAGGTGCCTCCTTCATATTTTGATATTTTTTTAGTAGCTGTCGGGTTCAGGTTTAGGTATGAACTTTAGTGGTTCATGAAAGAAAAAAACCATAAAATTGATAGGCAAAAATCAAGCCATGCTAATTATAATACTGCCCCTTGGTACAAATTAGCCGCCCTACATTTTAAAAGATGAATATATCTCTGCCCCTACCCGATTTTATTAACTAATAACCATGCATTAGCCATTGTTGGTATTACGGCTATCTGCTGGTGTTAAAAATATCTTGGGTTAACTATTCTATGGTACAGATAGTATTTATATTTTTTCAAATCACACCCTACTTCAGCAAAAATCACCTAAATCCATTTAATAAAAAGAAGTTTAAAATCATTCTTTATACATCACGAACTATGACTGCAGGCATGTGAGTTATTGAATCCAGCATGTCTATGGTTATGGTGTTAACTTTCCCCTCCAATAATTTCTGCATGTCATAAACTGTTTCCATATTATTTTCATGGATTTTCTGGTGTTCTTCTGCTGCACGGGCAATTTGGAAAATCTTTTCCAGTTTATGGTGCCGCGAAATTCCCAGGGGAGTGGGGCCCAGAATACGACCAAAACGACCTAATAAATAAGCAAATAATCCCCAGTTATTTCTTATTCCATTGGCAGAAACTGGTAAAGAGGTGAATATTATTTTTCCAAGCTGGTAAGTGACATCAGTGTCAATTATAACCACGGTGACATTTTTACCACTGATGTTACCAATTTTTGCCCCAATCTCTTCGGAAAGGCCCTGTGGATCATGGGGTAATAAGGAAACACAGGTCCCCGGAGCATTACTCAAATCAACTCCTGCCTCAGAGGCAGGTTTAAGTGCATGTCTCCAACCATAACGTTGTAATATTAATTCTTTATGTGGGCGGGCCTCAGGGGGGAGTTTTCTGAGGTTTTTAATGGTTCTCTTTTTAATGCCCAGCAGGGGACCGAGGAAATAGCCCCATAAGTATTTGGACCATAATTCTGCCAGTAGATAGGCGCTTAAAGATGGTTTAAATTCTGTTTCATCCACCAGTCTACCCTGAGATATGGCTAGGGGAGTTTCGGAAATTACCAGAAAGTCCTGGTCCTGGAGATGTTTTGCTGCCCGGTCCAGTATAACATCGTAGGATTCTCCTGGTTTGATGTAACCTGTTTGTACACCTATCATCTGGTAATTATTGTTTCCTTCAGAATAGGTGGAGTATTTCTCTTTAAGATGAGGTTCAGGGGGTGAAGGATTCATGTTATCCGTAAAGAAAAGGAAAAGTTTTTTTAAAAAATTCCACAGGGTTTCCATTTATCCCTTTAGGGGAGGTGCCCATACCTTCAGGTCTATACCTTCAATTAAGGCTCTTCTACCTTCCAGCTGAACCACAACCCCGGAGTGAACCTTTTGCATCATACAGTGGTAAGGTAAGAAGCGGACGGTTTCTCCCACCCGGGGTAATTTACCTTCAATAATTCCTTCAAATCCTCCCACCATACACACCCCCACGTCTTTAAATTTAAATTCAGCCATACTATCCAGACGGTGGCAGGGGCCAACCAGGTGCACGGTGATCAACCCATGGTTTTCTTCCAGTACCTTGGCAAAATGGGTTATGGGACAGCCCAGGGGGCGGTATCTTATGATTTCACCGGCTTTAATTTCTTCCCGGGTAAAGGGGTAGAGGGTTTCTCTGCAGGATTCTTCTTCAGGAAGGGGTTTCAGTATAAGGTCTGCCTCGTATCCATCTAAGACTCCCACAATTTTCTCCTCTTCAGGGATTACTTTTATTTCCTTTAAGATTTCCTGTATTTTTGCCAGATCATCCTGGAACATTTCCTGAGAGAGGAAACGACACTTCTCCAAGTCCACTTTTTTCCGGGTCAGTGCCCCGGCAAACTCATCACAGCGGGCGTATCCACAGATGCCACAGTTGTAACCCGGAAGTAGCATTAGAATCTTATTTTGCTGACCAATATCAACTGGAACTTCAGTCATTGCTTAACACCTGTTATCTTATTATTCCCCTTCGTAACTCTGGAATCCATCGATACGACGCAATATACCCCGGTGGTATTTCTTGTTCACCTTGGTTTCTCCTACACAGAGGGTGCAAACTGCCAGTGGAGCTGAGTGTCGCAGTTTTTCACCCTCCAGGGTGACTTCCTGGGATTTTTTAATTTCATCAGCCAGTTCTGCGCATCCTTGCCCACTTAAACCATTGGCTTCTATTATTTTACAATTTGGATTTACTTCAAGAACTCTTTCCCGGAATATCTCCCTTTCTGCCTGAGATATCATATCTCCCTTGGTGATCACCGCGATATCCGCCGTACTCAGGAAGGGCCCTACCTTAAGTGGTGTGTTGGGACCGCTGGTGGCATCTATAACACAAACTCCCAGTGAGTTTACTGTGAAAGGTGCGCAACGGTGGCATAATCCTGCAGTTTCCACCACCAGAAGTTCTGCATCGTTTTCATCTGCCCACTCAGCCATTTCCTCCAGATTGTAGATAGCGTAGTGGTCCGGGCACATGTCCATGGACAGTCCTACCTTGGTGGGTACTCCTACCTTGGCAAACTTAGTATCATCGTCAGTGTACAGACAGTCAATTTTTACCACTGCAGATTTTAACCCACTTTCATTTAAACTTCGCAGTGCGTGAATTAAAACCGCAGTTTTTCCAGAACCGGGTGTCCCGGCAACTATTACCATTCTCATTGAAGATCACCGTTCT
>NZ_CP022706.1:965000-977500 GCF_003491305.1 Methanobacterium sp. BAmetb5
TAAAAGTTAACAGAACCGAAAGAATCCAGGATGGAGTAGAACGCCTGGAGTTCTCTGCGGGTGAAGCTGCAGTCCAATCCATGCAGAAAAATGATGCACTGCTCAAGGAAAGTGCCACTGTATTTAAAGTGGAAACTAACCAGCTGCCCCAGACCAGTGAACGGTTCTTCACCGAGTGGAAAGCCTTCAAAAATGAAATTAAACATTTGCAAAAAGAAGTGGCCAAACTTAAAACCGGATCCCTCGTTGATCAAACTGAAAAAATCAATTCCCTGTCTGTTTTAACCCAGGAAGTAGACGCAGACATAGGGGAACTGGTTAAAATGGTTACCCAACTCACTGATGATGGTGGAGTGGATGTAGTTGTTCTCGGTAATAGCGAGGGTAAAATTGCCGGTGCCGCATCCCCCAAAGCTTTAGACCGAGAAATCAAGATCAACGAGATCATCAAAGAAGCCGCAGCCATCATGGGAGGTGAGGGCGGTGGAAAACCTAACCTGGCTCAGGGAGCTGGACGAGATGGAGATAAAATTGGTGATGCACTGGAATTTGTTTACAACACCCTGAAGGACAAGCTAGCCCAGAAAAACCTTAACGGATTTGGATAAACCTATAACTGATTTGCATAAAGGTAAACTAACAGATTTGATCTAAATCTAAAACACATTGGCCGTTCAGGTGAATACATTGCAAAAAACCATTCAAGATATCAATCAAAAAATCAAAGAGGGAAAAGCCACTATACTCACTGCAGAGGAAGTGACCAGCCTGGTTATGGCTGGTGAAGAACCCACTGCCCGGGATGTAGATGTGGTAACCACCGGTACCTGCGGGATCATGTCGGGAACTGCCGCCATATTCCACATACCAGTTGCCGAGCCAGGATCCTTCAAAAAAGCTCGCAATATCACCCTAAACGGTGTGCCCGGATTCCCAGGACCATGCCCCAACGAATGGTTGGGTTCTGTTGATTTGATGGTCTACGGAACTTCCCACAGCACTAGCGACCCTCAATATGGTGGAGGGTTCCTCTTTAAGGACTTGCTTCGAGGAGAGGAGATTGAAATTGAAGTGGAAGATGTGGAAGGGAACATCATAAAGTCCACCGCCAGTTTAGATGATTTTGGCACAGCCCAGATGATTGGAACCCGTTTTGCCTTTAAAAACTACACAGCATTCACCAATCCCGGTGAAGATTCTGTTTCATCCATATTCAATGCCATTAACATGGAAGGACCCTTTAAAGGAATTTCTTTCTCTGGTTGTGGCGAGCTTAACCCCCTGCAGAATGACCCTCAATTGAATTCCATGCATAAAGGGGACCGGTTATTAATAAACAACTGTGAAGGATTATTTATCGGCACCGGGACCCGTAGCACTCCAGGAAAACCCAATATGATGATAACTGCAGATATGAAGAATATGGACCCTCATTATCTAGGGGGCTTCCGTACGGGAGCAGGGCCCGAGGTCTACAACAGTGTGGCCACCGCTATACCCATTCTGGATGAGGAAATTCTCCAGAGGACCTTCATTAAAAATGAGGATATAACTCTACCCATTGCCGATGTCAGAGGTCGACACAGTGTTTTAAGCCAGACAAACTACGGAGTTTGGCAGGACGTTGATGAAAGACCCACTTATGAAAGAGAAATGTGCCAGAAATGCAGCACCTGCCTGGTTGAGGAAAGATGCCCTACCCATGCCTTCCAGGACCAAAAATTGAACCTGGTGCGCTGTTTTGGTTGTGGAATGTGTGCCTATTCCTGTCCCTTCGGGACCTTCCAGATGAAAAGGGGAAAGGTCATCATGGACTGGGAAGGTCAGGAGAAAGAATTAGAAGTTTGTTGCCGCCAGTCTGATATTAAACGAGCCAGGGAAATTGCCAGAGAACTTAAAAATCGAATTGAAAAGGGAACATTTCTATTGAACCCTCTTTAATTTTTTTTACCCCTTAATTATTTCCTTTAGGTCACAAATCAGATGATGTTCTTTAGGGTAGTGGAGAAGAAAATGAATCCTAAAACCAGGCCCATCAAGAGCGCCATTACTAAAAATAGAACAATTGTGCCGGTCATAGAGCTCTTTTTCTCTTGTGATCCGTAATATTCGTCCAAATCGTAACCTCTTTTCACTTTATTCCCCCGTTTATAATAATTTTTATTATAATTTGGTTTATAGCCCTTATTTTTTTTATGTCGGTTATCATAACCCTTATCCCCCTCATATTTTCTTTTATAAGGTTTTTTATTTTCATATCCTTTATCATACCCTTTATTATAACCCCTCTCACCAGAATCATACTTATTATCTGACTCATAGTCTTGTTTGTAACCTTTGCCTCTTCCAGAAGTCTGTTTATTAGGAGAGGAATACGGATTACTTTGATTACTGTCCGGGTGATCATCAGTATGGTCCTCATTTAGGTGGTATTCTTTAAAATCAGCAACCTGATGATCTAACTTATTATAATCCTTATTTTTGTCTTTGAGATTGCCAAAATCCTTATATTCCCCAACTATCTCATCATTTTCATGATAGGCTTCGTATGGATCTTTATCATAATCATCCCAATCCTGATAGGGTTCCTGGAAGCTTGCCTCCTCAGAAGAGTATCCGCCACGCAGATACTTCTGCTGGAGAGGCTTCTCACTAGATTTGAAAACTTCCTGACCACAATTAGGACAGTACCTCTCCTTTTTCCCTATTCGAGCACCACAATTTTCACATATCATCCTGAACCACACATCCCATCCAAAGATCTGGAAGTGTTTAATTGCGATTTTCAATTGGGCTTTATGGTAATAATAAGAACCATTACGCCAAATTTCATATAAATTATGATTATAATTTTATCTAAACATACATAAATCATTTTCCAGTTAAAATAAGATGGTATTACCACGGAAAAGCCATTCCCTTGAAATTATAATTAATAGGTTAAAGCATATGCCCGGCAACTATTTTTTTAAAAACAATTTCAGGCGACCTATCATTTATTAGCAGTATCCACCAAATATATAATAAGAAGGGGGTATTTCTTTATGGATAATGAGACCAGAAGAAAAATAATTGCCGAGTCACCCATTACCTTTGGGGGTTTGAAGAAGCTAAATATTGGTGCCGGTTCACTGCATCTTATCCAGGGGTTGATCATGATTGCCCTGGGTTTGTGGCTGACCTGGACACAGGATATCTACACTTTCTATATTAAATTTAAAATACTATCCCTTGCACCACCAAGTTTTCAAATTGCACCCGATCCAACTGTTGCTTTCACAGTCAGCTACCTGGGAGTTATACTTGCATCGTTTTTACTGATTTCAGCCATTGCCCATTTCACCATTGCCTTTTTAAAGAACAGAAATTACAATGAAAACCTTAAAAAGGGCATGAATCCCTACCGCTGGTTCGAATACTTCTTCTCCAGTTCCATCATGCTGGTAATCATTGCCACCTTTGTAGGAGTGTGGGATTTATGGTCGCTGGTGATGATCTTCGTTCTCAACGCAGTTACCATGCTGTGCGGTTACCTGATGGAAAAGATCAACTATTACACAAAAGAAACAGACTGGTCCGCCTATCTGGTGGGATGTCTATCGGGATTTGTTCCCTGGATAGTGCTGGCTGCCTATTTCATCGCCGCCCTGGGATCCACTGAAACCAATCCACCGACCTTTGTCTACGCCATACTGGCCATCTACTTCATAATGTTCAACACCTTCTCCATTAACATGATTCTCCAGTATAAAGGTGTGGGAAAATGGAAGGACTATCTCTACGGCGAACGAGTGTACATTATTCTCAGTTTAATTGCCAAAACTGCCCTGGCCTGGCTTACATTTGTGGGCATATTTGCACCGTGAAATAAAAATTCTGTTATTCCTAAAATACAAGAGAAATATTTTCATAGGGAAGGGAACTGTGCCCTAGTGGAGGATGTGGGTGTTGGGAGTTTTAAAATCCAGGAAAAAATTAATCCTAATAACAATACTAGTAATAGTCCTTATAGGAGCTGCTGGCTTTATATACTACGTTTCTGATTATTATCCTGCAGATAGTTATGCCTTAACCGCTTTAAACTCGACTGAATCATACAATGTGTCAAATACGACTGATTTAATTACTTTCACCCCCACTACCCTTAAAAACTCCACGGGGATAATAATTTACCCCGGTGGCAAGGTTCAGGCTGAATCTTACTCCATTATAGCTTTTAAACTGGCCGAAAATGGATATATCACCGTAATTGTGAAAATGCCATTTAACTTAGCATTTTTTGGAAGTGAAAAGGCAAACACGGTAATATCCAACCATCCGGAGATAAGTTCATGGGTGATGATGGGTCATTCCCTGGGTGGTGTCTTTGCCTCAGATTACGCCGTGAACCATCCCGAAAAGATAAGCGGAGTAATATATTTAGCCAGTTACCCCTCAGCTAATGCCTCCAATGCCACCTTCAAAGCTTTATCCCTTAGAGGATCAAGGGACAACCTAACCCAACCCGAAGATATATCCACTAATTTGGATAAATTTCCCAAAAACACCATCTTCACCACCATTGAAGGGGGAAACCATTACAACTTCGGGAATTACGGAGCACAACCCGGAGACAACAACAGTACCATAAGCCGTGAAGAACAACAAAATCAGACATTAAAGGCCATATTGGAGTTTTTAAAAACCCTGTGAAAACACCAAACAATTAACTGGAACTAATAAATGGAACTAAACTACTCGGAAATAAAACTAAATGACTAAACTAAATGGAAGTAAACAAATCGGAAATTATAATTATAATTGAAATAAATCTGGTAAAAACAATACTAAATGGGTTATAAAAATATCAGGGTATAACCCGGAGGTAGTGCTCTTCATCGGTTCCAGCGTTGAATTCAATACTGTTTACCAGTTCCATCCAATCCTCGAATATCTTCCAGAGCACATCATCTGTCGCATAGATACAGAATACAGTTGAATCCTCATCTTCCATTACTAACCTTTCAACGTCAGGATAATCCCTTTTAATATCACTGAATATTTCTTCAGTAGAAACATTTTCCTTATTTTCTATGTTTTCCATTAAAAAAACCTCTTAAACATCTTAACTATCCTAACCTATCACAATATCCTAAACTATTCCAAAATATCCTGAACTATACCCATAATCCACTTATTATTAATTTGTTATTAATTGAATGTGATTTTTTTAAAATGTTAAACTAATATTAAATGCCAATCTTTAAATGTCAATCTGGATTGTATTATAGAATTTGTTCTTTATAAGGCTAGCATATTGTGTTAGAAATTTAATACCCTCAATAAGCTATATAATGTTTTTAAACCCCAAATCCTGTGCATAGTTAATGACTTCCACCAATTCACTGCGAATCAATGCTCGGGAGATTTCATCATATTCGGGGGCATGGTAAACTGGATGATACTGTCCCATAATGTTTAAAACTACATCCAGACCTAAATTTCTGGATATCCAGTCGAGTAATGGTTTTGAACAGCATTCCATATGGTTAGGTAAAACCAGATGTCTGATTATCATATCTCCTGATTTCTGGGCCAGTTTATGATTACGGCCAACCACCTCCATATAATCCTGGATGCCCGAGAGTCTCTGGGCACAGGCATCATTGCCATACTTGAAATCCGTCAGATAGAGGTCGATAAATCCATCCAGAAGATGCATAGCATACCGGGAGAGGTACATGTTACTGTTCCACACCACGGGAATGTTTTCCCGGACCAGTTTCATGGTACGCAGGATGTAGGGTAGGTTAGGAGTTGGATCTCCCCCGACAAAGTTCACATTCCGGGACCCTTCCCTCCTCCTTTTTTCAATTACCCCGGCCAGTTCCTCTTCACTCAGGGGGATTCCACTGGTTCGTTGACTTATATCCCAGTTCTGGCAGTAGACACATTGGAAGTTGCAACCGGGAAAAAAGATGGTGTGGCTGGGTACCAGGGGTGGTTCTTCACCAACATGGAGAAATTCCGAGGCAATCAAAGGTTCTGCAACACCACATTCCCCAGTTTCACGAGTCCGGTCAACATGGCACATTTTTTCACATAAAATACAGTTTTGGTATATTTTTTCGGCAATCTGGACCTTGAGATCCAGGTAAGAAAAAAAAGATTTTTTAAATGATCCGCCTTCTATATCCCTGGAATTTAAAGTAGAATTATCCCGGTAAAACTTCCAGAAGCTGGTTCTCAGACGCTGATGCTCATCCCACCGGGATTTTTCGTCACCCAAGTCCTGGGATATCAGGGTAGATGCCACTTTACAGCGTGAGAGCTGATGGTTGGAAGTTATGGCCAGATAATCTGATAGAACCCCCTGAATATCAGGATTTATCATAAGCCGTCCACCAGAATATTCTACCCACCCCTTCTCGAAATTCCTTAACCCACCACTCTCAGGCTGGAAACAGTTAGGGGTGGAGTGATGAAGGGCCCTAATTGTCGGGTTTTGTGTGAAGCAGCCGTGGCTTCTTTTAACATGGAAAAGATGTTTCCGGAGAGCATGGATTTTTTAACCGGGTGAACCACCTCGCCATCCTGGATCTTGAAGGCGTTCATGGCTTCAACTGAGAAATCCCCAGAAATAGGGTTGGCAGTGTGTGCTCCCAAAACATCGGTAACCAGTAAGCCATTCTGTATTTGGGAAATTTCTTCGTAGTCTTTAAATTCCAGTACTAGGTTGGATAAACTCACTGCCGGCATGTCATTGAATGAAGCACGCATGCCATTACCGGTACTCTTCACATCCCCCTTGTTGGCTGTGTGTATATCGTATAAAAAGTTCTGCAGAACCCCATCCTTTATTATGGTGGTTTTTTGGGATGGTGTTCCTTCTCCATCACCATGAGATGAGTAAAGACCACCCTGGAAAGTTCCATCATCGTATATGCTTAGAGATGGTGTTGAGACTGGGGTGTCTATCTTATCGGCGTATATGGATCGGCCCCTCTGTACATTGTCCCCGTTTATTGCTTGGGAAAAGGTGGAGAGAAGACCTGCTGCAGCATGGTGATCCAGCAACACTTTCATGTCACCAGTTTCTATGGTTTTCCCTTCCCTTGAATTTAAGGCAACTTCACAGGCTTTATTTGCAATATTTTCCGGTTCTATATCCAGTTTTCGGGATGAATCAGATTCACTGGCAGTGGAGACACCTTCCCGGTCAGGGGTGTTCACTGCAATATAACCGGAGAAATAGGTGGCTTTATCTTCACAGACCATTCCATTGGAGTTGATTATTAAGGTTTTCAAACAGCTAGCCGTTACCCCGCCAGAGGTTGGTTGGCATTTATTTTCCAGTACCGTGTTGATCATGGATTTTCCCAGTTCAATGGTGTCCTCCAGTTCCAGGGTGTTGATTTTTCCATCATAAACTCCCTTAATAGGAGAATAATTTGATTTATGAGCGAATGCTAAATTTTCATCCACCAAATTTGCCTGGGCATTGGAGATTGCGTTTTTGACTGTTTCTTCTATTCTTTCACTTTGAGTGGTGTATGCAAAACCCATTTTACCATCACAGATGACTCGAATACCCACGCCCATAGAGTAGGATTCCTTGGCAAAGTCCACCTGGTCGTTCTGAATGGTTGCATCCACACCATCACTGATCTCGACGTATACCTCCGCCTGATCAGCGCTTTTAAGAGCGTAATTTAATGCACGATTGCTTATCTCATTTATCATGGTAAAAACCTCTCTAAAGCTTCTTTGACTCCATCTCCGTAGGATTTTTCAGTTACGTAGTCGGCTCGAGCTTTGAGCTCGGGGTTGGCATTGGCCACTGCCACCTTCAATCCCGCTACTTTTAGAAATTCCAGGTCATTTTCACTGTCCCCAATGGCCAGGATTTCCTCTGGCCGGATATTCATATCCTCAGCCACACGAACCAGGGAGGACCCCTTATCCACTGCTGGATCAGTGATGTGCAGTGCGAATTTGGTATCGTATATCTTCACATCAAAATCCTTCAGTGCATCTTTAATCAATTCCACGGGAAGTGTTCTATAAAAGGCAATTTCGGAAACCCTCTCTTGGGAAAAATCCACTTTTTCCAGGGCATATTTTGTTTTTAAAAATTCATAGGCCCTTTGACACTTTTCAATATCCCCTAATATCTTCCTGCCTTGGGGTGATTCTATAACACCCCCATTTTCAGCTACCAACCCTCCGGAAGTACCCATGAATATGGAAAGGGTTTTGGTGACCGGGAGGATGTTCCCGGTGACTATGATTACGGGTATGCCTTTTTCTTCGGCAGTGCGGAGGGATTCCATTGCACTGCAGCACAGCCTCCTCTGGCTATCAGTTATGGTTCCATCAACATCCACAGCCACGGCTTTAATCAAGTTGTTTCACCATGTCCCCTTATTAAAATTTTTCCGGACAGATTATTAAATTCCTGCTGATACCATTAACATTCCAGTAGCTTGGTTAAAATGAACCATAGCGATGAGCTATATTACAGGTTCCTTCCTTACTAACCATGCATGCTCCGATGGGATTAGTAGGGTTGCACTCTTTACGGAAAAGCCGGCAATCCTCAGGACGGGCTACTCCCCGGAGTATAGCTCCACAAATACAACCACTGACCACTTCCGGGATATTGCCTACTTCGATATCGAATCGTTCCCGGGCATTGACCTCGCTGAATTCATCCTTGATTTCCATAACCGAGTTAGGTATAGGGGGGAAACCTCTCCATTCCTTGGTTTTAATGTAAAATACTTCGTCGAGAAGTTCCTGTGCTTTTAAATTTCCTTCTTCTCGTACCGCACGTTTATATTCATTCTGTACGAATGCCTTGTCTTCATGGAGCTGTTTCAAAATCAGGTACACTGCTATGAGAACGTCCATGGGGTTGAAACCGGTTACCACTTGGGGAATTCCGTATTTATCCGAGAAAATATCGTAGGGTTTGGTTCCGATGATAGTGGACACATGACCTGGTTCTATGAGGGCGTTGAGATTCACTTCCCCTGATTCAATTAAGAACTGGAGTGCCGGGGGTATCATTCTGTGACAGGAAAGAACTGAGAAGTTTTCTGGAGGATTGGCAACGATTTCCGCAGCAGTGGTTGGTGCGGTGGTTTCAAATCCTGCGGCCATGAAAACCACATCGTTATCAATTTTTTGAGCTAATTCCACGGCATTGTTTACTCCATACACTATTCTAACATCAGCACCTTCTGCTTTTGCTTCAGATAGTGTTCCACTTCCCCCGGGAACCCTTAACATGTCACCAAAGGTGGCAATGGTTACTCCCTGTTTAGCCAGTTGAAGGCATTCCTCCACCTCACGGGCGGGTACACAACACACCGGACATCCGGGGCCTGCTACCACTTCCACCTCTGGAGGTAGTAAAGTCCGAATACCATGCTGCATTATAGTGTGTTCATGGGATCCGCAGACATGCATTATCTTCACTGGTTGGGCTATGTCTTCGATGCGTTTTACAATTTCCTTGGAAAGATCTTTTATCGTGTTCATAGGTGACACCTGGATGCTCTAGTACAAATCATAAGTGGTATCTATCCTTAAAATTTGTTAATAATTTCTGTTAATTGATTAAAAGTTTTTTACCCTTAACTGTTTAAGTTGTTTAAAATGTATTGGTTGGATTATGGTATATGGTTTGGGGTAACAACCTAAAAATTTTAGTAAATTCTTGATTTCCGCCAGAGTATAAGAATAAAAAAACAGGAAAAATTAAACATCCATAGGGAATATTTTTTCAATATTAGGGATTTATAATATTCCCCATGCCAATAAAATTTTATTTGAGCTTTAAAGCATTTTATACCCTGTTAAAACGATTATATAAGATAGGAGGGCATTGCTGGAGTTATAGTTATATATTAAAAATGCCAACCTATTGTTATATACTTGATAGTGATACACTCTTTTGGAAAATTTAAATGGTTGTTATAATGAATGCTGCAGTGATTGGTTTGGGAGTAGAGGGCCTTAATGCTGTTGAATCTCTTCTCAATCACGGTTATACAGTTTATGCTTCCGATGTCAATCTAGACATTGAATTAGAAACAGTTGAAGGTCTGGATGTTGATCGGGGATTTCATGATTTTGGAAAAATCGAGGACTCGGATTTAGTGGTTTTGAGCCCGGGTTTATGGAATAAACCTGCCTTTCAACAAATTAAGTCTGAAAAGAAACTTTTATCCGATGTTGTAACTTCTCATCGTTCCCTATTCACCATTGGTGTCACTGGTACCAATGGAAAGACCACCACCACCATGATGATTGCCAGTATACTGGAAAATGCCGGTTTGAATGTTCTTACCGGTGGAAATGCAGGTGGGGGCTTTAAGGGCTACACTGAAGTGATTCTAGAAGCAGCCTCCCATGATTACGATGTTCTCCTGGTAGAAGTCTGCGATATGACCCTGGACTTCTGTAACCACAACTTTGACTTTGACCTGGTGGTAGTGACCAACATAGGCCGAGACCATCTGGAAGTACACCACTCCCTGGAAAACTACCTGAAATCCTTACAGCAATTCGTGACCGGGAAAAAAATTGTTTTAAATCAAGGTAATAAAAATCTGGACGCGTTAAGTGAAGCAGCAAGCGAAGCTCACTCTTTCACCAAAACTCCCTATGAATTAAACTTATTTGGAGATTTTAATCGTGAAAATGCAGCTGCTGCATCAAAAGTAGCAGAAATAATAGGAATATCCAAGGAAACCATTCAAAAAACCCTTAAAGAGTTCCAAGTTTTGCCAGGGAGAGCCTCAGTTATCAATCTCCCCCATTCCCAGATAGTGGTCGGCAAAACTGATAATGCCGATGCTGCTGCTGCAGTTCTTAATGAAGTTAAATTTCCGGTTATAATCCTGGGAACTCCCCGTAAGGGTGAAATGTGCCGTTTGGATATTTTCAGGGAAGCTTCTAAAACTGACTGCCAGATCATAGCCCTTTTCCCTGGACTGGACGACACCCGCCAAGAGGTGCAGAAAGTACTGGAGGAAGAAGAATACCAGGGAAAAGTTTACAACCTAACTGATGTAAAGGCTGTGGTTGAATTTGCACTCCAATGCTCTGAAGAATATCCCCATGTATTTATTGGGGGTAACGGGCAGCGGAAAATTATAGAGATCACCCAGTGTTTAAAGGAGGCCCTTGCGGCAAAATAATAGAAATAATATTTGAGAGGGGAGGCTTAAAAAATGCGCAGATCATTGTTAAATCCAATATTAGCCTTTGGTATTCTGATAATAATTATAATAAGTTTTAGTTTTGTTGGTAACAACATTGAAGGCTATTTCCCCCCACAAAAACCAGAAGAGATATCTGCCATGTCCATTGGCGATACCGTGGTTTCTGGTATGAAAGTGGTGGATGATGCTAAAGTAAGGAAAGTGCCAGTTTTATATCATTTTGAATACTTGCAAAGTTTACTGGAGGAAGAAAAATACCCACAAATTATCAGTGGATTCCTAACTGGGACACTGGAAACACCCCTGTCCATTCTGGCCAACGGCAGTATTTCTTCCCAGGGAGTGGCCCAGGGATTTGATGGCCCGGGTTATTTAAGTGTTCAGGGCCAGAAACTGGTCGTGAACCCCCCACAAACATTTGTATGGGGATACAAGACCGGGTACACCGTGGGGGTTAAAACCAAGGAAGGAGTGGAGATCCGGGAAGGAGGTAAATCCGGTGAACTGCTGAAAACCATTGCGGCATCAGATATTAAAAACGACACCATTCCCCATGAATATGTGAGTATCACCACCTTTACGAAATGGTATAATAAATCCTCGGTAGGAAATTACATATACCTTGATTATTCCCTCACCGGATTCAGTGACGGTAGAAACCAGGTCGTTCCGGAGGATATAAAAACCTTCTTCGGGGACTCGGTGGTGACCTATATGAAAAATTATCCCAGTGGCTCACCAGTAATGGCCTATATGGGACCACACAATGAAAATGTGACCTCCAGTTACACTGAATCTTTGGGATCTTATCCAGAATACGGGGATTCCTCCCGGGCTTACAATGCCATGTCCTTTGCCCGGGCCTGGAACGGTACCGTAATCCCTCCTAAAACAGGGTCCAATGGGAAAGAGAATATTGGTTTTGAACCCTGCCCCGACCCCAACGCCACCGGTGGATCCGCGGTGCACGGAGTATGCCCTGCAGCCAGATCCCTCCGGGGAGCCACCACATCGGCGGGTCTACCCCTGCCCGGTGGAATTCGATGGGACGAACTGGCCATAGCCTACGATACCAGCCCCACTGTAGGTGTAAAAGTCTACAACAATCTGAATTACCCTATAAAAATTGTTATGTGGACGGAAGGAAGTGGAGCCGGCCTGGTAATTCACGCAAGGATCGTCAGATTAACTTGACTCTCCCCATAACTTCTTTAATTTATTTTTCCCGATTAACACCCATTTTAGGAGTAACACCTCATGAACGGAGTATCATGTATCATAACTGCC
>NZ_CP022706.1:982500-995000 GCF_003491305.1 Methanobacterium sp. BAmetb5
GAACTTATAAAGAGGGGCATGACCTTCAGGGTAACCCTTTTTAAGGGGATGTTCTGCCTGAAAATCATTCACAATGATGGGTTTTCTTTGGCGTACTGCTTCACCCCAAATACCAGTTTTTTCCAGTTTATAAACCATAGGTTCATCAGTAATACTGCACTCTTTCATCACCCCCTTGGACCATGTATTAAGAATTAACTCCTTTTTATCTTCAAAGTAGTGGAATATATATCCTATTTTACTCCCAGTTAATCCAATGGCCTCTTCAAGAGCATAATCCAGGAAATCCTGAACTGATTCAGCCCGATACTGGAGTATCCTTACTAAACTTCTTAAACGATTTTGATTCTTCTCCAGTTCTTCCTCATACTGCTTTACCTCGGTCATATCATCATAAACTGCCACTATATCGCCAGATGGTAGTTTGTATATGTAATTTTCCCTCCAGCCCCGGATTCGTTCATCCTTATAAATGGAAACTGGATGTTTTTCTGGTTTTCCTGTCTTCCAAACCCTCTGCAATACTTCAAATAATCCAAATTCCTTAACTGCCGGAAAAATCTCAGTTACTCTACGGCCAATAACATCTCCCCTTTTGATATCTTCAATATCTTCGGCAGCATTATTGAAATCTTTAAAAACAAAGTTTGAACCATTGTCAATGGCATCGTAGACCGCCACTGCACTTTTAATATTATCAAATATGGCCCGGTATTTACTTTCAGAACTTGCCAAATTCTTCTCAGCCAGTATAACTTCAGTTATATCTTGATTTACACCCCTGGTTCCTATTTTATGATCATTTTCATCCAGTAAGACTCTAATTCGCACTATTATGTATCTTTTCTCCCCATCGGCACGTATTATGCTGTGTTGGATGGTGCTGGAAAAATTAGGGTCATCAGTTTCCAGGGCCTTAGCCACTTCCTCTTCCACCAACCCTCGTTCCTCCGGAGGTACGAAACGTTCCCCATATTCCTGGGAGGACATTTTATAACCTCCTTCTTTCTGTGCACTGGTACCATAAAGGGAATAAAACCGATCATCAAAAGTGAACAAGTCACTCTCTGTATCATATTCCCAGTAAACCAGTTTGGCCATACCCATACCCATCATCAAACGTTCTTCACTCTCTTTGAGTCTGATTTCCACCATTTTTTGATGAGTTATATCCACCAAAATAGTTAATACTGCTGGTTTACTCCCGTAAATGA
Organism: Methanobacterium sp. BAmetb5; assembly: GCF_003491305.1. Taxonomy (NCBI): domain Archaea; kingdom Methanobacteriati; phylum Methanobacteriota; class Methanobacteria; order Methanobacteriales; family Methanobacteriaceae; genus Methanobacterium; species Methanobacterium sp. BAmetb5. Next base: position 983,715 of record NZ_CP022706.1, read on the forward strand.
TTTTACCTGCAGAAAGAACAACATAACGAGTTTTTCCCAATTTAGTAATAAACCTAACTTCATATTTTTTAGGGACCCTTTCTCCTCTTAACCCAGCAGCACCCCTGCTTTTTAACAACTCATGGTCATCCGGATGGAAGAATTCCCAAAAATTCCTGCTGTAAAATTCTTCTTTACTGTATCCACTTATTTTTGCAGCAAATTCATTGACATACACTATTTTATCATCCTGGTAAACGACAATAGCCACGGGGGCATTATCAGATAAGACACGGAACTTTTCTTCACTCTCCTTCAAGGCTAATTCAGTCATTTTACGGGGTGTGATATCTTCCAATGTTTCCAAAGCCCCAATGATGGTACCTTCCGAATCTTTGAGAGGTGCCGCAGCAAAATGTAACCATTTCCCAGTTTCTCCCAGGGACGGGAAGAAGTCTTCAACTTCAAAGACTCCTTTTAAATGATCCGACTTAACATATTTACCAGAATACCATTTATCCCGTGTTAAAACATCCGATTCCAATATTATATCCGCTAAACAGGGCCTTTTTTCATCATAAAAAGCTTTCCAGTGATTACGAGTTCCCATAATTTCTTCAGAGGGAATTCCACTGTAATCCGCCATGGCCTGATTCCAGTGGATAACTTGGTGATTTTTATCAATAACAAATTGTAAGACTGGAGAACTTTCAATGATGTCATTTAATTGAATTTTACTATCTTTAAGTTGTTTTTCAACTTTTTTATGATGAGTGATGTCGGTAAAAATGGTAAATGAACCATCGAAACTTCCCGGGTCATCTTCTAAGGGGGTGACTGCCACCAGGGTGAAAACCTCTGAACCATCTTTGTGTCTGAGGCGTAGCTCGTAATTCTTTGAACCTCCTTCCATACTAGTTTTCATCTGTTTTTCATAAACCGGGATATCTTCGTCAAACATGAAAGTGGTCACTGGTTTTCCCAGAATTTCTCGGGCATTGTATCCCAAAATTTCCGCCATTTTTGGGTTAACATAGTTTATATTAAAATTAGCATCTGTACCCCATATCCCCTCATTAGCAGCCTCAACTATAGATTTATAACGTTTTTCACTTTTTTTTAACTTTTTTTCCATCTTATTTTTATAAAGAGCGAGCTCAATAGCATGTTTAAGTTCAAAAGGATCATAAGGTTTAATTAAATAACCATAAGGAGTTATACGTTTAGCTTTTTGTACTGTTGCATCTTCAGAATGAGCTGTTAAAAAAATTAGGGGTATGTCCAGTTTTTTAATTTGTGTTGCTGCTTCAATACCATCTATCTCCCCTTTCAATACTATATCCATCAAAATAAGGTCTGGCATTTCCTTTTTTGCAATTTTTACAGCCTCTTCTCCGCGAGAAGCAGTGAAAGGAACAGCATAGCCAAAAGATTTTAAGGTACGCTTAATATCCATGGATTCTATGGCATCGTCCTCCACCAGGAGAATTTTCTCTTTCACCAAGTAAAGCACCCCTCTCAGTAATTCTCAATCTATTACACCTAGTACGGGTAATACTATGTTGATTCTTTTATTTTATTTTATGTAGCATCAATTAACCCCAAGAATGGTGCATCCTAAAAGTATTTCCCTCATATAATACAAATATATACAAGTGATAATATGGAAAGGCAAAACCTGATTTTAGCGGCTGTGGTTATATTAGTGGTAGTATTGGCCTTTGTTTTTGCTATGAGCCTATATGGAAATAACAGTTTCCAGAAGGGCCAGATGAGCTTTCAATATCCTAATGCATGGGCACAAGATCATGTTATAGGGAACTTCAGTCAGAACACCATCTACTCCGAAGTTACATTAAAATATACCACAGGAGTGACTGGCCAGGATGCTTCTGCTTTCATAATAGTCAGTATGCAGCCCAAACCCCAGGGTTTAATCAGTGCACCCAATGCCACCTCTCTAATCACCAACACCAGCAATTCATCAGCAGTCAACGTAGGGGTTTCCAACCTCGCTGCCATCCAGATGGGAAGTTACAGCCAGAACACAGCCCAAAAAACAACCATCATTGAAAAAAATAATTACTACTACACCATTGAATACATTTGCAGCCCTATTACCCTGAACCAGACAGAAGAAGCTTATAAACAGATTTTACAGACATTAAAAATAGTTTAAACCTGCTTCTTTTTTTAATTTTTTTTTAATTTTTTATTAGGTCACCTTAAAAAATGATTTAAAAAAATCTTTAATAGGGCGACCGCTGAATAGGATAGAATAAAAAAAATGTCAATAAAAGATATTTAAATCGGATTGCACCGGATCTAAAGATTTTCCCGCTCGTATTCCAGTAACTTGGCCATGGCTCCGGCAGGATCTTTTAAATCTTCCAGGTCGTAGTAGCGTCCCCCAGCAGCCAGGGCCAGTTCCATGTTCACTTCATGACCGTAGCGCACCGACCTTTCAAAGTTTATGATCACGGTGTGTATTTCTTTTTCCTTGATTTTCTCGGCGATATTAAGGGCGTCCTTCATGGGACCCTCTTCCAGGGCCACATTGGGCATGCCATCCGAGAGTACCAGTAAGAAGGGAACAAATTCCGCCTTTAATTTCTCCTTCTCCAGAATCTCCAGGCCCTTCTGCATCCCGGCAGCCAGGGGGGTGGTTCCACCAACCCGGATGTTATCCACCTGTTCCCGGAAAGAAGTGGCCCGCCCAGTGGTAGGAATGATTACCTCTGCTTTTTCCCCTTTAAATCCCACCACACTTATACGGTCGTGGTGCCGGTTAACATCCTCAATTACACTGTTTAAAATTCCCTTCAATTTATTGGCCTTTCGGTCAGAGAACATGGACCCACTGATATCCACCACCATGGCAATGGATGCTTTGGCACCGTGTTTACGGATTTTATGGCGCAAATCCTCACTTTTGACCTTAATTTCGCCATTTGAACTCATTGCCGCCGCCCGCAATGTAGCGTCAATGGCAATATCTCCAGAAGAGTCTTTAGGAAGTTTGCTTTTTATGTAACGGCCTTTTTGAGTCTTGGAATCCATCCGTTTACCATAAATGCGCTGTTTCTTTTTCCCCTTAGTTTTCAGGAGTTTTTTAACATCCACTTCTTCTTCCTGGGATTCCACCTTCTCCTCTTCTTTTTTCAGGGTTTTAAGCTTCATACCCCTCTTTTTCTGTTCAATTTCTACTGGTTCTGGGACTTTTTTTTATCATCCCCAGTTTCATCACGTGAAACTTCATTCACCGCGTTATTTATTTGTTTTTTGATTTTTTCTTCATCCAGTGACTTTTTATGGAATCTTTCACCTAAAACCAGGGCAGCTGCCTCTTCCACATCTATTGGTTCCACTTCCTGGTGTTTGTAGTATGCAGCTAAGGTTTTTGAAGTCTTTAAAATGGCGATATCTGCCCGGTGCCCATCTACACCTATATCAACGCATAGCTGGGCTATTACCTTCATCATCTCTGGTGAAACCTGGACTTGGGGGAGGAGTGTGCGGGCTTCAATAATGTTTTCCAGTATCTGGTCCTGGTATTCCTTAAATTCTTCCCGGAAGGCATGGGGATCCTTTTCAAAGGCCTCCCTTCTTTCCATGATCTTCACCCGGTCCTCAATATCCATTATACTCTGCACTGAGATCTGCAGGCCTATCCTGTCTGATAACTGCGGCCGGAGCTCCCCTTCAGCCGGGTTCATGGTTCCCACCAGTATGAAGTTGGAAGGATGTACCAGTGAAATTCCTTCACGTTCTACAGTATTTATTCCATAAGCCGCAGCATCCAGGAGAACATCAACAAGATTATCATCCAGAAGATTTATTTCATCAACATATAAGATGTTACGATTAGCATCGGCCAATATACCAGGTTCCAGTGCTTTCATACCCTCTTTAAGTGCTTTTTCAATGTTAATAGATCCAACAACCCGGTCTTCTGTGGCTCCCAGTGGCAGTTCAACCACCCGCATTTTCTTTTCTTCCACCTGTATTTCTGATTCCTCTCGGCAGGAATCACAGAAAGAAGCCGGATCATCCGGATCACAGTTAAAGGGACATCCCTTAATAACCTGCAGTGGAGGTAAAAGATCAGCCAGGGCTCGCACTGCCGTGGTCTTCCCGGTTCCCTTATCCCCCTTGATCAGGACCCCCCCAATGGATGGATTGATCGCATTCAATACCAGGGCTTTTTTAACTTTTTCTTGACCTACAATAGCCGAAAATGGAAAAATCAGGTTTTTCAATAGTCTCACCGTCGCGCTAGAAATATAAATTCTGCTAATTAAGTTTTATGAGTTATTTGAAGTGTTTTAAGTGTTATTACTATATGATTTATAGAATAAAAATATGCCCCTGGACTGGTTGGAGTGATTTTCCACCCAAAAAAACTAATATCAGGGAATCATATAAACATGGGTGGTGATATGCAATGTGCACTGTAGGCGGCCCCATGGCTGACATTAAAATGAAAAAGCTTAAAACCAAGAGATATCGTTGCCTGGACTGTGATAATGAATTTAATGGGATTGGACGAAGAGTAGTGTGTCCTTCCTGCCAGTCAGACAATGTGGCAGAACTGGAATAAACGCAAGCAGAGTATTATACATGGACCAGGAAATCCCCCTTCAAGCCCATGAAATTATTTTTTTGAAGGGAAAATCAGGGATGGTGGGAGTAGCCAAGTTCGCCCACCAGGGACACATATTTATGGGAACTCCCGATAACGAGGAAATCGTCCTGTTCATGGAACCAGAGGATATTATCGCAGTTTCAGCCCTGGACTCTACTTCAAAGAGTAAAGAAGGGATTAAGTCACTGATTTTTTTATTAAGGGAAATAGGGACTCCACTAGTGGTTTTACCCTCCGATCATCCCACCTCCCGGAGACTACCTCTGGTGGCCAGTTGCGGGGAAAAAGTGCGCCTGGATTGTAACATCACCCCCGGGACCCACCCTGAACAAGACATACTGTGTGCCTGTGACGATCTTTCTGGAGTTGAAATATCCGCAATAAAAGGGGGTTTAGAGATTAAAGGCCCATTAAAAGAGTTCAATATTGAAAAATTCCCCGGAGAAACATCCTAGTTTTAAGCTATGAAAAATTAGGGATTACTTAATAAGCAGTTTATATATAGGATGATAAATAAATGATAATTACTTAAATTTTTTCGATTTACCATATTTTTTCAGGTATGATACTAAAAAAATTCTCCAATTAAAGATATGTTCCTATAACCAATGAGGTTATGTACGATTCTTTAAAGCCTAAATAAAAAGCCTAATATGAATATTAGAGGATAAAAATGACCATTTCCGCATTTTACCAAATTTTTGGCCAGGTAGTTTTAGTAGCCGGAATCCTGCTCCTAATCCTATTATCAGTCACCCTTATACTGGGCCGAATACTTATTGAAAAGGACCGTCTTGTTTTCCCCAAACTACTTCTTTTCACCATGGATGTTTTCTACGGACTCTTCAAGAAATTTTCAGAGAGCGTAGGGGTAAACGCTAAAATTGTAGATAACATAGGTGTAGAAGTTCGAAACAAAGTTAATGAAAAGCATTTTAAAAAGATAGACCCCAAGGACACCATCCTGGTTTTACCACACTGCCTCCGGCACCTGGAATGCGAGGCAAAACTGGAAACATCCGGCCTGGTGTGCAAAAACTGTAAACGCTGCGTGATCGGTGTTTTGAAGGATAAAGGGGAAAAAATGGGTTTCCGTGTTTTTATAATCCCTGGTTCAACCTTCCTCAAGAAAATAGTGGAACAGAACAAGTTCAAGGCAGTTATAGGGGTGGCCTGCTTCCAGGACCTCAATCTGGCAATGATGAACCTCTCCAATTTCCCATGCCAGGGAGTACCCCTCCTGCGGGATGGATGTGTTAACACCAAAGTGGACACTCGTGCGGTATTGGAAAAAATGGGGGTTAAACTTAAGGAAGCCAAGAAACTGACACCAGATAACTCATGTAATCCTGAACCCAACCGCAGGATCTTGTAAACCCTTTTTTAAATACATCAAGCTAAACTTTTTTTTACATATTTTTAAATCTGACTCTCTAAATCTACCGCTTTAAAGTTACCTCCTTTAAAGCTACCTTCTGGCGAATAAGTTACAATTCCAAAGTTACTTCACAAGTTACAATTCCCAGTATAAAATCCATTAAGGTGCAAAGACATTCCAGAGACCATGGAACAATATTGAAGCATATGATTTACCAGTTTTAAGACGTAAATATCCGACTATCAACCCTAAAACCAATCCAATTCCCAATTTTGAAACCATTATCCAGGGGATATTAGTGGGGGCCAGTGGATGAAGGATTAAAACATCCAGATATCCCAGGTGCCATACCATGAAAAGTAAAGTCACTGTACCAAGGGTCAGAGTAGGGGAATGGACCATTCCCGAGGATTGTGATATCTTACCCCAGATATAACCCCTGAAGAGGAGCTCTTCAAACAGGGGTGTGATGAGACCAAACACCAGGCCCAGGATAAGGATCTGGAGCTCCCACCCAAAGGTGTAGGGAATGATTATCAAGGTTATCAGGACCAGTAAGGCCAACCCATAGAAAATCCGGGTTCGCAGAACCATATCATCCTGATTTAAACCGATATCTTTTAATGAGGGCCTGAAATATAAAAGAAGGATTATTCCCACAAGCAGGTAATCCAGTCCATTGATCATCTGGAAGAGGGTAATGTTATCCCCGGGATTAACCACCCACCACAGACTTCCAAAGATAGCCGCCCGGAACAATTGTATCAAAGCCAAGGCCACGACAATCTTCAGGACCAGTTTTAAATAGTCATTCCTATCTTTATACGAGTTGAAAAGTTTCATTTAAGCTCCTGTTATCCCGATTATTATCCTTTAAATTATTTTTATCCACAAGGTATATTTTGGTAATACTTTTGTAATATTATTGTGAATTTATTATTTTTTATAACCATTCCCCGCAATTTATTCTTTGTATTGCCCTTCCCTTTGCAGTTTTATTCATCCTTGTAGATGAAAAGATCCTCAATCTGGACTTTAAAGTGTCGGGCTATTTTAAAGGCCAGATTGAGTGAAGGATCGTACTTATTTTTTTCAATGGCAATGATGGTCTGACGGGTGACTCCCAGTGCCTGAGCCAGGTCCTCCTGGGTTATTTCATTCATGGCCCGGTAAACCTTCAATTTGTTTTCCATAACATCACAAACCAGTACTGTTTTTTATCAAATCGCTATTAAATGACCATAAATAAGTCATAAAAAGCTATTTTAACCATATTTTTTATTGTAATACCAGTAGGTTCCAGTATAGAGGATAACCAGCAATCCCGATGCATCACACAGGGTGATCCCGGCCTGGGTGTACTGGGGGAAAACATTCTTCAGTGCCAGTACAACTATGCCCACAGCGGTTATCACCACGAGAAACAGGATCATGGCCATCCGGGACGCATCACCTGCAATTACCTTTGTTCTCTCATCTTCAGTTACTTCATCCAGTTTTCTGCGCAGGAAAATGGATAACACTATTCCCAGACCAAAAGATAGTCCTGCCAGTACCAGACTCCCCAGGGAGACACCCAGGGCAACTGTGGAGGCCACGAAAATGATGATCAGCACACGGAAAAACTGGTAATTTTTTCGGTTCATAAATTCACTCCGGTTTTATAACCTTTAAATTCATTTTTCATTTATTTCACTCAGCAAACTTTGCATATCTCCATTTTAATACTTTCGAGTGTAGTACCATCGTGCAAAGGCATATAACGCCAGGGCAAAGATGAGTGATAAAAATAGAGCGTATCCCACCACGGTGTACTGGGGATAAACATTTCTCATGGTGACAATTATCACCGCAATGTACAACATCACCGCTAAATAGACCCCCATGGTCATGTTGGATGCCCTTTCATTGATCATCTGTGTTCTCTCATCATCCACTATAGCTGCATCTTTCCCCTGAAATATCTCTTTCATATTGTTCCTATTGGAATAGGCCACGGGAATAATGACTACCAGTATTAAAAGAGCAGCAACAACCAGGTAAATGTTAGCTAATATCATTCCGGAAAACCATAAAACAGTTCCCAGTCCGGAAGCTGCAGTTAAGATTATTCGTATAGTTTTAAGATTCATAACTTACACCTCATGTAAAGTAAACTATACATTATGTTATATAAACTTTACTAAAAGTAATGAGTGGTTTACATATGTAGGGAAGTATAGGGATAAAAAGAAAAGTATTCACTTAGAAAATCCATTTTCAAAACAGTTTGGCAGAAAAATTATTTTTAGCAACAATTAAAGAAAAATAAAGAATTTAACAGCTCTAAAAACAGATAATAAATTTCTAAAAATCTTTACTTTAAAAATATTCCAAACTAGTAGGGATAATATTTAAAACTAGTAGGGCTTATTCTGGAAAGAAATAATATTGATTTAAAAGATTAGGAAAAACGGATAAAAAAAAGGATAAGGAAAAAGGATAAGGAAAAAGGATAAGGAAAAAATTAGAAAAAGATATAGAAGTAAAAATTGATTGAGAAAAAATATAAAAGTAAAATCTATTCCGGTTTACTTAATTCATTTAAAATCTCCGTGGAAACACGTAGGAACTTTTCTACCAGTTTACGATACTTTTCTTCGCTGGCCTTTAATTTTTTTTCCATTTCATGCTTGTACAGGGCCATTTCCATGGCACTCTGGATCTCACGATCCTCAAATGGTTTTAGCACGTAACCAAAGGGTTCAGTTACCTTGGCCCTTTGCAGTGTTTTTTCATCAGAATAGGCAGTTAAATATATAATAGGGATATCGTACAACTCACGTATCTCCTGGGCAGCATCAATTCCATCCATCTCTCCCTTGAGAACAATATCCATCAGAATCAGTTTGGGTCTCAGTTCCCCGGCCCTCTGGATGGCTTCCTCTCCCGTGTCAAAAATCCCCAGAACCTCATATCCCATACTCTCCAGTCGATTTTTAACATCAGCAGCAACGATAATCTCGTCTTCCACTAGCATAATAGTTATATCAGTCATAACGTTCCCTCTTAAGACAACACCATTCATTACTGTTCATAATTGGTGTCAGGGTATTTCTTTGTGCTTTGTTTATATTATTAATCCATGAATTATATTAATTATTCGTTGTTGAGAATTATTCTTATGTTCGGTTAGTATGTTCCTGGATTTACTTAATATTGTGAACGAATTCTGGTGAATATTAATACAACGAAAATTAAATTCAAAGTTATATTTGTCAATCCTATAAATTATTAATTTCGATTAATACCGGGGCAATAAATTTTCAAGAGAATGCATACTATCCAACCCCTCATCTGGACACAAAAAACCAGTGCCAAGGGTTAATGGCTAGACTAAGAAAAATTTCACATCCTTTAAACTTTAGAGGGCAAGGTTTTGAAAGATGAACCAAAACGTTGACGACCTGCTTAAAATCATTGGAAAACAGTTCAACCCCACGAAAGGTGGACTGGATAATAATACAGAACACTTTAATGAATTTTTTTTATCTTTCAGTTCCCATGGCCCCCTAAAAATCACTTCAGAACCAGATGCTCCCGTCCCTTCCTACTGGATGGTGACCCCCCATAGCAGCACTCGAAAGGTTGTTCTGTTCCTTCACGGTGGAGTGCTCAACCGGGGATCCACCCGTGGACATCAGGATCTCTGCCAGAGAATATCCAAATACACTGGTTTTTCCATTTTCAGTGTTGATTACCACCTACCACCAGGTCACCCCTTCCCGGGAGCGGTAAAAGATAGCGTTGAATCCTATCTCTGGCTGCGCGATGAAGGTTTCAAGGCCCATGAACTGGTTATTGCCGGAATATCATCGGGAGGTACCCTGGCCCTGTCCACCCTGCTTGCCCTGAAAGAGATGGGGGAAGAATTACCACTGGGAGGGGTCTGCATGTCCCCGGTGGTGGATTTTAAGTTCCCGATAGTTTACAATCACCTGAAAGATGTAAAAGACTGGATCAACTACTCCACACTGGAAGATATGCGGGATAGGTACCTGCAGGGACAAAACACTTCCAATGGGCTGGTTTCACCTATATATGGAGACCTGGAGGGACTGCCACCATTATTGATCCAGGCCGGGAGTCGTGAACTCCTTCTCTGCGATATAAATCGTTTCCGGGATGTGGCAGTTAAGAAAGAGGTGGAAGTAGACATGGAAGTGTGGCAGGGCATGTTTCATGCCTGGCAACTGTTTTACTCCCACTTGAGAGAAAGTGAAGGATCTTTACGGAGTGTGGGGGAATTTGTAAAGGGTTTGATCAAATAGATGGTGAACTAAAAAATAATTCATCCTAATAAATGTAAAACCATACCATAATAAATAAAATAATAAAAAATCTAAAAAGAATGTCTCTGGAGGTTTAAACCATGAAAAAAGTCCTCATGTTATGTGCCAGTCCCCGGAAAGAAAGTAACACCATGCAGGTCCTGGAAGAATGTGCCCGGACCATTGAAGAAAGTGGCCTGGAGGCAGAAATTGTTTCCCTGCGCCAGATGAAAATACGTTCCTGCATTGCCTGTGGAAAGTGTGCCCAACTGCACCAGTGCGCCCTTAAAGACGGGCTCAACGATATTATCGAAAAGTTAAAGGTAGCTGATGGTTTCATCATTGGTTCCCCGGTGTACTTTGGAACGGCCCGTGGTGATTTGATGTCTGCCCTGCAGAGAATTGGAATGGTCAGCATGAACTCGGGAAACTTCCTGTCCTGGAAGGTGGGAGGTCCCATAGCTGTGGCCCGTAGGGGTGGTCACACCGCCACAATACAGGAGATGCTCATGTTCTTCTTCATCAACGACATGATCGTTCCCGGAAGCACCTACTGGAACATGGTCTTCGCCCACCAGCCTGGTGAGGCTGAAGAAGACACGGAAGGAATCCAGACTGCAGTGCGTTTTGCAGATAATGTGGCCCAGCTCATATTGAAAATAAAAGGATAGATAAATGGCATAAAGCCATTTAAACCTTGATAATCCTGAAAATAGGTTAGAGGAATACCTAAAATGTCGGAACAGGAACTTTATCGTAAGTTTGCCCTTTACTACGATCTCATCTACCAGTGGATGGACTACCCTGGTGAGGTAGAATTCATTAAACAGATGGTGGAACTTCACCAGCAATCCCCAGGAAATGACCTTCTGGATGTAGCCTGTGGTACGGGTAACCATGCTCAGTACCTCACCGACTCCTTCAACGTGGTGGGACTGGATATTAATCGGGAGATGATGGATATAGCCCGGGAA
>NZ_CP022706.1:1000000-1015000 GCF_003491305.1 Methanobacterium sp. BAmetb5
TTGGGAGGACATCGGGAAGATTACTGATGTGAACCCGGTTGTGAATGACTACATTGAAGATCTGCTGGGTTTAATGGATATTCAGCCAGGTTTGAAGGTGGTTGTTGATTGTGCTAATGGTGCAGCCTCGTATTTGTCCCCTTTTATCCTCAGAAAGGCGGGTTGTGAAGTGGTGAGCTTGAATGCTCAGCCCGATGGTTTTTTCCCGGGAAGGAAACCAGAGCCATCCGAAGCCAACTTACAGGAACTCATGAAGGTGGTGGAAGTTACCGGGGCAGATCTGGGAATAGCCCATGACGGTGATGCGGACCGGATGATCGCCGTGGATGATAAGGGCCGAATGGCAGATTTTGACAAATTACTGGCCCTGGTTTCAGCAGAAATGGGTGGCAGTGTAGTTACCACTGTGGATGCCTCGGCATGTGTTGACCGGGCCCTGGAAGAAGTAGGGGGCACCGTGGAAAGGACCAGAGTGGGTGATGTGCATGTGGCTGAGATGATCCACAACATCGATGCTACCTTTGGTGGTGAACCCTCAGGTACCTGGCTGCATCCGGAGTTCTGCATGTGTCCCGACGGAATATTGTCTGCTCTAAAGGTAATTAAGTTAGTTCAAAACAGAGGCCCCTTATCATTGCTTCTGGACAATGTACTGGTGTATCCCACCCTGAGGGATAAAATTGACTGCCAGGAAGATCAAAAGGATCCTCTAATGGAAAAAGCTAAAACCGACCTTCCCTCCATCTACCAGGAAGTAGTGGATGTTAATCTCAAAGATGGAGTTAGAATATCCTTTGAAGATGGGAGCTGGGTTCTGGTTAGGCCTTCCGGAACTGAATCGTTCATCAGAATAACCTTAGAAGGGAAAACTGAAGATAAAGCCCGGATGATTCATGGAAAGGCAGCACAATTTATTCATGACCTTTTATAATATATCTTAGATTAATATCAATGCAAAGTTTAATTTATTGGAGGAGTTTATATGAGGGCGGTTATACTTACAGCAGGTGAAGGTACCAGGATGCGGCCTTTGACGCTCACCCGACCAAAGACCATGCTCCCGGTTGGTGGGAAACCTCTCCTGGAATACAATGTCCGAGCACTGCGTGATGCCGGTATAAAGGACATCACCCTGATCGTGGGCTACCAGAAGGAAGCAGTAATGGACCATTTCCAGGATGGACATAATCTGGGAGTTAACATCAACTACGTTACCCAGGAGGAACGCTTGGGAACTGCCCATGCCATTGGACAGGTGGCAGATCTTGCCCTGGAAACCAAAGATGCCATCATTGTTACTAATGGAGATATAATCCTGGGAAATCAACTCATAAAAAGCTTGATAGATAATTACAACAAATCACAAGCACAATCAATCTTAGTTCTCACTGAAGTGGATGATCCTTCTTCCTTTGGAGTGGTGGAACTGGAAGGAGATTGTATAAAGGATGTGGTGGAAAAACCAGCCCCTGGTGAAGCCCCCAGTAACCTTATTAATGCTGGAATTTATCTCTTTGACCCCAGCATCTTCCAGGCCATTGCCCAAACAGAGAAATCTGAACGTGGGGAATACGAAATAACTGACTCCCTTAAAATCCAGATCAAAGAGGGGAAAAAGGTTCTGGGATTGGTGTCCCAGGATAAATGGATCGATGTGGGACGTCCCTGGGAATTTTTGGAATTAAATGAACATTACCTGGAAGCATCCCACGAACAGATTGAAGGTGAAATTGAAGAGGGAGTTACTATTCATGGCCCGGTAGTACTTAAAAAGGGCAGCATCATCCGTTCTGGAACTTATATCATGGGTCCAGTTTACATCGGAGAAAACTGTGATATCGGTCCCAACACTTTCCTGCGTAAACACACCTCCATTGGTAACGATGTTAACGTTGGAAATGCAGTTGAAATTAAAAATTCAATAATTATGGATGGAACCAATGTAAACCACCTTTCTTATGTGGGTGATTCTATAATTGGGGCAAATTGTAACATTGCCGCTGGAACCAACATTGCCAACCTCCGTTTCGATGATGAAGGAGTGAAAGTAACAGTCAAGGGTAAAAGGGTCGACAGTGGAAGGCGTAAAATGGGTGTTATATTCGCTGATGGAGTTAAAACTGGTATCAATTCCAGTTTCAATCCAGGAGTGACCATTGGTCTCAATTCATCGGTGGGATCCGGGGCTATAATTTACCGGGACATACCCGATAACAAGATAGTTATACACCACCAGAAACAGGAAATAAAGGATAAAAAATAGGTTTTCAAAACCCCCTACACAAATTTTCCTATTTTTTGATTTATACCTCTAATTTTTTATTTTACAAATTTTTAAAAAAATGCATTTTTTAGTTATTCGACCCACATAGGTAGTAAATTCCAAAATAGCAATCCACGGACTTGGCCTTTAGGGGAGATACCAGTAAACTGTTCTTTCCTACCATCTGGTAAATCTTTTTATGAATAGAAATCATAAATCTAGACATGATCCATCCCAGTGTGCAAATTTTCCCCGGTGTTCACACCATAGGAAATGTTATTATCGGAGCTAACTCTTCTGTTTGGTATAATGCAGTAATAAGAGGAGATATAGAAAGCATTACCATTGGTAATAATTCTAATGTGCAGGATAACTCTGTATTACACTCATCTAAGGGTTATCCACTTAAAATAGGGGATTATGTTTCAGTAGGACATGCAGCAGTGATCCACGGTTGTGCAGTTGATGATAACTGTATTATTGGTATGAATGCCACCTTACTCAATGGCAGCCACATCCAGAAGAACAGCATAGTAGCCGCGGGATCCGTAGTGACTGGGGGTAAGGTTTTCCCTGAAAACAGCCTGATAATGGGTGTCCCAGCCAGAGTAGTTCGTGAGTTGAGTGAAGAAGAAGTGCAGGGAATTAAAGATAACGCTTTACGTTATTTAAATCTAGCGCACAGTGAAGACCAGTGCAAAGAAGAATAATAGTAGGGGATACATTTTAAAAATGACTGATAATTACCTAATCTGCTAACTCCTCATCCTGAATGGGAAAAACTTGAATAAATATTATTATTAACCCTACACCTAAAATTGAAATATTTTAGATTACCTAATATTTGGATAAAAAAGGATTAATGGACGGATTAATTATGGTACGTGTAAAAGAATTAGTTAAAAAGCTTGATCCATATGTTCCTGGCAGATCTAACGCGGATCTGGCTCGTGCTTATAACCTGGACCCGGACAAAATAATTAGGATGGGATCCAATGAAAATCCCCTGGGACCATCACCCCGGGCAGTGAAGGCCCTTCAGGAAAATCTCCACAAGATTAACACCTACCCTGAATCCAATACTGATGATTTGAAGAGGAAAATTGCCTCTTACGCCGGTGTTAATGTAGAGGAAGTTATTATCGGTGGAGACGGGGCCGATGAAATCCTGGATGTCCTGGCCAAAACCCTTATTGAACCCGGTGATGAGTACATTGTCCACCCCCCGTCTTACATGTACTACGAGTTCACCTTTAACATCCACGGGGCAGTTCCGGTCTACGCACAGTGGGATATTGCGAAAAACCAACTGGATCTCGATTCGGTGCTGGATGCAATTTCTCCCCGGACTAAAGTTATCTTCCTGTGCACACCTAACAATCCCACCGGAGGGTTGATTGATAAAAAAGATATTAGAACAGTTTTGGAGAGTACTGATGCCCTGGTAGTGGTTGATGAGGCTTACTGGGAGTTTTCTGGTGTTAACAATCTGGAACTCCTGGCGGAGTATGACAATCTCTTCATCCTCCGAACCTTTTCCAAAGTCATGGGCCTGGCCGGGATGAGGATTGGCTACGGAATCGGCAATGAAGAATTTATCCAGTACATGCACCGGGTTAAACCTGTCTTCAGCCTGAATAAACTCTCACATATTGCCGCCTCCACCACCCTGGATGATGCGGATTACATTGAAAGGTCCAATGAGCTATCCGTCCAGAGCCGGGATTACCTTTACCAGGAAATGTCCAAAATCCCCCAGTTGAAGGTTTACCCATCACTGGCCAATTACATGCTGGTGGATATCCGGGACACAGGAATGAACTCCCGGGAAATCTCAGAAGAACTAATGAAAAATGGAGTGATAGTTAGGGATTGCAGTTCCTTCCGTGGATTGGATGAATACTGGATAAGAGTTAGTGTGGCCACCATGGAAGAAGATGAGCAGTTTATAAATATTCTCCAGAATATTTTACAGTAAAATCTCATTTATTCCATAAAATAAAATTGAATTCCCCAGTTATTCCAGTGAATAATGATATATACCAACTCGGACGTGGGGAACCACTGAAGAGTGAACTATAAAATAATAAATAACACCCCTGATTATCATTGTCCGTTAAGGGTAAGGAGAGTAAATAATTGATGGATAAAGGAAGATACATGAAGGAAATCACTACTGATAAAAACACCATAGGCAGATTAAGGTACCTATCCGCAACTGGAGATGAAACATGCTGACTGGCGGTGTAATCCTATCATCCCTGGAATATCCAGGTAAAATGTCCCTGGTTATTTTCACCGGCGGATGTCCCCTGAGATGTCCTTACTGTCACAACCCCGAAATCATTGCCGGAGGGGATGATACTCCCCTTTACGCTATTAAAAAGGAAATTGATGAATCCCTGGATTTCATCGATGCCGTGGTTATCACCGGGGGTGAGCCCACCCTGCAACTGGAAGGACTGGGCCAAATCTTGGAGTACTCCCGAAGTAAGGGTTTGAAAACCAAACTGGATACCAATGGGTGTTATCCTGAGAGTTTGCAGAGAATACTGGAACTGGTGGACTATGTGGCCCTGGATATAAAAGCACCATTCCCCAAATATAAGGAGATTATAGGTGCGGAAGTTGGAGAAAAAGTAAAAAAAAGTATGGAAATGATTGCAAATTCCAATGTCTTCCTTGAATGCCGTACCACCTACGTTCCGGGCCTGCTGGAACCAGAAGATGTTTATGAGATCGCCAGGAACATCCAGTGTGATATCTACACCCTGCAACAGTTCCGGAACAGAGTAGTGCTAGATGAAAAACTGAAAAACACACCAGATACTGATCCTAAAGAACTGAAAGAGATAGCCCTGCAGATCAAGCCGCAGCTGGGAAAGGTGAAAATTAAAACATCCCAGTTCGGTGAGGAAATTATTTAATGGAAATCATTTAATCCCTACAATAAAAATAATCAACAAAAAAATAATCCAGACCCAATATTAGGAGGGAAGAATTTTTAACCCTCCCCCACAAAGAAATACATGAAGATATTCTTTTAACCATAATTATCAATAACACCGAGAGGAGGGGTGTTAAATACCAATACTGCTATTCGGAAGTCGTCATTTAGACCTGATAACTGGTGAAAAAACCACCACCGTTAGGAAACTGTGGAAAAAACCATTGTCACAGGGAGACCGCCTGCACTGTTACTGGAATCTGGTTTCCAAAGAGAGGAAAAAACTATTTGAAGCAGAAGTGACCGGAGTGGAAGTGGTTAACTTTAGCCATCTTATCCACGATGATGAACTGGCCCGTGAAGAAGGTTTCCAGGATGCTACAGAGTTAGAATCTGAGTTTAGAAAGATGTACCCGGATCACTCCAGTGAAGACTCCCTTTTCCAGGTGATAAAGTTCCGCAAACTCCCTATGGATGAATGGGAAGGAGCCCGGATCAATGAAAAGGCCATGATCACCAAGAGAGCAGATATACTCTTTGATGTTGGAAAATTCGATAAATCAGTGATGTGTTACAATGCCGCTTTAAAGATCGACCCCCAAGACGTCTACCTCCTGAACCGGAAGGGGGATAATCTCTCCCGTCTGGGAAAATTCCCTCAAGCACTGGAATGTTATGATCAGGCCCTGGAACTGGAACCTGAGAATGAATACGTATGGAATAACAAAGCGATAGCACTTTTGAACTCTAACCGGCCGGAAGAAGCACTTAAGGCTAGTGACCGTGCCCTGGAAATCAACGGGGAAAATATGCTGGTGCTATACTGGAGAGGTTTCATCCTGGAGATGCTGGGACGTTTTAACGAGGCTTTAGCTTGCTATGATAAGATTTTAACCCTGAATCCCCGGGATCCTGAGGCATGGAATGCCAAAGGGAATCTCCTATCCCAGATTGAGCGGGCTGAAGATGCCCTGGAATGCTATGATCGTTCCCTGGAACTCTGCCTGGGGGAGGAATCTGATGCATCCACCTGGAATCGTAAGGGCAACGCACTCATGGAATTAAACCGGTTTAAAGAGGCCGTTGAATGTTACAATGAAGCTCTGGACCTGGAACCAGATAACGAAATTTTCTTAAGCAACAAAGGAGTGGCCTTCATTGAATTAGATGATTTTGATAAAGCGGTGGGCTGTTTCCGGAAAGTTCTTATCATGAACCCTAAAAATGAAGATGCCCAGATCTTAATGGATGAATGCCTGGAAAATCTTTGATACCTGGCTTTAATGTTTAAGGGGACTCTAATTTTATTTTAAGGGAATTTTTCAAAATAAATCAGATGAAAGGAACTTAGAAAAATGGAAATTTAAAAAAATAACACCCCACAATAATAAAAAGAAAATTATAAAAAAATATTTGATTATCTGGTTTTATTCATTGCTTGTTTTTAATCACTGCCACTGATGATACCACCGATGGCTCCACCAACACCCATAAAGACGATGTTGACAATGAGAGATACTATTACAATGGTGAATCCAGTTACTGCTCCTGCAGCAAAGCCGGCAATACCACCAAAGATGGTT
Organism: Methanobacterium sp. BAmetb5; assembly: GCF_003491305.1. NCBI lineage: Archaea > Methanobacteriati > Methanobacteriota > Methanobacteria > Methanobacteriales > Methanobacteriaceae > Methanobacterium > Methanobacterium sp. BAmetb5. Next base: position 1,006,794 of record NZ_CP022706.1, read on the forward strand.
CCACCTACAATCAACAGAATAGCCAGAACTATGGATCCAAATGCACCGGCCACGGTGGCATTCCACAGGCCACCAATTATCCCCTCGTGCACCCAGTATCCCACTATTAACCCGGCAATAAATAGTCCCAGGTTAACTCCCCAGGATTGATTCACGTATATCCCGAAAAGATTTCCCAGAATGATTGCCAGAATAAAACCTACCACTACCGGTCCCCATTTCACCATTTTCTATCCTCCCCTACTCCTATTTTTTTCCATATTAATTTTTTAGTTTAGATTTTCCGGCATATGCGTGCCTGGATTCTATGTGTCTAATAATTAAATTATTTGTTATTTTTGATTATATCGTTTAAAATATTTTTCCTTCGAAAAAGACATATTCCCCATCTGATCCCAAATTAAACCTAGTTTAGGAATTAAACCCAGTTTAAGGTATAATAGTTATATCCCTATATCTTCATTCCACAATTCAGGATTGTTTTCAATGAAGTTTTTCAGGATCTCCTTACCGGTGGCCAGGTTAAGGTTTATTACCTCCACACTGTTATCCTTTAGATATCGTTCCCGGCCCTTGAAGTTTTCATTCTCACCAATAACTACTTGTGGGATTTGGTAGAGTATAATTGCCCCCGAACACATGGCACACGGTGAAAGGGTGGTGTACATTGAACATTTCTTGTAATCTGCCCCGCGCAGTCTGCCTGCATTTTCCAAACAGTCCATCTCGGCATGGAGTATGCTGGAACCCTGTTGTATTCTCTTATTATGACCCCTACCTATTATTTCATCATCCTTAACCAGGATGGCCCCTATGGGTATTCCCCCTTGTTTTAAGCTGATCTGAGCCTCCTTATAAGCTTCTTCCATGAATTTTCGGTGTTTATTTTTCATTTTTACCCTCCATTGGTCTGGACTTTTCAGTAATTATTTTCACTGATCTTCCCAGTACCTAATTCAGGGGTTAAACTAAGATGATCGCTATTTCCGTCAGGCTAAATTCTTAATACTTAACCTTCTTCTGGTGAAACTAGGGGGGACATTTTTCCTGATAATAGAGACAGTTATCCCTCCATAGGCAGTCTCCACATATTTTTTTAACCACACTGGGATGTAAATTCTTAGTCTGGGATAGAGCTTCCGGGGAAGATATCAAAGTCCCGGGTTTAATCTTTAAATTCTTTAAAACCTGGATATCCATGGAGCTGATTTTTCCTGAGGGGTGTTCCTGTTCACATCTATCTCCTACCCGGTGAGGGCAGTGCTGACAGATAGAATCAGCTTCGGTTACAATTTCAAGTAGAAAATTAGAATCATTAAGAAGTTTATCTGTAATCAGGGCCATGTTCTTGGTGAATTCTTCACTGTAACCAAGTCCCTGGAATCCCTGCATACAGAGGAGGTGATGGGCTCTGATCCGCAGGGGTTCAGAGCCACCGGCCTCTCTATTTTCCATCATTTTTAAAAATCCTGATGGGCTCTCTAGACAACTATCGCTGTTGGCATTACCATTTCATTTCTGGTAGTCTTCTTTGGGAGTTATAGCCTTGGTGAGGGCTGCTACTCCTCCTATCTTCACCAGATCACCGAGTATGAATGGTAAAAGACCCATACTTATCAGGGTCAGGAAGGTGGGGAATGTTCCTTCAGTCAGGTACATCCACAGTCCCAGTCCCAGTAAACCTGGGATGTAAATCAAGGCGAAATTCACCAGAAAGGTCAATCCTAACATAGGACGGAAATTTCTAGACTGGGCGTATTTATCAGTGACGTAACCCATTACAAATGCCGTTAAAACGAATCCCAGGAAGTATCCTCCGGTAGCGCCTAAAAGGATTTCATAACCACCAGTGAGGCCAGCATACCAGGGCACACCCAGTAAACCTATTGCTATGTACATTATCTGGCTTATTCCACCCCATCGTCGTCCCAGAACCACACCAGCCATTAATACAGCGAAGGTTTGTGCGGTCACAGGGACCGGAGTCCAGGGAAGGGGTATTATCACCTGAGCCATTATTCCCGTAATACAGGCCATGAAAAAGGCCATGATTACTTTGTTTACCAGAGAAGTATTGGACCGCCATTCAAATAGCGATTGTCTCCTCTGGAAATAATTATCCATGTTGATTTCCATTTTTATCACTTCTTAGAGTACGAATCTTTCAAAGACGTATTTCTTAAACATTCATAAGGCAGATAGTCTTTTGACTTGATATCTACACCTACTAAACATTATTAAAAATCTTTAAAACATTAGGGAAAGCTCCATTGAAGCTCCTTTACTTAATTGATTCATGATAAATATAAACTTATCTTCAGATTATTTTCCAAAGGATGAAGGAGGACTTGTATCACTTTAAAACACGAAATTAATGAAATCATGACACTGATGAATTTACCAGGTTATTAACTACATCCACGTAACTATCCATTTTAAATTTACGTCGTAAACCATGGTCATTCATGTAACGTACCTTACCAAATATCTCCCGTTCTTTCCAGGCCCGGTCATGCTTCCCGAAACACCAGGCCACCCCGGCATAACCATTGGGGTCACGACCATCTAATTCATACCGGTTGTTAAGTTTAAGAGCTATTTGGTAGGCTTTTTCCGGGTTTTGAGCCCATTCCAGTATTTTTTTACCCCAGTACATGCGCATGTATCCCTGCATCTTACCAGAATGTACCATTTCCAGTTGCGCTGCATTCCAGTAGGGATCATGGGTTTCTGCATTTTCAAATTCTTCCAAGGAGTAAATATATTCTCTTTTATCCTTCCGATGTTCCATAAGAGTGTTGTAAGCCCAATCCGGGAGACATTTCAGGTTATCGTATTCCCGGTTGTAGTATACGAAATTCACAGCCAGTTCCCTGCGGATGATGAGTTCCTCCAGGTAGGCAGATTTACCCGGGCTTTTGGTTTTCAAAACCTCCAGTGCTATATGTAACGGAGATATCTGACCGAAGTGGAGGTAGGGACTCATATGGGACATGTAGTCAGTGCCGGGATCATTTCTATCTGGAAATTTGTCCAGCTTATGTTTAATGAAATTATCCAGTAGTTTAATGGCATTACCATTTCCACCCTTATATCTAACTACAGGGAATACTTTAGATTTTGATCCTAATCGCGAAATGATGGAATCTAAATCATCAGGGGATAGTGAATCCACATCAAGATCAATAGAACGAGTACTTAGTTTTTCCCTTTTCAGGGGTACTAAAAATTCATCCAGTTTTTTGTTGATCTTCCTGCGGATAGTGGCTGCAGAATACTCTTCCTTAGACGAGGCAGTTTCCACCGGAACTACCACGTTGGTTTCCACCTGTATTAACTGACATTGTAGTCCATCTCTGACTTTTTGGGTCCATGCACGTTGTATACTCAGATAACCTCCATCAACAACCACCATTGAAGCATTCTCTGCCAGTTCCAGGGCACCTTCTGGCGGGGAGACTATCTGGATTGCCATTTTTATTCCCTGTTTTTCCAGTGCATTTTGAACATCCTGAAGTCCCTGGAGGAGAAAAGTGTAGTGTCGATTATTGGCCTCTGGAAATTGGTTGGTTATCCCGAAAAATACTAATAAAGGTTTTTTAAGTTGGTTGGCCTTTTTTATACTGTATTCCAGTGCATGGTTAGTGTGTACCCGGGGAGAGGCCTGCATCCAGTATAAGACATAATCTCCATCCTTCGAAGGTTTCTGGTTTAGGTTTTTAATACGTGGGGCAGGGATCATAGTTCAACCCTCTTAATATGATTTAAATGGCAGAATGTGATTAAATGAAAGGATATAATTGAGGGGGGAATTTGATGAAGGAGGGTATTAAATGAAGGTTATTTCCATTAATTCCTCAGGGTAAGGTTCGAAAAAAGTTTGATCCCCCAGATATTCCTTGTTAAAACGGATTATCCATGATTTGAGTAAGTTTTGGTTCACCAGGAGGGGAACCCTTTCCTGGCGATACTTTTCCAGGGATTCCAGGAAGAAAGCTTTCTCTGGACTGGTAATATCATGGGAAAAATGGCCTAGGGCGTGCATCAAGACGTTGACATTGGATGGGGGCTGCGGGTCCTGTAGAAGCATTTTTTTCAGGATATTCTCGTACTTTTCCACTAAATCCTTAAACGTGCTCCTCTTCTGATTGGCCACCAGTCTCCCCAGTTTTCGGGCGTGTACCTGGCTGTATGATGAAAATAAAAGCTTGTTTTTCCGGTGAAATTCTAGCATGTCACTGAAATCTCCAGGGGATACATTCTCTCTAAAATCAGCCAGGGTGTAGATCCTGGTTAGGAAATTTTCACGCAGATGCAAGTTGCGCAGTCTACCCTCATCCTCAGTAGGAGTTGAGGGGAAAAATCGGAAAACTGCTGCCGCGAACATTCCCACCCCATCAGTCCAGGGCCTTGACATTTCACCCTGGGGATAAATTTTAACCGCCTTCACTCCACATGAAGGGGATTTATTCTTCAGTATGAAACCGTCTACCCCCTCTACTGATTTTAAAAATGAATCAGAAAACTCCAACATTTTTTCGGTGCAGTTGTATCCGGTGGCTGGCTGGATGAGTTCTATTTTATCCTGGTCTTTTTCCAGGTGGATGGGTTCCCGGGGTATTCCCAGCCCAATTCCCACCTCAGGACATACCGGAGTGAAATCAGCGTATTTTTTTAGTTTCTCAACCAGGCTGCTCCTTATAATAAGACCGTTGTAACGGCAGGCATCAAATTCTATGCATCTGCTGGAAACCAGGTGTGGCCGGGGAAATTCTCTTGACAGAATAAACACCTCGTGAATGAAATGCTATAATTCACTTAATCAGTAAATATCTCCCTAAATTCCCTATTAAAAATCTTGCGGGTGAAACTATCCTTTTATTATTTATTGTTCATCTTGATATTTCAAATTTCCCCAGACTGCATAAACGTTTCCAAACCCATTCCACTATGATACCCTTTTTAAACCATGAATTCACGGGTAAGTTCACCTACTTTCTGGCGTGATTCTGTTAGAATCTTCTGGCCCTTACCAGTTATTTTATAGTACTTCCGGATTTTCCCCTTAACATTTTCCCTTCTGCTTTTCAGGAAACCTTCCCTTTCCAGTGCGTGGAGGATGGGGTACATGGTCCCAGGACTGACCTGGTACCCATGGTTCTTGAGCTCCTTTATCATCTGCACCCCATAAATCTCGCCCTGGCTTGCCTGGTGGAGTATGTGGATCCGTATAAAGCCCAGGAAGAACTTTCGATTTAAGGTCAATTGTTTACCTCCTTGTAGTCTTAATTGGTTAATCTACTGAATTTTAATAAATCTACTGAACTAAATATTAGTATCCGATATCGTTTATAAATATCTTTATTCAATATCTATTTTAGATATCGTTATTCAATATCCAGTACCAATATCGTTAATTGATTTAATGAATAATTAATTTTTCCTAAAAATTTTTTCAAATTTTTAAAAAAAAACCCACTTATTGGAACTAAATTTACAAAAAATAAACCACTTACATCTATAATTTAATGTTCCTTACCCCCCCCCCCAATAGTATTAATATATTATTTAAAATTAATATAAGTTGCTTACACTACCTTCTATTCTCACCCTAAAAATTAAAGAAAAAATCCCCCATGTTACTATTTAAAGAAAAAATAAGAAGATTTAAGAAGAATAACGAAGAAATAAAAAAAATATCCTCAAAATAGATTTTAACGCAATTTAGCACGGTCATATACGTTTTTAAGTGTCTCCATATCCACACTGGTGTAAATCTGAGTAGTAGATAGGTTAGAGTGTCCTAAAAGTTGTTGTATGGCACGAATATCCACACCATTCTTTAACAGGTGGGTAGCAAATGAATGCCTTAATATGTGGGGAGTTACTTTCTTTTTAATGCCGGCCACCCGTGCGTAATCCTTGATCATCATCTGAACGTAGCGGGGTGTCAGATGGTTCCCGGAACGGTTAACAAAAAGATATTCACTTTCACAGGTCCTTTTTTCCAGGAAATCCTCTATCAAAACCTTAGTGTCATCATCAAAAAGAACTATCCTATCTTTTTCCCCTTTCCCCCTGATCCGGATGGTCCTCTCTTCCAGATCAAGGTGGTTGGTTTGGATGGTGACCAGTTCGGATACACGCAAACCAGATGAGTATAATAATGCCAATAATAGCTTGTTTCTAAGTCTTAAAGATTCAGATGTAGGTGAAGAATCTACTGGATTATGGATTTCCGGTGCATGGATAAGGCTCTGAACTTCATCTTCATTAAGAGATTTTGGGAGAGATTTAGTCCTTTTAGGCGTTTTAACCTCTTCCAGTATGTGGATTCCTCCGAATTCGAAGAATTTTTTAACCACCACCGTGACCAGGTAGATGTAATTTTGCGAAACGTTTTTCTCACGTTTCAGGTGGCGTATGTACCGTTTGAAACTTCTTAAAACCTGTCTTTCATCATACAATTCTTCTTCATCCTTTAAGAACTTATAGAAATTGTTGATGATTGACCTGTACGTTTTGATAGTATTACGTGAATAGTTTCTTATTTCCAGTTCGAACAGGTAGTCTTCTTCCATTTCCTGGAGGTCGAATGCTTCCAGAAAATTCTTATTCTGAGGGTAACCAGGAGTGATTCCCATTAATCTCTGGGTGTCAGTGGGATCCCCCTGTGATGATTTCCAGTTTCCGTTGGAATAATGGTTCATAGTATCAATAATAATTTTTTATATTGTTTAAACTAAAATCCAAGCTATGTTTATAACACTATCCCCTTTAAAATAATTAAATCTTTTCATTTTCCAGGTTAATATGGGAATAGTAGTACAAATCTTCTAATAAAAACAAAAAAATATACCCATAGAATAATGGGTTCTTAAAGGTAGCTTCGGTCCACGTGGTCGTTGGGTGTGCCTTTTCTGGTAGAATACATCTTCTGTGAACTGGATAGATCCCGGTCCATGGCCTGTTCCAGGGATTGGTAACGTTCCAGAATCTGGTCCTCTATAGAAACCGCATTTTTAACAGCGAATTTTATATGACGGTCTTCAATCAGTTTACTTTTATCCATGACTGCCATATCACCGGCCATTCTTACCAGCCCTCCCAGATCTCTGAGTCTCAATGTTAGGGAATCTTTCTGATCATCGATTACACGTGCTCTTTTTCTAGCTTCTTCTATGATTATTTCCACTGCATTCCGGGTGGCATGGGGTATTTTACCATCAATTTCTATTTCCTGAGCCACGAATTGGGCCATCTTGGCCCGGTTTTCATCGGTGTCCGGCATGGTGGTTCGCATCAGTATTTCGTATCCTTCTCCCTGGATACGGGAACGCAGTGGGGGTAGTATGTATTGGATGTCCCGGATGTTACAGGCAGCCACGAATATAAAGTCACAGGGCACATCCTCCACCTTCACTGAACTCCCGGCACTCTGGGGGTTTCGGCCCACTATGGGAAAGACCTTGTCCTGCATGGCACTTAAGATGTAGCGTTGTAGGGGTGCTATGTGGACGATTTCATCAATGAACAGCACTCCTTCGTGGGCTTCATGAACTGCCCCCGGTACCACTCTTTCGTAGGGTTGTGTTCCCAGATCAGGATGTCCTCCATAGGGATCGTGACGGACATCACCCAGTAACTCGGTTTCACTGGCTCCAGTGGCTTGTATGAAACTTTTTCGTTTCAGGGGCACAATGACGTTTTTGGGTTTTTCTTCCACCATTTCCCTTCTTTTTTCCAGGGCATGCTGGTCCAGTATTTTAATTTTATCTCCATCGGCCCGTTCATAGATCACCACTTCCTCCCGACCCTGGTTCATGCGGGTGGTGGTAACCCTCTCGGGGGGCATGTCCACTGGTCCGTTGTCCATTTCAAACATACCCAATAGATCACCTAAATGTTTTCTGCGGACATTCAGTTGGGAGTATTTGTCTGCTCCACAGTGAGGACATATGGTTTGGTAGGCACTGGTGTAAGTTTCACAGTTGGGGCAGCGGAATCCCAACCTTTCGGCCACCACCTCCGGGACCTCCTGGGGAGTTACCAGGTCCCCCTCTGCCTTTTGTAAATCCCTCAGCTCACTTTCTATTTCTTTTCTACTTTTTATTTCCAGGAATGGTCTTTCTGGCCTTTCTGGATTATGGACTACGGTTAATTCTTCCTGTGGTTTGGGTAAATGGAAGGAAATAGCCTGGGCTATG
>NZ_CP022706.1:1022500-1035000 GCF_003491305.1 Methanobacterium sp. BAmetb5
CAAGATTATACTTGTTCTATTATAACAATGTCTTGAAGGTTACATGGATTCCACAAATCTGCCGTTACCTTGACTTTTACGTCTATGACTCCAGCAACAACCTCGTATGGAGTGACAGCGCAATAACCAACTTTTTCACCGCTAACGCTAATCCCGACAAATTTACACTCAATAAAAAAGGCACCTACACCTTAAAAGTAAAATACGAAGGGGACCTAAAACACTGCCAATCAACCACCAAAATCAACGTGATCTAATTTTCCCCCTTTCTATTCATTTTCAACAAAACCAACTAAAATCAAAAACTAAATAAAAAAAACCACTCCAAAATAAGGGAAGTGGAAAAAAATGAAAGTTAAATTCTTACCCATAGTTTTAATAACCCTAATTGCAGTCTGCGGACTACAACCCCTATTTGCCGCAGACCCACCACCAGGAGACACCAAAATAACAGCAAAAAATGGTCAACCACTTCAAGATATTACCGTTAAAGCAGGATCAGAAATAGAGTTACAAGCAAGATTATACTACTACATGGTTGAGAGTAGATATGGGACGCATTTATGGGTTCCAGAACTCCTTCGTTACCTGTACTTTGACGTCTATGACTCCAGCCACAATCTTGTATGGAGTGACAGGGCAATAACCAACCTTTTCACCGCTAACGCTACCCCCCACACATTTACACTCAATAAAAAAGGCACCTACACATTAATAGTAAAACACGAAGGAAACCTAAAACACTGCCAATCAACCACTAAAATCTACGTTGAATAAATAAAATCAGTACTCACCAGATTTACCTGATTTTATTTATTTAATTTTTAATTTACTAATTTAAAGTTCTTTAATCAAATATTATACTATAAATTTCCATTAAAATGTCAATTTAGATTCCTTATTTGATTATTTCCTGAACCCTTCCCACTTTCCCATCTTCAAGTCTCACCTTGATTCCATGGGGGTGAAATGAAGAACGGGTTAATAAGTCTTTAACTATTCCTTTAGTTCGTTTCCCAGTGCGTTGATCCTTTTTAAGTACAATGTAAACTTCTGATCCTATTTTTACATCTTTCCTGTTTTTACCGGTCTTGTGATTCATGTTTCCACTCAATTTTCTAAAATTCATATTTCAAGATGTTTTAACTGTTTTTTTAACATTTTATGCAATTTTTCCGCACCCACAATTTCCTCAAAACCCATATCCCACTCTGATGGATAAATAATGAATGGCTGGGTTTGTTCACCTCCCATACCACCATGGCTACCAACCAATTCTTCAAAGGCAGCTACTTCATTATTTTCTGAGTCATAGAAACTGTTGACCAGAATATCCGGAGTGTATTTAAAACTGTTGGTTCGCCGGAGATGTTCCGGAGCTCTTGATCCAAATAAAGCTAAAGGATCTTCTCCTTCAATGGTACCGTCCTGGAGGTAGTGGATTCCTTCTTTTCCCATGACCATTGGTCCGTGTTCTGTAGAATTAACCATCACAAATCCCACTCCTTCATGTTGAACCAGTCCGGGGATGAGATCTGGATAAAGGGTTCTTATTTGTTCAAAGGTCAATCTTTCCGGGTATTCCGTAAGGTAGATCAAGCCCAGGTTGCCCGAGGCCAGCACGATTACTTGGGCATCCTCGGAGGAAACATCCTTACTATGGGGCATTTCTCCAATCTGGTGGCGCTGCAGGTAATCTAATATTTTCCCCCGGACCAGGGGAGCTTCATCAACCTTTTTAACCGTGGTATCGAAAATATACTTACTTTCATTGGCCACCTTATCCCCTTTCCCCTTTATATAACTTTTACTATCTTCCAGGGGATTCTGGATGGCCTGGCCAAAGTGGTCCTCGTTGGAGGAGAGTTCACTGTAGATACGGGTTTCAGGAGGCATCAATTCGCGGACAACGTCCTCCAGACTCACTCCGTAGCGCTGCAGGAAAGTGGCTCCATTGGTTTGACCATGATCAGACTGTACCACCAAGTGATAGGGGCGTGGTGCGTACTTTCGAGCAGTATCCAGACGATGAAACTGCATATCCAATTTTTTAAGGGCATGAAAAGCATCCCAATCTCGAGTTCCGGAGTGGTGGGCTATTTCATCATAACCCAGGTAAGTTACATAGGCCACATCAACTTTACCCTCCAGCATGTCCCCGATAACCACCGCAGTGGTTACTTCCCTTAAAAATACGTTAGCTCCAGCCCTTACAAAGGGGTAGATAAATCCTCGTTTTATACGGGGCTGGATGTTTTTTATCCAGTGCACCAGTTGGGATGAAAAATCTAACAGAACGTCCCACAGGAATAAAGCCACTATACGGGCGAAATTTGACGGATAGGAATATACATAGTACCAGGCCCTGGTGTAAAATCTTCCCAGGTTTTTAAGCTGACTGTAAGTGAAAATAACATCACTGGCATCACCAGAGAATAAATTGGTTCGGCTGGCACCGTGACAGGCTAAAAGTCCATTCCCATCAGATATTCTTTCTTCAATTAAGGGTGCATCGGACAGACCGGTGGAAACCATTATTTTGTTGTTTTTATCCTTTTCCACCCATCTAAATGCCGGGATGTCACTGTTATTCCCATGGAGTATCCCGGCCTGGCTGGCACCAGTTTGACTGGACAGGTCAGTTTCCCAAGGTACCACTTTATGGGTGTCCTGTTCCAACCACTTTTTAAGGGTGGGCATGTTTCCCTTTTCTATGGCTTCATTTAGAATATTAAAGGCAAGACCATCTATTTCCAGGAATATGACTCCTGGTTTATCCTGGAATTTGATTTTTCCTTTTTTTATTTTCCGAATAACATTCCGGTAGTAGGTGGCATCATCATCAATGGTTAAAATAGCAGATAACACGGCAGTAACTGCGGCCATGGCAATGGGGGTCAGTATTAAGGCCGGGCCTTCAATTGTGAATCCTCCCATCAAATCACTGGCTACCCATATTAGAAGGGCATTCAAAAGTAAAGCACCTATCCCCACGGTAAATACCATGAAGGGCAACAATATTCGGGCTAAGATTGGCCAGAAAATGGCATTTAAAATCCCCACCAGTCCCGCAGCCAGAAAGGCCGTGACCCAATCATCAAAATACAGGCCCAGTGCGAGATGGTCTATGATTATGAACCCTAAAAATCCACCGAACCACATAACCAGGGTCCGTCCCAACCAGTAGAATCTAGAATGATCCTGAACCTTGTTGTACCACTCTGATGACTGTTTTTCCCCATTATCCATCTGGATCCTCCCTATTTATATTATTAGCTTTCAATCTCCCCACAGGAATAGATCAACCCATGGAATGGAATAGATCAAACTAAGGAATTGATCAACGTGATAGTTATGAATTGAATCAACTTCAATATTTACTTTGCATCTTCAGGAGATTTTAAAGTGAACACCGTGATCTCCGGGTCGCAGTTAATCCGTAACCAGAATATATTAGTTCCCAGACCCCGGCTGGTGTACTGAACCATATCTCCCACCATGTATTTACCCGCCGGATATTTCAGGAAGTGGGGACCGCGGATGAATGTTCCCAGACCGGGTATTAAAAATTGACCCCCATGGGAGTGTCCGGATATCTGCAGGCTGAAACGTCCCGTGGTTGAGCTGATGTCGGCAAAATCAGGTTCATGGGCCAGGAGTATGGCTGGTCCCTCAGGAGGGAGTTTTTCCATCACCAGATCCAGGCGGTGCTTGCCTAACATCACACTATCCACTCCAGCTACGTGGAGCAGAGCTTCTTCACGTTGTATAGTGTAAAAATCATTACTGACATCAATTATATCACATCGGCGCAAGATATTTTTTATTCTATCTGCACTTAACCAGTGATCATGATTACCCAAAACAGCCAGGGAATACTCTTTAGGTTTTAACTTCTTAAGGGATTTTTCCAGGTCCTGAGCCACATCATCCAGGATGTAGGAAACAAAATCACCAGTAATGGTTATAGAATCAGGTTTTTCTTTATTAACCATATCCACCACACCCTCCAGGTGTTCCGGTGTTATCCACTGACCCAGATGGATATCGGAAAGATTTATCAGGCGATAATTATCAAAGGCAGGGTCAAGGCCGGGTATGATAACTTCCACCTGTTCCAGCTGGAAGTCCTGGTTATTGAAGTTAGGGTTACCCACAATATGACGCCAGCGCGTCATTCCCCTCTGTAACTTCTGCCGGTATTTCATACCGTTGGGATCCTTTTCTGTCATGTGATTATTCCTTTTACTTCCCCTATTTGCCCGGTGAAAATTTGGTATTCCATTTGAGAGTACAACTTTTTTCGATATTCCAGGGAGAGAGTGAATTTCTTTTGATATTTCCATCTTCCTTTCTTGACTCCTCAATTCTGAGTAAGCTCTTAACCAAGTTTTCTGGCTTTTCCAGCTAAAATATTTGCTAAATTTTTGAATTAAACTAGATTAACAGTTAATATTAATAATAGGATTGATACTGTAATTTACGCATTGATCTTTGGTGTGTACCGTATATAAAATTTCTTGAAACAGTAATTTCCTGAAAAATGTAACCCCAATTGGCCACCCTATCCCCATTACCAGAAATCAAGGATGAACTTCACCTTTAGGATGAAATTCGAAGATTTACTCCTGCATCATATCTTCTATTTCATCAGCTATCTTCCAATGGCCCCCTCTCCTCTCTGCTCTCCTAATTAGTAGCACTCCTATTAGTGCCCCTACAATTCCCCCCGCAGTATCGGTGAATAAGTCATTCATGGTGTCATCCAGGGGACTTTGAGTTGGTGAACCCTGCATCTGAGTATTTCCAGTGATCTGTCCCAGTGAACCGCTGGCTAAATATTTATCGTAAGTGTATTCTCCCATTTCCAGAACACCTCCCAGTCCAATGGTTACTATGACTATAAGGATAGCCATCTCCAGGAAGGTAGCTTTCAGTCTACCGAAATGGTACATGGTATATACCAGCATCATTCCAATGAGTGCTATGTATAAGGGGAGCATGAAGTGCATGAAATTATCATAATAAGGAAGTTTCACGTACAATCCTAAGGCATCTCCTCCCACCAATTCAAATAAAACCATGGCCAGTAGTAAAAGTTCTATTTCCACAGGCAGGGCGCGTATCCTGTTTCCTGTGAAAAGGGCCGGGGCATTGATTATGGTGAGGGCCACCAGTATCATCACTCCAAATATTCGTTCCGAACCATTCACCCCTCCGAAGATGGTGATGTAGACTCCCGCCACTAAAAGGAATATGCGCATGATCCGCAATAAATTGCGTTCTAATGGATTTGTATTAGTATCTGGATTTAAAAAGCTCATTCATTCACCCTTTACACTTGAATAATCCTTAACCATCGATTGCCGGACTTAACTTCCCCTGAATTCCAACTTATTATTACCGTAAGGGTAACTGAAGTTGAATATTCTGACAATGTTTTAATAGGTAATGGATCAAACTGCAATTTAAGATTATCTTAGATATTAGATGTTAACAATTTAGAACCTCTGCTAATAATTTAGGTTACAGTAAAAATTATTGCATAATTATTCCAGGTAGTTTAAATATGAGAGGGTTAGTACATGGAAAAGAAGGGTTTTTTAGGAAGGTTAAAAATATTATCCAAACCCGGTGGTAGTCCCCTATGGAAACAGGCAGCCAAATCCATAGTTTTAATGGTCTTGGCCGCTTTATTAGCCCAATATTTGGGTTTTGATAAGGGAGTGAGTGCCGTCATGTTCATCACTCTGGTGGCCACTATAATCATTGACCTACCACTTCCCCTGAATAAAATCGTCCCGCTGGCTCTGGTAGGGTTTATAATGACGCTTTTGGCTTTTGTGAGTTCTTCCCTGGCCCTTTCCAGTCTTCCCATTTTTTTATTTTTTACGGTGATCTGGGCTTTTTTCAGCCTGTCCCTGTACATATTTGGGGAAACCGCAGGAACAATGGGCTTTATGATCTTCACCTGTTACTTCATCTCGGTTTTACTGGTTAATACTACTGCTTCTCCCCTTGAATGGGGGTTATACATAATTTTAGCATACCTGGTTGCCTCCATCCTATTCATCCCCAAGCTGATTCACCGCCGGGATGATCTTCTCCATATGGTGGCATTACCCTTTGATCCCGGAACATCCCTGGAAAAAACTCTATCTATGCGTCAAGCTTTGTCCGGTATTCTTCTTTCCCCCCGAGACTATGAGCTTTTCAGAATAGGAACATATCTTAATGGATTCCGGGGTTATGCGGAGTTAGTTTCATCCCGTTTGTCTGGAAAACTTGGTGAAATTTTCCATATCTTCCTGGAAACTGCCAATACCAGTAGTAAGAAGGTTGCCCTCAACATCACCACCCAACAGAAGGGGATAGATTTATCCCCACTTGACCAGACAATGGTGGAGTTACAAGAAACAGGTACCCTGGAAGAGGGGAGCAGAGATGTGGTTTTGGATGTAGCTAGAAGTATGAAGAGTCTGCTCACACGGGTCAACGAATTGTTAGCGGAAGAAGAAACATCTTCCCCCAAAAAGTCCATAAGATCACCCCGGAGATCTCTGCAGGAAGTTTTGAAAGCCAATTTCAATCTTAACAATATGTACATACGCCATGCTCTTCGTTTTACCCTGGCCATGACCCTGGGACTCGTGGTAGTATATTTGACCCACGAACGCAGCGCTATATGGATAACCATGGGAATTTTAATAATCATGAAACCCGATGTGACCAGTACGGTGAACAACATGATTTCCCGGGTTTCATTCAACTTTATAGCAATAATTCTGGCAATTATTTTGGGATTCATTTTTCCCCACCAGATACTGGTGTGGATAGCATTTATAATGCTCTTCTTCTTCCGGGCCTTCTATCCCAATTATATGAGTCTGTCTATAATGGCTATGACCCTTTTTGTAGTCTTGCTCTGGCCCACGGGGACTGTGTTTGGAAATGCAGTGGCCAGACTAATTGACATATCCATAGGTGCTGTTCTAGCACTGGTCTGCGCATATCTTATCTTCCCCAGTAGAATGGCCATAAACCTACCCGAGCAGATTGCCCGGACCATTCGTAGCAACCGGGAATACCTGGAAACAGTTATCCCCAGTGAAGGGATGGTTTACCAGCATGAAAAGGCAGTTCAACTGTTCAGGAAGTACATGTTAGAGGAAAAGAACCTCGAATCAGCCATTAAAAAGGTTAATGATACTTTTAATGATGTGGAGGATGATGTTTCATTCTATAAGGATCTGGAGGCAGTTAATAAAAAATTAACCGCTGATATATCTGCTCTGGCAACTTTAATGGAATCCAGTGAATCATTACCTGATCTGTCCACTTTTAAAGAACAGTTGCTGGATGTTCTCTCCCACATGGCCTTATCCGTGGATAAAAATGTTGTACTGCCTCCTATGAAAATCAGGACATCTTACTCTAAAGGAGAAGGGTTAACACCAGACCTGGAGATGTATCTGGATTGGATCACCAGTGATGTGGAATTAATTCAGGAAGAAGTAGAACTGGGCCACCGCACTGGAATTTGGAAAAGGTACCGTGACTTGAGTTAATCTTTGAGGGGTTATAAATGAGGTTGAAAGTTCACCTCACAAGGTGGACCTACTTAAACCCAACCGGACCTTAACGGATCAATTTATAATCGAAAAAAATATTTGTGGGTAATTATAAGTTGAAATCATGAATAGTAAGCTGAGATATAGACTGGAACTGGTCCTGGAAATAATTCTCATGGTCTTCATATTCCTGGATAGTTTCCTTCTTTTTATCAGCGTTTTCCTACCCCTGAGACCAGATACCTATTCTAATATCGCTTATTTGGATTTATTAACCTGTGCACTGCTTATATTTGGATACTGGGTCCAGCACCGGAGAACCGGACCCCAGGAAAGTTATTTGAAGAAAAACTGGAATGGTATCCTGGCAGTTATACCCTTCTATTTCCTCGGCCTGATTCTTCTGGGGATTGATGAAGCTTCCCTCATACTGAAAATTCTGGCACTGATTAAAGTGGTAACCCTGTTAATGGCCGCTCGCCAGGTTGGTAAAGCAGTAGACCGGTTTGTTACCAAAAGTAGATTAGTATACGGGTTTGCCTTCTTTGTGGTGGTGCTGGTGTTCTGTTCAGTGATGTTCTTCTTAATTGAACACGGAGTTAACCCCGAAGTTACCACCTTTGAGGATTCGGTATGGTACGTGGTGCAAACCATCACCACGGTTGGTTACGGAGATGTGGTTCCCATCACCTCCTGGGGACGTGTAGTGGGGATAATTGCCATGGTCAGTGCCATAGGTATCTCCAGCCTGTTAACTGCAGCTACAACTTCTTCATTAATGGATAAACTACGTGAAGATCGGGAAAAAATCGTCCAGAAGAGTGTGGAGTACGTGGCAAAAATTGATGACACAGTGAATGATTTAGAATCCCAAATGGCTAAAGAAGAGGATGTTAAAGGAATAAAAACTGAGATAAATGAAATTAAATCGGAAATAACTGAAATTAAGAATATGCTGAGAGAGATTAAAGAATAATTCCTCGGCATTATAAGAAAAATAATAGTAGGAAATATGTTTAAATATTTCCTAAACCTTTTTTTTAATTCTTTTATGGCTTTAATGGTCTTTTTTTATTCAAGGAAAGCAAAGATACCATTGATTACCAGCCAGACACCAATTAAGACTCCCAGGTAAACCGGGTCAAAGGCAAATGTTCCCAGAATAATGTACAGAAGACCCAGTATTATTCCCAGTACACCAGCCCAGGTGGCGTTTTTAAATTCGTTACGGGATACCAGAGATATGATTCCGGCTATTATCATGAATATACCTGCCAGGTACAGTAAGAATCCAGCCAGGAATGCGAATAAAGCTGGGCTGAAAATGAGGCCAATACCCACAATAAGGACTATTATACCCAGGATCAGGTTCATAATCCCCGCCTTTTTACTGACTTCCAACTGGGATCCACCCACAATTAAAAGCCATACCGCAATCATCAATACTACAAATCCGGTCAGCACACTTGCAGCCACAAGACCTGCCAGTGGGAACGCTAAAACAATTAAACCAAGAATTATTGCTAAAATACCCAATACAGTATTTTTCATCAAAACCCTCCATCTCTTTTTAGTTAAATCAATGTTTAACTAGTTATAATCTATCAGCGAACGCATAAATATGTTACTATTTCAAATGAACATTATTACCCCAAAAAACAGGTTTAAATCTCCTATAACTTATTTTTGGAGTTTATAAATGGATTTTATTGTGATTGTTGGAAAATACCAATCAAGGGATTAGTTTCCAGAATCTGCACCAGATTTTTGGGATAATTCAAGGCTAGAATAAATTAACTCCATTCCACGAGCCAGTACCCTATCCCCTGCTTTGGTTATCACCTAGAAAAAGCTTATTAAGTAGTCACACAAGATGAAAGTGTATGGGGCTTGTAACCAACATTAGGGAGGTTTGATTGATATGGCCGAAGGCAAAAATGTAGCATTAGGAATTGTAGCAATAATATTAGGTTTAATAGTGATTGCATTCCCATTGATAAGTGTTTACACGTTCAGTATCCTGGCCGGGCTGGGAGTACTCGCTTTAGGTGTTTGGTTCCTGGTTCAAGGATTTTCAGGATGGAAGGTCAGTAAAGGAACCAGTGTTCTCAACATAATCCTGGGAATTATTGCCATAATAGCAGGAATAGGACTGGTAGGAAGTATAACTGAATTGAGTTTCTTAGCCAGCTTTATACTTTATTTAGCAGGATTCTTCCTATTCATGTCCGGTGTGATAACCCTTTTTACCGGAGAAGGAGGATCAGCCAAGGGAGTAGGTATTTTAGGAATTTTAATGGGTATTATATACATAATTCTCGGATTGTATGCCTGGAATCCCTTCTACCTCGCAATATTAATTGGTATCTGGTTAATAATCAGTGGAATATTTGAAATATTTAAACCAGCAGCAAAGGTTGAAGCTGAAGCTTCAGAATAAAAAAATAACAAGCCTCATCCTCTTTTATTTTCCATAAAGGATCTTCATTAATTTTTATGGATTCCCCATTATTTCGATAAAGAACCTTTTATTTTTTATTAAGAACTTTTTATTTCCCAAAAAAAACATAAAGATTAAACCACCAATGAATATATCTGGAGAAAATAAAATTTCTGAAAAAAAATGGATATTAACTCTCCTAATGGCCGGAAATCAATTTTTAATTATGAGCTGGTTTTAATGGGAATATACGCTTTATCCTGGAAAAATTTACGCCGTAACCGCCTGCGGAATCTATCAACCGTTTTAAGAATTTCCCTGGGAGTCATCATTTTATTGATCCTGGTAAGCTCCGGGCTGGGCATAAGCAGTTTTTTAGAAAAATCAGGACCATCCAGTGGAAAAATAGGAGTGCAATCCAGCACAACCACAGATAACCAGTCCAACCTGGTATCATCGGCAGTTAACTATATAAACTCATTTTTAGGCAGTTCAATCACTGAAAACCAGTTATTCAGCCGTTTAGAAGGATTACTAGTCAACCTGGTTTACCTTTTAGATGGGCTGGCCAGCGTGGCCCTGTTAATTGGAGTTTTAGGCATTATGAACACGATGGGTTTCAACCTTTCCGAGCGTAGAAGAGAGATCGGACTTCTTAAATGCATGGGCTTTACAAAAAGAGAAATTTTCATTAGTTGCACTCTTGAATCCGGCTTATTAGGTTTTATTGGATCCATTATCGGAGTTATTATTGGAACTCTGGGTATCTGGTTAATATCAGTTTTTCTCGCACCGGATCTGTTCAATGTGCTCCCTTTGTGGTTGTTCGTGGGCACCATTGCCATCACCACCCTGCTCAGTCTCATCCTCGGCCTGTACCCCGCATGGTTTACCTCCCAAATAAAAGTAGAGGAGGCTCTTCTCTGTGATTACTGAAAGTATTCTGGCCTTTAACCAGGTGAGTAAAGTCTACCACCGTAAAAACTCCGAGGTAACTGCCCTTAAAGATTTATCTTTTTCACTCCCTCCGGACTCATCCACCCTGGTGACCGGTCCTTCCGGGGCCGGTAAAACATCCCTGATCTACCTTGCGGGCCTTATCAAGACCCCCAGCTCAGGGGAAATCTGTATTAAAGGAGTCCCAACTACTGGATTGAGGGATAGTGAACGTTCAATGATGATTAAAAATGAAATTGGCTTTATTTTCCGCAGGGCCAATCTTTTACCCTACCTCACCATTCTGGAGAATGTGATGCTCCCCATGAGTTCACCTGATGAAGAGACAGCAGGAAAATTACTGGAAAAAGTCCAGGTGGATAATTGGGAGCGGTTCCCCAGTGATCTGTCACCTGAAGAAGCACAGAAGGTTGCACTGGCCCGTTCACTGGTTAATGATCCTGCTATTGTACTGGCGGATGAAACAACTGCCGAGCTGGATCAGGAGGCCACTGCGAATTTCCTGGAACTTTTAAGAAAAATCGATGCTACCCTACTACTGACCAGCAGCCAGAGTTCACTGCATAACTTCTTTGATAAGAGTTATGTGCTTGAATATGGGGTGCTCCGATCCTATCCCTGAATTCATGTACCCTGAATTGCTATTGATACACTACCGCGGTTCCAGTGGCGGTGACTATTATGGCATTGCCCTGCAAACCCCCGATTGAATTGTAATCGATTAAAACTTCAACCACGGTGTTAGCACCCATTTCGTACGCATTATCCAACATTCTAAGGATTGCGGTTTCTTTGGCTTTGTTTAAGCTCATACCATCAATTTTTGGTTTTTTTGGCAACCGGGAATTTCCCTCTGACTCATCTTCTACCATTGCTTCTCCAGTTACCAGTCCCAGGTGTTTGGTGATCTGGCCACCAGTCATATAGGGAATGGATACCAAGGGGACTTCCAGGTCATCCATAAAACCTAATTGAGGACTTTTCAACAGGTCTCCGGACTGATCACCAATATCGGACTCTGCTTCGGGTTCGGGGGTTTTCCGGGTAACTTTGTTCATGGCTTTAGACAGGAGGTTTCCCACATATCCTATAATATAAGTTAATATGCCCAGAAATACAACAAAAAGGAGGTAGTTGATGAGTATGGGGAATGCCGCCTGTATCATCATGGCCAAACCACCCAGGGTGAAGAAGTTGATGACAATGGGGTCCTGGGGGAAAAGCCAGGCGTAGGCATTTATGAATATGAATATTAGCAGGGCACTTATTGCTCCGGTACTTTTACCGTACATGCGTTGGGCTATGAACGTTTCCACAAAACCAGCAACCAAGGGAGATACAATGAACAGTATGTTAAAGCCGAAGATCTTCAGTTGCCATATCACACACAGTAAAGCGGATAGGAATCCCACGGCAAAACCTATGAGTATGGCGGCAAATGCCCAGCGTTTATCTTTTAGAAACTTTATAACCGATATTGGCAAATCTATCCCTTCCTAATACATGGGGTTAAACTTAGGATGATTTTTTAC
>NZ_CP022706.1:1040000-1055000 GCF_003491305.1 Methanobacterium sp. BAmetb5
TAACTTCAGAATATTTATTAAAAACAGAGGAAAATGGGTGGGACATATCAAAAGATGAAATTAGTTATTATTTTACATTAGGACTTAATTTAGGTGGAATCTTTAAAGGTAAAGGTGATGAAAATGAGTGAAGTTGTTAAAAACAGATCTGAAATAATTTTTTTATACGACATCGAGAATGCTAATCCAAATGGAGATCCAATGGACGAAAATAGGCCTAGAATCGATGAAGAAACCGAAATAAATATAGTTACAGATGTAAGGCTTAAAAGAACTATTAGAGATTATTTATATAAATTTTTAAATGAAGAAATTTTTATAATAGAAGAAATTAATGCAGATGGAACACAAAAAACTCGAGAAGATCGTCTTAAAGATCTTAAAATAAAATCAAAAGAAGATGGAATTAAATTACTCGAAAAATATATTGATTTGAGGCTTTTTGGAGCTACAATTGCTGTTAAAAACCTGACTTCGACTTGGATAGGGCCCGTTCAGTTCAAATTTGGAAAATCTCTGCATAAAGTAGAACCAAAAACTATCAAAGGAACTAGTGTGATGCCCTCTAAAGAAAATGTTACAAGAGGAACTTTCATTGAAACTCAAATTCTCCCCTATTCCTTGATTTCATTTTATGGTATAATAAACGAAAATGCCGCTAAAAGTACAGGTCTATCTGAAGCTGATGTTGATTTACTTATGGATGGACTTTGGAATGGAACTAAAAACATAATTACAAGATCTAAAATTGGGCAAATGCCCAGATTGTTGTTAAGAGTAATTTATAAAGAAGATAATTTCCATATCGGAGATCTCGATAAAAAAATTAAACTTGTTCTAGCTGAAGATATTGGAGAAAAAAGTTTAAGAAGCATCTCCGAAGCTGAATTAAATATTTCTGAATTAGTAGAAACAATTAACTCAAATAAAGATAAAATTGAGCGAGTTGAATTTGAAGTTAATGGTTTGAAACTTAATTCAGACTTAAAAACTTCATTTGAAGTAGAAATAAAGGAATTAAATTTATAAGTGTGGTCTTTATGGCATTGAATAAAGCACTTGTATTTGATATTTGGGGAGACTATGGGCATTTTCGTAAAATGGAGACAACAACATCTCCCCTTACTTATTCTATTCCCACGGGTACAGCAATTAGTGGCTTGGTCGCAGCCATATTAGGATTGCAGAGAGACTCTTACTATGACACTCTCTCAAGAGAAAATTTTGAATTTTCGATTAGAATAATGAAACCAATAAAAAAAATTCGATTAAACATTAACATCATAAAAACGGATGCCGGATTTTATTTGTGGGATATAAAAGGCACTCCACGTTCTCCAACTCCCTATGAATTTCTAAAAACACCTCATTACAGAGTTTACCTCCGATTTAGAGAGACAAAAATGCATGAAAAACTTAAATATTATCTTGAAAGCCATAAAACAATATATACCCCTTATTTAGGCATCAGTGAACTGATTGCTAATTTTAATTATGTTGGAGAATTTGATATAATTGCTAAAGAAGCAAAAAATAGCCAAATAGATAGTGTAATAAGTAAAAATGATGTCAAAGTTAAAATTGATGATTTAAAAGAGGGAATGAGGTGGAGTAATGAAAATATGCCATTATACATGAATTCAGAAAGATGTGTCAAAGAATATTCAAATGTCTTGTTGGAACAAACTGGAAGACCTATTACAATTGAAACTGGTTCTTTTTGGAGGATTGGAGAAGAAAATGTCATTTTCTTATAAATTGAAATCTCACCCTGAAAAGAGATTAGTAGACCATCTTTGTAACGTTGCCAAATTATCTAAAAATATTGTAAATTCAAAAATTATTGAAAATAAAGATTTAATATCCAAAATAGCTTACTTAAATGGCATTTCACATGATTTTGGAAAGTCTACTACTTTTTTTCAGATATATATCCATAACCATGAAAAAAATAGCAAATTTACATATCATAGTTTCGTTTCATCATTTTTTGGATATTATTTAGTAAAAGATTATTTAAAAAAAAACGGAGTATATGATGAATTTTGGTATTTACCTGCAATTTCGTGGATTGTTATAAACAAACATCATGGGAATATTAAAAACTTAAAGCATAATGAAATTCCTAAACTTAATGAGAATAATAAAATTGATGTGGTTGTTGAACAAATAAAAGATATAAATAAAAACCATTTAGACGAAATAAACCATATTTACGAAGATATATTGTCTTATTCTGAAATACAAGACTTTTTTCATGTATTAATAACTAAAAACCCAAAATTTACAGAAGATATACGTAGCAATGTTAAAAAGCTATTTAGAGAGAAAAAGTTAGAATATTACTTTTGGATTCTCTTTTTTTATTCTATTTTACTCGATGCAGATAAACTAGATGCTTCCGAAACTCCAATTCCTAAAAGAGTTGAAATACTAGAAAAAGATTTAGTAGATCAGTATAAAGCTGTTAAATTTAAAGATCACGAGAAAATCAATCAGATAAGAGAAATGGCTTATCAAGAAGTAAATTCGCAGCTTCCAGAAATAGATTTAAGAAAAGACAGAATATTTTCAATAAATCTTCCCACGGGGGTTGGGAAAACATTAACTAGTTTTTCATTTGCTTTAGGTCTTCAGGATAAAGTTCAGGACGAAAAAGGTTTTAATCCAAAAATAATATATTCATTGCCATTTTTGAGTATTATCGATCAAAACAGTTCAGTTATTTCTGAAATTTTAGCTGGAAGAGATGGTAAAGGGTGGGAACAATTATTTGAAATGGATAAAGAGGAAAAAGAGAAATATGTTGAAGAGAATACACCTTCAAATTTACTTTTAAAGCATCATCATTTAATTGATATCAAATATAAAGAAGAAAAAAATAATGAACTCAATGTTATTGAAAATATAAATAAATCATTGCTTCTAACTGAAGGTTGGCATTCTGAAGTAGTTATTACAACTTTTATCCAGTTTTTTCACAGTTTAATTACCAATAAGAATAGAGCGGCTAGAAAATTTCATAATATGATTAACTCTATAATTATTTTAGATGAGATACAGGCAATTCCAAATGGATACTGGCTTTTGTTAAATAACATGTTGAAATATCTTGCATCAAAATTTAATTGTTGGATCATATTAATAACAGCCACCAAACCACTTATTTTTGACAAAAAAGAAATCAAAGAACTTGTAAAAAATAGAGATATGTACTTTGAAGCCTTCGATAGAGTTAATTTTAATTTTGATTTAAATGAAAAAGATTTTGATGATTTTAAAGAAGAAATTTTCGACGAAATTATTGAAAAAAAAGACAATGACATTATGGTAGTGTTAAACACGATTAATTCTGCTAAAGAGTTATATAATCATTTAAAAGAAAGACTTTCTGAAGAATATAAACTAACTGATAAGGAAAGACTTGTAGATAACGATGGAATTTGTAAGTTCAATGGGTTTGAACTTATAAATATGACTACTCATGTTCTGCCGAGATATCGTCTAAAAAGGATTGATCGCATTAAACATGATAAAAAAAGGAAAATTATTATAACAACACAATTAGTAGAAGCAGGCGTAGATGTCAGCGTAGACATTATTTATCGTGATTTAGCACCTTTAGATTCAATAATCCAGACAGCAGGACGATGCAATAGAAATGATGAAGGGAAAAAAGGTTCATTTAATACGATTGTATTGAAAGATGAAAACAAAAGATTTCATGAATATGTCTATGATTCTGTCCTCATTGATGCTACCAAAGAAATCATGACTAGAACGGGTGGAAGTATATCCGAAAAAGATTTCACTATGAATGCAGCTGATGAATATTACCGTTTAATTAAAGAAAGAGGTAGTTATGATGATTCTAGGCAGATTATGGAACATTTAATACGATTAGAATTTTCCGACACTTCTAAATTCCAATTAATTAAAAACGACATACCAAAAACATCCGTTTTTATAGAAATTAATGAAGAAGCTAAAAAAATCAGGGAATACATGGAAGAAATACAAACAGAATTGAAAAGATTCGAAAGAAAAAATAAGCTTTTAGAAATAAAAAAGGACATTAATTTATTTACACTATCAATTAGTTGTAATAAAAAAATGGAAGATGAAATAGGGCATTTACCTTACATTGGAAGAATTGAAGATTATAAATATGTTCCTAAAAAGGATTTAGAAGAATGGTACAGATTAGATGTGGGGTTTTGTCCACCCACAAATGATATTGACATGAGAATGATTTAAAAGTAGGATTGAACCATTTAATTTTCTTTAATAAATAGAAAAACGGCTTTTAGGCTGTTCCTATAATAATTAAAGAAAATTATGATATTTGGTTGAATTTTACTCATAAAGTTGAATAACTCCCTATAAAGACTGACTCAAAAAGTTGAGTAAAAAATCAGAAACCTTATAAAAGATTATCATTTGAGAAGTAGTTTCACTTTGAAAAAAATAAATACTTTGAAAATCAATATTTCAAATGGTGATAATATGACTTCAGAAACCAAAATCTCAAAGGGCTTTCAAACTGTAGTTCCCTCAGATATAAGAAAAAAGTTTGATGTTGGGCCGGGAGACATTTTAGAATGGAGACCTACTGAAAACGGAGTAGAAATCAAATTCCGTAAGAAAGTAACCTTTCAAGATATTGCAGGAATGGTAAAGGGCAAACCCACCGATGCTGTTGAACTTAAGAAGAAGTTCCAGAGGGGAGAAAAGATTTGATATTCGTTGATTCTTCTTTTTTTATTGCCCTTGTCCTGGAAAATGACCAATGGCACGATAAAGCTCTGAAATTAATTCCTAAACTGGAAAAATCTCAAAAAATGGTATCTGGCCTTATAATCTCGGAGACTGTTACTATAATAGGGGGTAGAGCTGGTGGAAAAGCGGGTAAGATGATTTATGATAATATTAAGGATAATTGCAAGATATTCCCTCAGGAACAATCTCTTTACGACCATGCCATTTACACCTATCTTCAGTATGATGGAACTCTTTCTTTGACTGATTCAGTAACAATCGAGATTATGAAAAATTGCAATATCCAAAAGATAGTTTCTTTTGATTCTGATTTTGATAAAGTTAAAGGAATTCAAAGGATACATTAAATGTTCTCAGACTCAGAAAAAGAACTCAGAATAATTGGAACCCAGATCAATTACTATTTTATTTGCAAGACCAAATTATGGCTTTTTTCTCATCATATCCAGATGGAACAGGAGTCTGAACTTGTTTCACTGGGAAAGACACTCCACCAAGATTCCTATAAACGGGATAAAAGGGACCAAACCATTGATAACCTGATCAGTTTTGACTTCATACGTAAAGGAGATGTCCTGGAGATCCACGAGGTTAAAAAGAGCAAAAAGATGAGTAAAGCCCATCACTACCAGCTTCTCTATTACCTGTATTATCTAAAAAACAAGAAGGGAATTGAAAATGCCATAGGAATCATTGATTACCCTAAACTGAGGCGAAGAGAAACCCTAAAACTTGATGAGAGAAATCAACAGGAGATACATAATATTACCAAAAGAATAGGTAATATGCTTAAAGAGGAGATGCCTGCACCCAGTAGAAGACCGGCATGTCGCAGGTGTGCTTATTATGAGTTTTGTTTTGTGTAAAATTTAATAGGGGATGTGATATTGAAAAAAAATTACTACCTGATGTCGGATGGAATCTTAAAAAGAAAAGAGAACACCCTTTATTTTCATAACAAGGATGGTAAAAAACCCATACCAATTAGCAAGATGTATTCTATCTACTCCTACGGTTCTCTGAGCTTCTCCTCCCAGGCAGTTCACCTTTTAGCCAAGGAAGGAGTGCCCATACACTTTTTTAACTATTACGGATTCTATGATGGTAGCTTTTACCCTCGAGAAACACTGTTATCGGGTGATCTGCTCATTAAACAGGCTGAAAATTACCTGGATCACGAAAAACGAATTATAATTGCAGGGAAATTTGTGGAAGGTGCAGCCCATAACATGCAGAAGGTTCTTTCCTACTACAAGATTGAGAATGGTATAGGTGAAATCTTAAATGATCTGGACTCCTGTAGGGAGATAACTGAATTCATGAATGTGGAAGGAAGGATACGCGCTCATTACTATGAAAAGATGGATTTAATATTACCTGATGGTTATAAAATGGAAGGCCGCAGCAGAAGACCTCCGGAGAATATGATCAATGCCCTAATGAGTTTCGGTAACTCCCTGATCTACTCCACCGTACTCACTGAGATCTACAACACCCAACTGAATCCCACAATATCTTATCTTCACGAGCCATCCGAAAGAAGATATTCTCTGGCACTGGATTTAAGTGAAATATTCAAACCTATACTGGTGGATAGACTGATATTTTATCTAATAAATAAGAAAATGCTGCAGGAAAAAGATTTTGAGCGTGACCTTAATTACTGCCTTTTAAATGATCAGGGAAGGAAAAAATTCATCAAAGAATATGATGAACGCCTGAAAAAAACCATTAAACATCGTAAACTTAATAGGAAAGTTTCATACCGCCGATTAATACGATTAGAAGCTTATAAATTAATTAAACATTTGATAGGTAGTGAGGAGTACAAACCATTTGTGATGTGGTGGTAAATTATGTATGCCATTATTGTTTATGATATTAAGGTGGAAAGAGTCAATAAAGTCAAAGGATACCTCAGGAAACACCTTAACTGGATACAAAACTCGGTATTTGAGGGAGATATTACATTAAGTGAACTTGAAATAATCAAGAAGGGCTTAAAGGACATCATAAACAAGAATGAAGATTCTGTAATAATTTTTACAGTTAGAAGTGAGAAAGCATTTAAAAGACAGGTATTGGGGATTGAAAAAGCACCGATAAGCGGAATATTATAATTTCTACCTATTAAATTTTATTTTGGTTATTTAAATAATTCTTTTTCTTATAAAAATCTCTCTTTTACAGTCGTTTTTTGAACAAATTTTGGGATTATAATAAAATTATTTTAAGTTACTTTAATAGAATAAAGAAATAAAGAGCATTCTATGAATCTCTGAGCATCTACTTCTTATTAAAACATCCCTATTTTAAATATTATAAATAGATTTTCAGTATAAAACTATAAAAATTCATTAGAGAACGTCGTCTTACCATATAAAGTAAACCCCTAATTAAACACCGACAATTTAAGTACCTTGAAAGAGTAAAGAATATGATGAATTAAGCCAAATAGGCGAAATTTCCCGCCTGCCAAAATCAGACTATTTTAGGATTGAAATATATAGATGATATAATCGATGATGCGACCCCAGACATGCAAAAATCAGACTATTTTAGGATTGAAATCGATTTCATGAGTGCAGGGTATGGGTTTTTGTTTAATGCCAAAATCAGACTATTTTAGGATTGAAATATCTATCTTCTTCTGGAGTGCGGTGGGTGTGAACTCGCCAAAATCAGACTATTTTAGGATTGAAATGTCACCCACTTGGTAACAATACCTATTCTCATAAGGCCAAAATCAGACTATTTTAGGATTGAAATTACTACATCATAGCGGGGTGTTCCCCCTGGTATGGAGCCAAAATCAGACTATTTTAGGATTGAAATCAAATCCACCAAACGGATAGACTACGAACTCATCAGCCAAAATCAGACTATTTTAGGATTGAAATGCAAAGTGCAGCGGGAGATCGACCAGAAAAGCATCGCCAAAATCAGACTATTTTAGGATTGAAATCGGGCAAGGTCATCGGTCAACTTCCGGATCAGGTCGCCAAAATCAGACTATTTTAGGATTGAAATCATGATGCTTATGGGAACGAGTTAGGATACATTAAAGCCAAAATCAGACTATTTTAGGATTGAAATCTATCACAATAGGGAGGGGTCAAGCCGCCCTAAGTCGCCAAAATCAGACTATTTTAGGATTGAAATTCATTTGTTCTTATCTTGAATGGGCCGTTGGTGGCTGCCAAAATCAGACTATTTTAGGATTGAAATATATAAATGATATAATCCATGATGCCACCCCAGACATGCCAAAATCAGACTATTTTAGGATTGAAATGAAAACTATTATATTCTTTATGAAGACCTCCCACAAGCCAAAATCAGACTATTTTAGGATTGAAATGCAACTGTGGGCCTTGCTGCAACAATCTCAGAGTATGCCAAAATCAGACTATTTTAGGATTGAAATGTAGACCTCACGGACTGGCTCCACTCTGAATGAGAAGCCAAAATCAGACTATTTTAGGATTGAAATATATGGGGGGGTAAAAAGTTTTAATTATTCAACATCGCCAAAATCAGACTATTTTAGGATTGAAATGTATCTACAGCTTTAGTTTTAATTGCTGAGGAATGGTGCCAAAATCAGACTATTTTAGGATTGAAATGGAGAATGGACATGCCTTGTGTGTGATGCCGATTTGCCAAAATCAGACTATTTTAGGATTGAAATTTAACTGGCGACATGATAACTGATTTACTCGTAGTCGCCAAAATCAGACTATTTTAGGATTGAAATCACTTTTACCTGCTGTGTAAAACTTCTCAGTATAAGGCCAAAATCAGACTATTTTAGGATTGAAATTTTAGCACTGAAACTGGCCATGTGGGTGACTAATAGCCAAAATCAGACTATTTTAGGATTGAAATGAACCTCAGAACTTGGCAAAGACTAATCCATTGAATGCCAAAATCAGACTATTTTAGGATTGAAATGGCATACTCGAAAAAACACAACACACAACAACCACAGCCAAAATCAGACTATTTTAGGATTGAAATAAGAACCCCTAAAAACGCTCGGTGGGCTTATGAAAGCCAAAATCAGACTATTTTAGGATTGAAATCCCATGGGGAACAGCCGAACCGGTTCTGTGGGAGGCCAAAATCAGACTATTTTAGGATTGAAATTAAGTTATAATAATAATAGATTTATTTGGATTGTCGGCCAAAATCAGACTATTTTAGGATTGAAATGTTAAAATAGAGGGGGAATTATTAGCTAAATTAGGGCCAAAATCAGACTATTTTAGGATTGAAATATGGCAGGGTGGAAAAAGGCACAAACCGGAAAAGGGCCAAAATCAGACTATTTTAGGATTGAAATTATATCCTCCTAAACAGTCAAAGCCAAAGTAACCAGCCAAAATCAGACTATTTTAGGATTGAAATTTCATGGATTAAAGGATGATAATCTGGGTTTAATTCGCCAAAATCAGACTATTTTAGGATTGAAATGGTTGGAAGTAAAAGGTTTTATGTTTCAACTAAGGGCCAAAATCAGACTATTTTAGGATTGAAATACTTAATTCAATATCAGCTGTGGTTGTGTGTACTCTGCCAAAATCAGACTATTTTAGGATTGAAATGCCTATATTGGATGACCTGGGTAAGCCAACTGGTAAAGCCAAAATCAGACTATTTTAGGATTGAAATCGTTATCAGCGTTAACAAAAAATTCCATATTAGTTTCGCCAAAATCAGACTATTTTAGGATTGAAATGTGTAACACTAATGAGGATAGGGAGAAGCATATCTCGCCAAAATCAGACTATTTTAGGATTGAAATTTAAAGATGTGATAAAAATCATAGAGGATCACGGGGCCAAAATCAGACTATTTTAGGATTGAAATGCAACCATACTGGCTTCAAAGTTGTTGGATAAGGATGCCAAAATCAGACTATTTTAGGATTGAAATTTAATGTAATAAGCATTCAGGGCAGGATGTTTCCGTGCCAAAATCAGACTATTTTAGGATTGAAATTAATCCCAAAGATGGGTTTCATGTTCATAACGCCAGCCAAAATCAGACTATTTTAGGATTGAAATTTCAGGTAACGCTGACAACATGAAGGACAATTAATAGCCAAAATCAGACTATTTTAGGATTGAAATCAGATGAGGACAACATAACCATCTACGGCACAGTGGGCCAAAATCAGACTATTTTAGGATTGAAATGGTCATCCATACTTACGGTTGATGAAGGAGAAGGCGCCAAAATCAGACTATTTTAGGATTGAAATGTGTAGTAGAGTTGTAGAATAACTGATCCAGGTTTGGCCAAAATCAGACTATTTTAGGATTGAAATTATAATAATTAAAACTAGTAAAAGTCTTTCTGAAACGGCCAAAATCAGACTATTTTAGGATTGAAATGGTCTTCCTTACCCTCAGTGACTTTGATTATATACTGCCAAAATCAGACTATTTTAGGATTGAAATTGAACAAGGCGGTATGGCTACTGCAATGCCAGCATTTGTTGCCAAAATCAGACTATTTTAGGATTGAAATCGACTAATGAGTTATAATGATGGCAGTGAGGACAGTGCCAAAATCAGACTATTTTAGGATTGAAATGTAAAGATGATGGTGTTGTTTTACACCTCGATCACGCCAAAATCAGACTATTTTAGGATTGAAATTTCAAAAATAATCACCTTCATAATGGTCGTTTAAAAGCCAAAATCAGACTATTTTAGGATTGAAATTGGGAAAAGGCCCACCACGTGTTTAGGGATAATGAGGCCAAAATCAGACTATTTTAGGATTGAAATACCACGGGCCGAATTTATGGTGCCTTATGGGAGCGTGGCCAAAATCAGACTATTTTAGGATTGAAATTACTGGAGTCAATTAAACCCTGATTTGACAATTGTTGGCCAAAATCAGACTATTTTAGGATTGAAATGGTCATCCTCATTCATTATAGCCGGACAAAGTGCCTGCCAAAATCAGACTATTTTAGGATTGAAATAAAGTGGCATTAATGGATTATAATAGGTATAAAGTTGCCAAAATCAGACTATTTTAGGATTGAAATCCTAATATGCAGTAATACAGGTGTAGGATTCCTAGCCAAAATCAGACTATTTTAGGATTGAAATCTATAGAAGTTACCAATGCAACTGAGATAATAACCGGCCAAAATCAGACTATTTTAGGATTGAAATTTCAGAGAATGAAATTGAAAGTGTGGCTTACTGGTGCCAAAATCAGACTATTTTAGGATTGAAATAGTAATATTTTAACAATGGACACGGACACGGACACCCGCCAAAATCAGACTATTTTAGGATTGAAATATGATCAGTACAAAGCGAATATTGAATCAATCATACGCCAAAATCAGACTATTTTAGGATTGAAATATAATTGGTGTCTTGTTTGATGTTTGCGTCGGTTAGGCCAAAATCAGACTATTTTAGGATTGAAATAAAAAAGTCAAAACATTGAGGCCACCTTTAGTTGGGCCAAAATCAGACTATTTTAGGATTGAAATGTTACACAAAGAACAATATTTAGGAGCTTTGTAGATGGCCAAAATCAGACTATTTTAGGATTGAAATTTAGCTTTAAAGCTGAAGTCCACTTTCCTTTTACTTTTGCCAAAATCAGACTATTTTAGGATTGAAATAACAACTACGGGAAGGGCAGAGCACTTATTCATTCTATGCCAAAATCAGACTATTTTAGGATTGAAATGTTGAGTTTACCAACTTTCCTGCGAAGTGTATTATAGCCAAAATCAGACTATTTTAGGATTGAAATTCTCAGACAGTTTACTTGTGCATTTCTTCACAAGTAGCCAAAATCAGACTATTTTAGGATTGAAATACAACCCCTGGCCCTGGTTCACAGTGGGGATGGAATGCCAAAATCAGACTATTTTAGGATTGAAATGCAGTCATATCACGCATATCAGAGCGGATACGCTCGCCAAAATCAGACTATTTTAGGATTGAAATATTAGGCTCATTCTTTGTCTAAATTCTTGTGAATGTGCCAAAATCAGACTATTTTAGGATTGAAATAAAAATTTGATTCTTTGGTTATATCTAATTCCAGACGCCAAAATCAGACTATTTTAGGATTGAAATTGTTCTTTGCAGTACAAACAGCGATTCCTTTTCACTGCCAAAATCAGACTATTTTAGGATTGAAATGTAGAAAAAGGACTCTTTGTAGCAAAGAACGATGTCAAGCCAAAATCAGACTATTTTAGGATTGAAATATATTTTAATTTCATCGTTGAAGAAGGAAATGGAACGCCAAAATCAGACTATTTTAGGATTGAAATATAATCGCAGGTAAATTATAGAGGTAATGGCCATGGGCCAAAATCAGACTATTTTAGGATTGAAATTTGCAAAGTCTGCCGCTTCTTTGAGTAATGTTACACGGCCAAAATCAGACTATTTTAGGATTGAAATGTAAAAAACGGGACTAAGATTTTTCAGTTTCTGAAGGCCAAAATCAGACTATTTTAGGATTGAAATTAGAAGGAGGATCTGCATCAGGAACTGCAACCGCTGGCCAAAATCAGACTATTTTAGGATTGAAATTTTAACTCTCCTTAAAAAACAGAAATACCGCCTAAGCCAAAATCAGACTATTTTAGGATTGAAATTCATGAAAATGTATTTTGTATTGGTGTTGTCCCCGGCCAAAATCAGACTATTTTAGGATTGAAATTAGTTTATTCCTCCTTTTTATAATATGAGCGCTAAAGCCAAAATCAGACTATTTTAGGATTGAAATTTAACTGAAACTTTAGGAGTTAATCACTGTTCCATGCCAAAATCAGACTATTTTAGGATTGAAATATCCTCAGGAGAACCCTTAGAGAGGTGAATCGGATGCCAAAATCAGACTATTTTAGGATTGAAATAGAAGGATGATGGTAGGCTTAAAAACACTAAGCGAGAGCCAAAATCAGACTATTTTAGGATTGAAATTTAAAGACTTTGCAGATTACCTGGAGAATAAGCCACGCCAAAATCAGACTATTTTAGGATTGAAATTTCAGCAAACAGGAGTATGAATTCTTCAAATTCCATGCCAAAATCAGACTATTTTAGGATTGAAATATACTAGACGATTTGAAAATATTTGCACAAATTTTTGCCAAAATCAGACTATTTTAGGATTGAAATTCAACAGATCATTAACGGCGGGAAAGCTATTGCACAGCCAAAATCAGACTATTTTAGGATTGAAATAGTACAGGTTAATTCATCATATCGTTTTACGCCACGTGCCAAAATCAGACTATTTTAGGATTGAAATGATGTCGGCGGTTTTCCAATCGTAGAGCGGATAAAAGCCAAAATCAGACTATTTTAGGATTGAAATTAATATCATTAGAGTAGAATGATATAAATCCAGGGCCGCCAAAATCAGACTATTTTAGGATTGAAATTTATGAATCATTAACCCATTTTTATTAATAGATAAAGCCAAAATCAGACTATTTTAGGATTGAAATTAAATTTTCAACCAGGCCTTGATATATTTTGGGTTTGCCAAAATCAGACTATTTTAGGATTGAAATCTAAGTGGGCCATAGTTACATATGCCCCACTCCCTGGCCAAAATCAGACTATTTTAGGATTGAAATTCCTTAATATACCATCCATTTAGATAGATATTCAATGCCAAAATCAGACTATTTTAGGATTGAAATTCAATCTTTCAAATGTTAGGGTTGCCTAACACTTGAGCCAAAATCAGACTATTTTAGGATTGAAATGGTATACCCCATCATATTTATTATCAACTAAATTAAGCCAAAATCAGACTATTTTAGGATTGAAATTCTGCTATAACCCCTCTTGATAATTCATTCCTAAAGGCCAAAATCAGACTATTTTAGGATTGAAATCAGGTACAGGGAACATACTCGATCAACTCCCTTATACGCCAAAATCAGACTATTTTAGGATTGAAATACTTTCAACTAAACTATTATACATATCACTTATGGGGCCAAAATCAGACTATTTTAGGATTGAAATGGTTCACCATCTGCAATGAGGTACAGTGATAGTAAATGCCAAAATCAGACTATTTTAGGATTGAAATGGAAATGGATGTTCACTTAGATACAACTGTTGCTTGCCAAAATCAGACTATTTTAGGATTGAAATTTTGGAGTAATATGATGGGGTGAAATCTTCTTTCACTGCCAAAATCAGACTATTTTAGGATTGAAATAAAAGAAGGAAGAACTAATAAAAGAACTGGCAGGGGGCCAAAATCAGACTACTTTAGGATTGAAATATCCTTCTGGGAAGGTCCATTAAGAAGGTCCATACCGCCAAAATCAGACTATTTTAGGATTGAAATATATATGAATTAACTAACCCTAATCAAAGGTATTGTCACTAAAATCAGACTACTTTAGGATTGAAATCGGAAAGTAATGAAAGTGGTATCAACCTTGGTTTGTTTACCAAATCAGACTATTTTAGGAGGCCAAATAATTACTCATCAATCCTTTTTTTTTCATTAGTGTGCTTACTCTGTGCAGTTATCATCGGATTAGCTACTCTGGCCTTAACTTGATATCCTGCTAACCATCTAGATCATTAAGTATTAATTCAAGGGATGGCAATGTAAACCATACTACTTAAAAAGTTTAGATAACATAGCAATATAATAAAATTCTAATATTTTACAAGGATAGGAAAGGAAGTTTTTTTAAAATGAACATAGTTCCCCGTATTAGAGTAGCAGCCCCAGAATAACCAGGCAAGTATTCTATAACCAATAAATTGATTAATTGACGTAAATTTGGATAAATCAATTGAAATTAATTAATTAAATTTATTAAAACTATAAGTTACACATTTTATAACATTTTATCAGTTTAGGAGCGATATTGAATGTCCGAACCATCATCAACCGAACTTTATGAGGTTAAACGCACACTGAAAGAACTCTCCGATAAAAAAGGTCGGGGTACTGAGCTGGTGTCGGTTTACATACCACCGGATAAGCAGATTAGTGATGTGGTCAAGCACATGCGTGAAGAGCTCAGCCAAAGTGCCAATATTAAAAGTAAACAGACAAAAAAGAATGTTCAGTCTGCCATTGAAGTTATAATGCAGCGTATGAAGCTCTTCCCCAAGCCACCAGAAAGGGGTCTGGTGTTATTTGTGGGCATGATCCCCCGGGGAGGGCCCGGAACTGAGAAGA
>NZ_CP022706.1:1060000-1080000 GCF_003491305.1 Methanobacterium sp. BAmetb5
TACCATTAGTTCAGAATTATCCTGCCCAGAATTTGCATAAAAGGAATCATCCACCAGTTGAATGTGGTTATTTTCCAGGGATGATCTATCCTCTTCCTGCAGGGTATGGTATATGTCCCAGGCCAAAACCTCACAGTTTTCCTTTTTAGAAAATTCAAGGGCCAGAGTGATTCCACCGTGGGTCATATCCACTATAAGTACTTTCATTTAATTTATTCCTTAAATTATTCCTTAATTTGTTTGCTAACTGATTCCGCCCTGGATTAACTTTTCCCGAACTTTACGGTAGAAGTCTTTGGTTAGGCGCACAAAATAGGCACAGTTATCTGATTTGCGGAAGACAATTTCATCCATGTAATTGATTTCTTCCTCAAACTGACCGTCAATAACTGCCACCCCCTTTTTACCTTCCCGGAGAAGCTTAACCTTGATGATGCTCTCGTCAGAAACAACTGTAGGCCGCGCTCCCAGTTTAAAGGGACATATGGGGACTATTATAAAGGCTTTGACCTTGGGATCGATAATAGGACCTCCCGCAGACATGGAATATGCTGTTGACCCGCTGGGTGTGGCTATTATGAGTCCATCCGCACGGAGTTCTTCCATTATCTCGTCATC
This sequence comes from Methanobacterium sp. BAmetb5, assembly GCF_003491305.1. Taxonomy (NCBI): domain Archaea; kingdom Methanobacteriati; phylum Methanobacteriota; class Methanobacteria; order Methanobacteriales; family Methanobacteriaceae; genus Methanobacterium; species Methanobacterium sp. BAmetb5. Next base: position 1,060,619 of record NZ_CP022706.1, read on the forward strand.
CACGCTGATCTGGATGTGGAGCATTTTAGCGGGTTTGCGGGTCATGAGCACTACTTCATTTAGGGCGGGGGGTAGTTCCCGGTTGTGCCATACCCTGAGCTGGTTTCTTCTTTCTACAAAATAGTTACCCGCCAGAACTTCTTCAATTGCGGTAAATGCGTTTTCAGGATCTATTTCTGTTAAAAACCCCACTGTTCCCATGTTTATTCCTATTAAGGGAATTTTTTTGTGGCTGATGAAACTTTGAGTACGGAGGATGGTTCCATCTCCTCCAATGGCCACCACCATATCCACCTCCATATCCTCCAGATCACACTGCCGGTCCTGGTACTGGGTAAGTTCCCGGGCCAGGGGGGTGTCCAACACAATATCCACATTTTTTTCCAGTAAAAAGTCAGCAATAGCCAGAGCAAGTGTAACTGCTCCGGGAACATCACTGCGAGCAACCAACCCCATGATCAATTAAATCCCCTCCCATATTTTCATTATTTCATCATGAATCTCCGTATTACAGGCAGCTATTAGGGAAGTTTTCTCCAGTACGTTTAATTTACCGTTAAGGGTGTTCCCATGGGAGTCTGTCACCACCCCGCCACTTTCTTCTACTATGAGCTTGGCGGCAGCAACATCCACCACCCGGAGGTTATCCCTAACATCCACAAAGGCTTCATAGGTTCCATTGGCCACGTAGGAGATTTCTATGGCCACGGCCCCCAGGATTCTCATTCTTCGGACACTTTTACATAGCACCTCGATCTTGGACATGTCCATTCTGTAAACATATGCACCCATGGATATGCTGGATAAATCCTGTTTAGCAGAGGGACTCACCTTTTCACCATTTAAAAAGGCACCTTCACCCTTGGAGGCCTTGTAGATATCATCTGTAGCGTAATTTTTAACCACTCCCATCTGGATGTCTTCAATGGTCAGTGAACCATTACTTCCAGGAGTTATAGGTGCCACGGCCACGGAAATTCCGTAGGCAGGTATCTGTTTCACCGCGTTACTGGTCCCATCCAGGGGGTCTACTACCAGTATGGCCTCAGGGGACCCTTCACCAATGTTCACTTCCCCAATTTCTTCGCTTATGAGTGTTAATGGCCTATCTACTCTATTTAAAACTTCCATTACCTTGTTCTCCGCCACCAGATCAATGTGAGTGGTAGGTGTTCCATCCGCCCCCATTTTCACTATTTCCCCACCCTCAGGGGATCCTATAAGAGGGGATATGGCCCTTTGAGATTCCTCAATTAAATCCTGGCATACTCTATCCCAAAATTCCTGATCTTCTCTCTTCATAGTATCCTCCTCCTATAAAACCTTGATTTCAATTATTCAATCCATTGGTTTATTAATGGCCCTTTTACCAGCGCTTGGTAGCCAGTTGATAGGTAGTGGTGGTTATTTCAAGCCATTTCCATGTAATTATAATTATGTTATTCCAGGTATACCACCGCAGCCAGAGCCACTCCCTGGCTTTTTACTTTATGACTTTCCTGGGCTATGATAATTTCCCTGATGTCCAGATCCCTCACCTGCATCATGTACTTTACCATGGCTTCTGCTTCCTCCTTGAGGGTTTCTGGGTCCTGGTTAACCCCGGAGTGTTCCACCACGCATCCAAATTCATCGGAGGTGGCCACAGCCACTACTGCAGTTAATAGATCACCGGGCTGGTCCGAATGAATACAGGACAGAACACAGTTCACCATTTTACCCTCTTCAATGTGGGGTAGTTCTACAATCTCTGTGTCTCGGGGTAGTATACTGGATACTGGTATGAGGTTCACGTCACCGATCCCTGCGTCTAAAAGTGCGTTGTCAAAGGCGTTTAGTCTGGTGGGTCCTTCTGATTTTCCGGATGTTATTGAAACTTTCATGGTATCACTTGTAATTCACTTAAAAATTTAAATAGGGAAAAAAATATAGGCATTTCTATATCAGCGAGTGGTATCTATAAATATATTTATACCCTGCAACTAGAGTTATTAGAAAGCAGAGTTTATATTAATCATTATAGATTCTATTTCTAGGTTCTAAAAAAATTATTGATCCCCCGCTGGGATCTAAGATTTATACGTATATTACGGAGGTAAATAGCATGTCGACTAAGGTAGTGGAAGTTAAAACGCTTAAAGTAGGTAAATATGTGGTACTGGATGGTGAAGCATCTAAGATTGTGAATATTCAGACTTCATCCCCTGGAAAACACGGGGCAGCAAAGGCCCGAGTAGATGCCATAGGGGTTTTTGATAACCAGAAAAGAAACCTGGTAAAACCAGTGGATGCCAAGATAGAAGTCCCTATAATAGATAAAAGAACCGCCCAGGTACTGGCTTTAATGGGTAGCGATGTCCAGCTCATGGATCTGGAAACCTACGAAACCTTTGAAGTCCCTATACCCGATGACCTGCGTGACAAGCTGGTCGAAGGTGCAGAAGTAGGTTACATCGTGGCCATGGGCAACAAGAAACTCATGAGGATAAAAGGATAAATAAATAAATCCCAAGGATTGAAGAGGTTAATCAGAACTTTAGGGGCTGAAAAACTAATCAAAACTTCTCAAGGAACTGATAATAACCCGAAATCTTGGATTTATACCTAAATAAAAACTATTTTTAAGATTTATGAGGATTGGATAAATGTATCTGTACACAGAAAATCCTCTTAAATTTGCTTTTTCACGTGAAGAGGATGATTACTCCTCTTCTTTAACTGATAAACCCCTTTTTGGCATACTGGGAGTGCCCTTTGATAGCACTACCACCTACCAGCCAGGGGCACGTTACGGGCCTCTTTTTGTAAGGGAAGCTTCCTACAACTTTGAAGGATACAATCTATTTTTGGATAAAGGTCTACCGAAAGGTGTGCAGGACATTGGAAACCTGGAGTCTGTTCCTGGAAACTTCCAGAAAACCTGTTCAAACCTAGAATCAGTAATATCATCCCTTTTAGAGGATGGAATTACCCCTATAACCATCGGTGGGGAACACAGCATAAGTTATGGAGTTTTAAAGGCTTATGATGACCTGCAGGATGTTACCATCCTCCATTTCGATGCCCACATGGATCTGAGGGATGATTATATGGGAGAAAAGTTTTCCCACGCCACAGTTATGCACCGGATACAGGATCTGAAACCCCGACACATAATCCAGATGGGAATACGTTCTGCCTCCCCTGAAGAGAGGCAATTTGCCCAGGATAAGGAGATAGATTATTACACACCCCGGGATATAAAAGAAAACCGGGAAAAGATGGAAAAAATCATCAGCCAGATAGAAGGTCCTATCTACGTTACGGTGGATATAGATGTTCTGGACCCGGCTTATGCCCCCAGTGTGGGAACCCCTGCACCGGGTGGACTGAAGCCCAGTGATCTGGAGAGGCTCATCTTCTCCCTGGAGGGAAAGGAAGTTGTGGGGCTGGATATGGTCGAGGTTTCCGCAAACTCCGTTGGAGATAGCACCTCAATCAATGCCGCTAAAACAATTTTAGATTTCTTATTCCTGCAATAAATCATAACATAATCATTTAATCACTTTGTTAGTTAATTTCTTCCTGATCTCGTCTTTTTCCAGATATTATATAAATATTTATAGATATCCCCCCAAATATTTAGAAATGTTAAAATTACAATAAGGATCACTGGTAAAAAATCGTGCTTCCAGGGATATTCCACCAATGATTGAAATAATAAGAATGATCCTTGGGTTTAGATGAAAATAGGAGGATTGTAAATGTACAACCGAGAAGTTAAGCTTACTGGACATATTATCGACTCACTCACCCTTCCCCGGGCCCTGGATCTCATCATGGACATGGGTGGTGACTTTCAAATACTGGAATTCCAGGTGGGTAAACGAAAAAAGGACACCAGTCTGGCCCGGATCAAAGTTTCTGCCGATAGCGAATCACTTTTAGGCGAAATTTTAGATGAGTTAGCCGAAATAGGGGCTATGGTGGTGGAGATCCGTGAAGTTAAACTGGAAGCTGCCACCAAGGATAAAACCCTGCCTGCTGATTTTTATTCCACTACCAACCATCCCACCTATATTCGCTTCCAGAAGGAGTGGATACCTGTGGAAAATATTGAAATGGATTGTATGATTGTGGTGGATCCGGAAATACCTAAAGCCATCATCAAACCCATTGGTCAAATCAAAAAAGGAGACCTGGTGGTGGTTGGCCGTGAAGGAATTAAGGTCATGGCCCCCCAGAGGCCCAGGGGTAAGAAGGGAGTGTTTGAATTCATGGGAAGTGGTGCTTCCTCGGAAAAACCATTACAAACCCTCATTAAAAGTATTGCTCAAGAAGTACGGGAAGTGAAAAGCCGTGGGGGTAAGATCGCCGTGGTTGGTGGACCAGCCATTATCCACACTGGCTCTGGCCCGGTGCTGGCTCGTATGATCAAGGAAGGCCTGGTGGACGTGGTCTTTGCCGGTAATGCCCTGGCCACCCATGATATTGAGAGTGCACTATACGGAACATCACTGGGGATATGTGTGAAGAGTGGGGAAGCTGTGGCCCGGGGCCACCGTCACCACATTTACGCCATTAACCAGATAAACCAGGCCGGCTCCATACAGGAAGCCGTGGAGAAGGGTGTGCTTAAAAAGGGAGTTATGTACGAATGCGTTACCAATGATGTTCCCTTTGTACTGGCTGGATCCATAAGGGATGATGGACCTCTCCCCGATGTTATAACTGATGTTATTGAGGCCCAGGATGAGATGAGGAAGTATGTGCAAGGTGTGGATATGGTGATCATGATTGCCACCATGCTTCACTCCATAGCCGTGGGTAACATCCTCCCCTCCCAGGTTAAGAGTATCTGTGTGGATATAAACCCGGCAACAGTTACCAAACTAAGTGACCGTGGCAGTGCCCAGGTACTTGGTATTGTTACCGATGTAGGGGCTTTCTTACCCATGCTTTATCATGAAATCAACCACGTATCAGGAGATTAGATAACGAAAACTGTTATCTACTCCCATTTGGGGGGATTAATTTTTTTTATCAAGCTGTTCCCGGTGGGAATTAATTCCCATAATTAAATTATTTCAGTAATTGAATATTACCACTTAAATCAGTCCAGAGGGATTTTATGCTTAAAGGAAATCTTGTAAACCTTTTTACCGAGGAAATCTACCCGGCCGAGGTGGAAATTCAGGAGGGGAAGATAAAGTGTGTCCGGGAAGTTAAGGAGGAGTTGGATAACTACATTCTCCCGGGGTTCATCGATTCCCACATCCATATTGAAAGTTCCATGCTCACTCCCTCCCGTTTTGCCCAGATGGTGGTACCCCACGGAACCACGGCAGTGGTGGCTGACCCCCATGAAATTGCCAATGTCCAGGGGCTGGCCGGGGTCAACTACATGATCCAGGACGCGGCTAATGTCCCTTTACGATTCTTCTTCACCGCACCATCCTGCGTACCCGCCACTCCTTTTGAAACCTCTGGAGCGGTTTTAGGTCCTGAAGAGATTGATAATCTCCTCCAGAGGGATGATGTGGTGGCACTGGGGGAGATGATGAACTTCCCGGGAGTTATAGGGGGAGACCCGGTTGTTCTGGAGAAGATCCGCCTGGCCCATGAACATTCCAAACCAGTTGATGGGCATGCACCTCTGCTTTCAGGGGATGATCTCTGCAGCTACGTAGCTCGTGGCATATCCACTGAACATGAGTGCAGTCTCCGGGAAGAAGCACTGGAAAAAAAGAGGCTGGGTATGAGGATAATGGTCCGGGAAGGATCATCAGCCCAGAACCTGGAAGAACTGTGGACTGTGGGTGGTGATTTCCTGGTGTCTGATGACCGCCACCCCCAGGATCTACTGGAGGGACATCTGGATCAGACCCTTAAAAAGGCATTAGAGCTGGGTATGGACCCCCTGAAGGCCATTCAAATGGTCACCGTGAACCCTGCATCCCATTACCACCTGGATGCAGGTTCCGTAACCCCCGGTAAAAGTGCGGATCTGGTGGTGGTGGATGATCTGGAAAAATTCAACGTTAGAAAAGTTATGATAAGGGGAGAACTGGTTGCCCGGGAAGGTAAAGCCCTCTTCAATGTCCAGCCCTTAACTGGAGAAAATACCTTCCAGTTGAAGACCATGATGCCCTCTGATTTTGAGATACAATCCACGGGAAATGGTGAAAACACGGTGAGGGTTATTGAGGTGATGGAAGGTCAGCTTCTCACTGAAAAATCCCAGGCCACACTGGAGTCTGTAGATGGCATCCTGCAAGGAGATATTGAACAGGATGTGCTCCCAATTGCAGTGGTGGAACGATACGGGAATAATAATATTTCCAATGCCTTTGTGAAGGGTTTTGGTTTAAAAAATGGGGCAATAGCATCCAGTGTTGCCCATGACTCCCACAACATAATCGTGGTTGGTACCAATACCAGGGATATGGCAGTTGCGGTGAACACCCTTAAAAAGAACCGGGGAGGACTGGTTGCCGTGGGGGAGGGTGCTGTGCATTCCCTAAAACTCCCCATTGCTGGCCTCATGAGCACCCGGAGTGCAGAGGAAGTAGCTACCCAGTTGAACCAGTTACAGGAATTTACTAAGTATATGGGCTGTAAACTGTCTTCTCCCTTTATGACCCTGTCCTTTATGGCACTCCTGGTCATTCCTAAACTCAAGATCAGTGATCAGGGCTTATTTGATGGGGAAAGTTTCCAGTTTGTGGATGTTATAAAGTGAATTCTGTGAATTTTTATAATTTCCCAGTTATGGGATAAAAATAATCAGTACCAAAATACGGATTAATACTGAAATATAGGCACACAGAACTATTATGGGAAGAATGGTGTTTGAAATGGATGTTATACCCCTGGCCTTTGAAAGTATGGGCGTGCGCTCCATGGCCACCTTCGTTGAAACGGATCAGAGGATACTCATTGATCCCGGGACTTCTATTGCCCCCAAAAGGTTTGGATTTCCGCCGTGGAAGGATGAATTCGATGCCCTGCACGAAACCCGTGCCAGGGTGCAGGAGTACGCTGCAAAGGCAGACATCCTGACTATAAGCCATTATCATCATGACCATTTCACTCCCTTCAGTTTAGGGCGGTATCTGGACTCATCTCCCCGCTACGCTGAGGAGATGTACCAGGACAAGAAGCTGTTCATAAAGCACCCCACCGAAAAGATTAATAAAAGCCAACAAAGCCGGGCTCGACTTTTTTTAAAGAATTTAAAGCGTTTGGGAACCAGGGATATTCACTATGCCGATGGTAATTCATTCCAGGTAGGAGACACCCTGTTTAAATTTTCTGATCCCCTCCCCCACGGTGGTGAGGGCAGCAGTCTGGGCTTTGTCATAACCACTACCATTGAATGGGCCGGGAAAAAGCTTATGCATGCCTCTGATGTGCAGGGCCCCATTTATGAAGGTGCTAAACAACTTATACTGGATGAAAAACCAGATACTCTAATTTTAAGTGGCCCTCCTATTTATCTGGAGGGTTTTGCCCTGGAAAAAAGGGATATAGTGCGTGCTCAGAAAAATTTGATAAAAATATGCCAGGAAATCCCTCGGGTGGTGGTTGATCATCATCTTTTAAGGGATCTGCGCTGTTTTGATTTTATAAAAGAGATTAGGGAAGAATCAACAGGTGAAATCATGGTGGCATCGGAACTTCTAGGTAAAGAGCCGTATTTACTGGAAGCAAGGCGAAAAGAGTTTTATTTTTAGTTTTATTAATAATTAAATCAAAGAAGGCGGATTTAAGGATTTTAATCTCTTAAATATTCTAAAATCTTCTTCATAGCTTTTTTATGGTCCTTGGAACCTACTTTGTTCACCACCCGTGAGGTTTCACCCAGTTTCTCCAGATATTCTTTCCTTTCTTCTTCAGAAACGATGTCTATCCTGCTGAGGTATACAAGGGCCTCGATTATTCCGTAAATAGCACGGTTCAAAGGATTGACATGTTCCTGGTTTTTAACCAGTTCCCCTACCCGGCCAGTTACCACATTAATGGTGGAAGTTCCCAGGTGATCCTGGCGTTGAACCAGCTTTTCACGGGTGACCTGAACTGTAAAAAAGGCTTCTGCCCCTTTGATAGAGAAAAAATCCAGGTATGGCTCGAACTTTGTGGTTTCCAGGTTTCCAATGGTTGATTCCACGAAGACCATGGGATCCCGCAGTATGTTCACACCGAAACTCTTCTCACGCCTAACATTATCAAAGGTTTGTGATCCCTCGTGGAGGTAAACCACCACTTCACGGGCATCTTTACAGATAACACCTATAGGTGCAGCGTTTGAAGTTCCATCCGGGTTTCGGGTGGTGACAATGGTCTCATACAGAAGACCACGTTCCATACCCAAAGAATACAGGTCCAACATGGTTTCACCCTAGTTTTTAAACCAGCTATTTTTTAAAAAACAATTCCCAATGAAGTCATTCCGGCTGATTTATTCTTTTTTATAAATCTCCCCAGTTAAAATACCGTTGATTATACAGTCAAAATCGATTTTAGCATCCCAACCTGCGTTTTCGAACATGTTCATGTAACACAGGCCCAGGACCTTTCCACCGGGTAGCAATATGTCGTCAAGCATCTTCTGCACATCAGCCACATCAACCTCGTACTGAGGCATGGAAAGTCCACCCAGAAGGGCCACCACACTGCTGCGGGGATCTGCTTCTTCTGTAAACTGCATGCCCAGTGATGTACGTTCTATTTTACGGGCAGAATCCAGATCAGTTTTAGGTACAAATACTGATTCTTTATCCCTGATTACATAGGCAAAGAGTTCGGCAAAGGGACTACAAACACCGGGAATTCCGGCAAAAGTAACTTTGTCTGCGTGTTCTACTTCTTTTTTGAAAGCCATCAGGTTTCCATTTAATCCTCTGAACTTTTCTGTTTCCATCATTAAATCACCATAATCTAAAAACAATATGTGGAATCTTAAAAAATTAATAAAAAGCTTAAAGTAGGGGAATTCTAAAACAAAACGAACACCCAAGAGGAATGTTCATTAAATCTTAGGATCCCTTTAAAAATATATATATGATATAGGCTATCACCAGTATAATTATAACCGGAAGTAACCATATGAATACATAGAAGAAAACCACTGCCAGCACTAAGGCCACCAGTATGAGTAAAATGTCTCGAAGTTCCATATTCTTCTATATTACCATTTTAACATAAAAATATTTTCATATTGAATTAACGGCCGGGTAATTACTTATTACCAATTATACAGTTTTTTTCGAGATTAAGATAGGAATAAAGATATATTTAATACACAGTAAATGATTTTTAAAGACGAATAAGGGGATAATGGAAATGATATTAGTGATTAACAATCATGGACAGTACAATCACCGGATACACCGCACTCTGCACTACCTGAAGATTCCATCGGAACTGGTGCCCAACACCACCACCCTGGAAGAGATTGAAGCTAAAGAACCATTGGGCCTGATTCTGGGAGGTGGACCCTCAGTGGAGAGGTCCGGTAACAGTACACAATACATTAAAGAACTGGATTATCCTGTTCTGGGTATTTGTCTCGGTCATCAGGTTATGGCCCAGGCCTACGGTGGAGAGATAGGCTCGGCAGGATCGGAAAGTTACGCCCAGATACAGATTGACATACTGGATGAAGATGACATCTTTAAAGGTCTGGGACCCCAAATGGAGGTCTGGGCTTCCCATAAGGATGAAGTATGCAAGCTTCCACCAGAATTCAATCTCCTGGCTTCCTCATCCATCTGCCAGATTGAAGCCATGAAACACCAAGATAAACCATTGTATGGCATACAATTCCACCCGGAAGTGTACCACACCCCAGAAGGGCCTAAGGTATTTGAGAACTTCTACAAAGTCTGTAAAGAGTACTCCCAGGAATAACATCAAATTCTAATTTTTTTAAATAAATTTAACCGGGATTAATACTTTTTTTAACTAACTAATTTAACCGGTAATAATAGTAATTTCCATCCTGTATCCGGGGATAATTTGCCAGTATTTCTGCCCATTGTGGGGAGGGAGGGCCAATGAACATAATGACCACGTGATAACCCGAGAGCCCCTGGGTGTAATTTCCAATTTCATCCAGTGATTTAATTTTATACACTCTTTTCATGGAATAGGAGAGTTGCTGGGGTGGATTGATGGGGATTTCAAAATTTGGAGAAAATACAAGGTCTGAATACTGGGTATTTTTCTGGATTGATGTTCCCAACACCGCGTAATCCGAATTACCTAGGGGGAATAATTCCCGATAGTGGGGGTGCTCGTTAGCCAGATAAAAACTGGCAGAAGCGGTACCCACCAGGAAAATCACCAGGAGAATTAAATCAAGTTTCAGGAGTTTATTCACGTTCATTTTTCCTAACAATCTCCCTTTAAAGGTTAGAGAAATTTTTAGGTGATTTTTAATAATGTGATTTTTAACCAGAAGGTACCAGGAAACTGGTGCCAGTACAAAGGGTATGGTGGCTAAAGGCACTGATAATTTAAGTACGGAGAAATCATGGAGCAGAGTATGGTTTTTAAAGAGAATTAACTGTAAAATACTGGGCAAAAATAGCATGGCCATGAGGGCAGCTATTTTTTTAATTCTGAAATCTGTATTCTGGGTAATGAATCTCTCCCTTAAAACATATAAAAAAAGGAAAGTCATGGTAATTAAGGAAAAACACAGAGCATAAAATCCTATTTCTCCGTATCCTGATGTAATATACTGATAGAATGAAATTAACCCATTGTTAACTGTAGCCGAACTATCAGATGAGATTCCGACTCTGAATAATACCTTGCTGAGCACGGTGCCCGTTAAACCCCATGAGTAAACCTGGATGACGAAGAATGCAAGAGCAATGAAGGGAACTATCCAGAACTTAAGGTTGTCCTTCAGGGAATGGGCAAGGTTTTCCCGGCTGAAACAGATTTTACCCTCAAGAATACGCTTAAGATACACAGTTAGGGCAATTAAAACAAATAACCAATCGGTTAAAAATCCATAGAATAGGATGAGGTTCTGGGTTACTCCTAAAAATCGGGAATATTTCCCGTTATAGCTATCTTGGATTATTTCCAGTAGAATGTACGCAACAAATGGTAAAATAACGGCCTGATCAGCAAAGAATACATTTTGATGCCAGTATAACGGTCCAGGGAGTAATAATTCCATAAATATGGGCACAGTGGCAAAAAGGAAAGAATTCACTGGATCAATTTTTATCTGTCTTAGGAAAATGAAGATAAGAATTGACAGGAAAAAGGCGATTAAAAAGTGGTTTAGAAGATTATAGTCCATTAATAATGCGGCATCTGGTTCGGTGGCGGTTAATTCACCGATGACGTACAGAGGTATGATACATCCCGGCAGATAGTTGACGTAGGGTTGTCTGCTGAGGGTGTCCGGAAATTCTATAGATGATGGATTTTCCAGCAGGGTAAATCCCAAGTTAAGGGGGCCATCACGGTACCAGTTCTTGGCGAACTTAAGGGTACTTCCACTCAGCCACTGGTGGTGGCCAGAGGAAAGTTCACCATGCCAGGGTTCCCTGATATCCACGGTGTACTGGAAGACCAGGAGGTTAATGCTGAATAAAAGAAAAACAAAAATTATCGCCAGGATCTGTTCTCCCTTCCCATCTTCAAGTGTCATAACTATCAAACTTACGGGTGTAAAGATGGCAATTTCCATCTACCCCATTAACTTATATGGGATTTATTATTTTTACAGTTCATGCCTACCACCAGTACTTTAAAAAAATAAATGAAATAGAATTTTAAAAGATCAAGGTTAGTTGTTTAACTTCAAAGTTCAAAATGATATTAAATATCCCGAACACATATACATAAAACACGAAAATGAGATAGGAAATAATCACTATCTAAGAAAATAATCACTATCTAAATATACTGGAGACTGCAATTATTGGAATTGTAATTGTAGTTTAATGAACTTCATTAGTAAGGAAAGACATTATTTATAAGTTTAAGGTGAAAAAATGTTAGATCCGTCTTCTTTCATTAAAGAATCTATAGAGGAAATTAAAAAAACTATCAAAGATGAAAAGGCAATAATCGCCCTTTCCGGTGGTGTGGACAGCTCAGTAGCATCTGTTCTGGTTTCAAAGGCCATTGGAGAGAATTTAACCGCCGTTTTTGTAGATCATGGATTATTACGGGAAGGTGAAGCAGATTACGTTCAAAATACTTTTCATGACCGGTTAAACCTCAAATATATCGATGCCAGTGAAGAATTTTTGGGTAAACTCCAGGGAGTGAAGGATCCTGAAGAAAAGAGGAAGATCATTGGGGAAGTTTTCATCCGGGTCTTTGAAAGGGAAGCAGAGAAGGTGGGTGCCAAGTTCCTGGTACAGGGAACCATAGCCCCAGACTGGATCGAGAGTGAGGGAAATATCAAGTCCCATCACAATGTTGCCCTGCCCCACGGAATGGTACTGGAACTTGTGGAACCAATAAGAGAACTCTACAAAGATGAAGTGAGGATTGTGGGGGCGGAAATAGGTTTACCCACCGAAATGGTTAACCGACAACCCTACCCTGGTCCGGGACTGGCCGTGCGTGTCGCCGGGGAATTAACTAAGGACAAAATCAGGATATGCCGCCAGGCCAATGCCATAGTAGAAGAAGAAGTACAGAAAGAAGGCCTGGATAAGACCCTGTGGCAGTATTTTGCAGTTTTAACCAACACTAAAGTTACCGGGGTTAAGGGAGATATCCGGGATTACGGATACCTGGTAGTTTTGCGAATGGTTGAATCTCTGGATGCCATGACTGCAGATGTTCCGGAACTTCCCTGGAATATGGTGAAAACAATCTCACGGAGGATCACAGCCGAAATCTCAGAAGTAACCCACGTATCCCTTTCAGTGAGTGATAAACCTCCAAGCACCATTGAATTAGCTTAATTATCCATATAAAAACTTATTTTGACCCAATAAAACCCCTTTTGATTTTTCAGGGTTCTTTTTATTATTTTTATCCATACCGGGACCAACGCCCAGATAAGTTTATAAGTTAAGATACCAAACATTTGATCGGAAGTATGCTTCCGTATTCCTTAGGTGATGTTATGGAAACCAAAAAAATTTTAGTGTTAGGAGACTCAGATGCGGGTAAAAGGACCGCCCTGAAACATATCTGCAATAATCTGGTAGAAACTGAGGCTGCAAGTTATGGAAAAAGTATTATAAACCATAAAAAGCTCCAAATATTCAGTCCATCCAGTGCAGGGAGATTCCGTTTCATGAAAGACATCTTATCTAAAAATATGGACGGAGCTATTATAATTATTGACAATACCCAGGGAGTTACCTCCAGCTGTGAAGAGATGATAGATTTTGTGGAAGATAAGGGTGTTCCTTATCTCATATTTGCCAACAAACAAGATTTAAACAACAGTCCCCTGTACATCAATTATCCTGACATTTATATACTGCCCACTGAGGCAATATCCGGTAAAGGGGTTTTAGAGGGTTTAAACAGGTTGTTAAAGCTGATGGAAAGTGAACCAGTTAAGATCCCTACCATTAGCTACTGAAAATAAGGAATTACTTTGATTTTTCCTTTGTTTAATCCCCATATTGATAAACGAGGACTAAATCAATTAAAACATCATAATATTAGAAATAGCGTTAGAAACTTACCTATTTTCGTGTAATTATCATCAGGTAAGGTGACTTAAATTGGAAAATGAATCCGCAATAAATGGGAGAAAAATTGTTATTTTGAGTAATTACAATTCTAACAAAGCACATTCTGGAAATTTGATGGAATATTTCAAGGATATAACTTTTCAGGATAGTGACATTGATTTATCCCTTTTTAATTATAGGAGACTCCTGATTGATGGTGGAAAAAATTATCTGTTCAACCCCCCAGACTATCCAGAATTCATGTCCCTAAAACAAGTTTTATCTAGAGATGTGGACGGAGTTATCCTTTTCATAGAAACCAGCATTGGTATTTTTGAAACAGATCTGGAAATAATTGACTTAATTGCAGGGGAAGACATACCTCACGTTTTATTCGCCAACCGGGATGATTTTAGCAAATTTGAAATGGACACCCACGTGGAAGGTGTTTTGATTATTCCCACCATTGCCCCGGATGGAATCGGGATAAATGACGGCCTTAAAATGTTGTTGAAATTAATTGACAATCATGAAAAGGAATACGATCCAAGCGAAAACAACCAAACACCAAAAAACAACCAAACACCAGAAAATAACGATACACCAGAAACCCCACCCACACCGGAAACAGAATTCTGCAAATTAAGATTCTTTTTTCATCCCGTTGAACTGGACAATGTTAAAGAGTCCCTGGCAAAATTCGGATTCTCTAACCTGACCCTCATCGATATCAAGTATCAAAAATACCAGGAAGAAAAGACTGAAACTTACCGGGGCAGTAGTTATGAGCTCCAGTTACCTCCCAAAATAGAGATAATGATGATTACGAAAAAAGAGGAAATTGAATATGTGATTAAGGCCCTTGAATCCGTTAAAACAGAGGACATAAGTGAAAAATTATTCATATCACCGGTAGAGGATATCATAAGGATCAGGACAACTGAAAAAGGAGAAAATGCAATTGACTAAATAGATAGGGGTTAACAGACTTTAATAACCGACTTATAATCCATTACAATCTAAAATTCATGATAGGATTATTTATCGAATTGATTTATTTCTGATTTTATTTTATTCCTGCTTATTTTTTTATTAACTTATTTTAAGACCATATTTTTCTTATTCATGGGTTTAAATACGAGCCCAAGATAAACTATTCTTGTTGTGATCTTTGAATTTTTTACCCGGCCATGTTTTTGAATGAATAATTATAATATTCAGTGTCCATAAAATTATTATAGATTTTTATTAATTCATGCCTGGAATGACCACCATGAATGATGAAGAAAAATCTGAAAAACAATTGGTTACTGAAATAAAAAAACATAGAAAACTTTATTCTGAATTAGAAGGCCATATGGCTGATTTTAATTTGATGAAACCTGAAAATAAACCCTTTCAGGATGCATTGAAATTTTTATCCCCCCTGTTAGTGGAACTGCTGAGCCTGACCACCGTGGAGGATATTTATGATTTTGTCCGGGAAAAACTTCAGGAACTGGTAAAAGATGCATACATTATTATTTCTACTTACGATGAACAATCTGAAAGTTTAAAAGTCCTGGATATGATCGGAATCACCCCTAGAATGTTAGAACTGGCCACAACATTAATCGGAGTCAAAACAAAGGATTTTAACCTTCCCCAAGATACTCTGGATGAAAAATCCAAAAATTTCATGTCCAGCGGTAAATTAAAGCAGTTAGATGAGGGTCTTTACTACATCAGTGGGGGAAGACTATCTCGTGAAAAATACAAACTGATTGAAGAGGCCTTTGGTGTTGATAAAACTTATGTGATGGGATTTTCATTTAAAGGGCAGCTTTTTGGTAGTGTGATTATAGTTACCAAAAAAGGGGGTAAACCCCTGAACATCAGCACGGTGGAAACCATACTTAACATATTTTCCGCGGTTTTACAGAATAAAATTGCCGAAAAAGAAGTTAAAAAAAGGGAAAAACTGTTAAGTCTGGTCACCGACAATATGCTGAACGTAGTAGGGCAAATTGACGCTGGAGGAACTTTCCAGTATATCAGCCCTTCCATAAAAACTGTTCTGGGTTATGAACCCCGGGAAATCCTGGGTGAAAGTGTATTTAAACTCATCAACTTAACCCATCCCCAGGATCAAATCAAGGTCAGTTCCACCTTCATGGAATCCACGGTCTCTTATCTACCGGGAGGAGTTCAGCACCGATTCAAACATGCCGATGGACATTATTTGTGGGTTGAATCCTTAGGAAACCCTTTATTTGATGAAAGAGGCCAGTATCAAGGAGTGGTGTTCAGTATGACCAATATAGACTCGGTGAAGGTTGCTGAAGAGAATTTGAGAACATCACTACAAGAGAAAGAACTTCTTCTGCGTGAACTGCACCACCGGGTTAAAAATAACATGCAAATCATATCCAGCCTTCTTAGCCTGCAGAGTCAACATATTAAAGATGATAGGGACCTTAAAATTTTTGAAAGCAGTCAAAACCGGGTTAAAACCATGGCCCTAATTCATGAAGAGATTTACAGTTCCCAGAATTTTACACACATCAATCTGCACGATTATCTCCGCAACATTACCAAGGAACTATTAACCTTCCACATAGGAGATCCCCGCAGGGTGAAACTTACGTTTAATGTGGAGGATGTTAAAATGGAAATGGAAACTGCCATCCCATTGGGGCTTCTGGTTAACGAAATTGTGGCTAATTCAGTTGTCCATGCCTTCCCTAACAACCGGAAAGGAGAGATAAAAGTCGCACTACAACGGGAAGGTGATGAGTTCACCCTACGAATAAGTGACGATGGTGTGGGAATCCCGGATAATGTTGAATTTGAAAAGGCAGAAACTCTAGGATTTCAACTCATAAAAAACTTGGCCAAACAATTAGATGGCCAGTTGGAGTTACAAAAGGATAATGGAACCATTTTCACCCTTAAGTTCAAGGAATTGGATTATAAAAAAAGGTTTTAAATTAAACTGCCCATTTAGATAGTACCTTAATTTTACATTAGATCATTGCCTATTAACTTAACCCACAGGAAGGTGTTACACTGGATAATGAAATGGATTCTCATCAGGAAAGATACTGGGATGGTGTTGCCGAGGAGAAAGAATTTCCCACCCCCTTTTTATTGAAGGAGTTTAAAAGGCACACTCCCTTTGAAAGGAGTATATTGGATGTGGGCTGTGGTTACGGTAGAACTTTAGAAAAACTCCATAAAAATGGTTTTAATAATTTAACTGGAGTGGATTTCTCGGGAAAAATGATAAAAAGAGGTTTAAAGTTGCACCCCTACCTGAACCTCCTTAAGAATGAGGGGGATGACCTGCCCTTTTCCGATAAATCTTTTGATGCTGCACTCCTCATTGGAGTCTTGACCAGTAACATCCACAGCCAGAAACAGGAAAACATAATTTCAGAGATTACCCGAGTTTTAAAGGATAAAGGTATACTGTACATCAGTGATTTTCTCTTGAACCATGACGAGAGAAACCTGCAGCGTTATAGGAAATATGAAAATAAATATGGAATCTATGGAATTTTTGAACTTCCGGAAGGGGCAGTTTTAAGACACCATACTTTGGAACACATTTTAAAACTAACTGAAAATTATAACAATCTATACCGGGAAAAAACCGTTTTTAAGACCATGAATGGTCATGAATCCAATGGGTTTTATTATATTGGTCAAAAAAATCCTTGAAGACGACACATTATGGTGCGAATCCCAATAGTTTCAAGGCGTTTTCTGCGGCGACCCTTACTTCCGGTTGTTCATTATTTATGAAACTTCCAACCCGTTCCCTGACTTGAGGGGTGGTAATCCTGATCTGACCTAAACTTCGCAGGGTTTCCCATATAATGGGAGGAGGATAGTCACTTTCCAGTATTTCCAGCAGAGGATCAACTGCTTTCTTACTTTTTGTAAAGCCACTTAAAGCCCGGATGATCTTCCACAAAGTTACCCCGTCACTACCATCATAGTCACGTGTTTCCCTTTCCATATGGGTGAGTAATGCATTTAAAGCTCTCCTGTCACCTGTTTTGGCGGCAATTGCACCTACTACATCAATGGCCTGTTGAACTTTAAATTCATCACTACTTTCCAGAAAATCTATTAAATATGGGGTTGCTGGTTTTCCTATCAGGACCATGGTTCTTCCCGCCATATCCCTCACCAATGGAAAACTTTTTTTCCTAAAATAATGGTCAGGGAGCATGATTTCCTGATTTTTACCAATTCCACCGAGAAGTTCTATTAAATACACTACAGAAGGTTCACCTATTTTAGATAAAGCCTCTGAAATTGCTATTCTGGAATAAAGAGATTTTTCAGTGGTCAAAGCAGAGCAAAGAGGCAGAATTCCCCTTTCATCCCCAAGATCTCCCAGTATAACCGCAGCAATAGTTCTTTGCTGGGGATCAGTTCCCTGTAACATTTCAACTAACCCTTTAAAAGGAAGATCAACATAGGGAGAGATGTCTTCTGTAGATATCTGACCTCTCTTTCTTCTATTCTTTCTCTTTTTTTCTTCAAAATTCATGTAACCATTACCTACCTCAAATTCCAGATAAAACCTGAAGGGAAGTATGTATCGGTTAGGTTAATAATTTTTAACTAAATTTATCAGGAAATTACATAAAATGCTACATGTTTTTAGAATTCAACTCCTGCTTACAATTGAAGGTAGTGCGTTAATTTACCTTCATAAAACTGGTTAAACTATGAATAAGGCCCGTATAATAGGTTTGGTAAAAATATAAATGGAATAAATAATATACAAAATAAAAGAACTCCCCCAGTAGGAGATGAGAATCATCCGGAATTGGGGCTTATTCAATTTTTTTATGATTAGTTCTCATTTGCTGGCTAAAATCTTTTTAAAATAAAGGAGATACTTAAACCCATGATGGGTAAGAAAGCTTACCTCAAAAAATTGACCTCAAAATTTCAAATACCCTCCGTGGAGGTGGGTAAAGAATTAGAGGGCAGTACACCCCCTTCAGTATTCATTGGCAGTTGGAATTATCCTAAAGTGTACGCTGGACCCATGATATCCCCAGTATCAGGAGATACCGCCATTATGGACACCCCGGAAGCCTGGATCCCTGGGTCAAAAAGCCAGGAAGATATCATCTCCTACCGTATGAGCCTGGTTCGGGGTAAGAAGCTGATTGGAATCACTGATCTGGACAACCAGATGGTGGAAAAACTCCAGGAGATCTCTCTGGCCTCTGGCTCCATTGATAGTGAAGCAGAGTTCTGGAAAAAGCCAAGAGGAGTTTCTTTCAGCGAATACCAGGCCCCCCATGGACCCAGTGCCATTTTAGAAAAATTTGATATTGATAATGTGCGCTGGGACCGGGAACTGGAAAAGGTGTACTACGATACTGATCTACGGGCTCGAGATGCCATTATGGACCTGCACAGTAAAGATGTGCCCTTCTCCCACATGCAGAAGGCCTTTTCTGTGGGTACCATGGGTGTGGATAAGCGCCGCCGCCTGGTTCCCACCCGCTGGTCCATAACTGCCTGTGATAGCACCATTGCGGACCAGCTGCTTAAAGAAGTGAAACACTTTGACCCGCTGGATGTTCACCGGGTTTACGAGTTCCAGAGCCTTCAGAACTATTATGCTGTACTCCTATTACCTTCACCCTGGCAGTACGAATGGATGGAAGCCTTTTTAAAAGTTTTAGGACAGGAAAAACTTATTTTCTCAGATTA
>NZ_CP022706.1:1085000-1087500 GCF_003491305.1 Methanobacterium sp. BAmetb5
TCGTCCTTTAGTTTTCGGAACATGTACTCCAGATCAGCATCAGTCAATGATTTGAAAATTTTGTGAACCATTAACTGTGCTTTTAACTCTTTTCTAAATTCTTCATGGTATTCCTGAGGATAATTAGCCAGGAGTTCTATGTTTTCATTTTCCAGAGCCTGTGAAGCTGCCCTTGATGCTATTTCTGCACAGGTGAAACCCATTATCAGACCACCACCAGTGGTGGGTTTGACCTGGGACGCTGCATCTCCCAGAAGAAGTACTCTATCTTTAACCAGTTGTTTTTGCGAGTTATACTTGGGAATAACCCCATAATATTTCTTTAAAATAGTTGATCTCCGGAGTTCGGGGCGTTTGGCTATCAATTCTTTGAGTAATATGTTTAACTGTTGATAATTACAATCTGCGAAGAGACCTACTCGTGCCGTGCTTTCAGATAAGGGAATGACCCATAAAAAACCAGGAGATACCCTTGAATCAACGTAAAGGTGAACGTAGTCCTTTTGAAAACGTTTTTCACCCACATCGACCAGATACTGGGCAGCCTGGAATGATTCCACCAGTGGGTTGAATTTTTCAGATATGGTAGAAGCGTGCCCATCTGCCCCCACCACCACTGTCGCTGATATCCTGTCATTTTCCTTATTTTTGATGTCTATAACACCACGGAGGGTATCTACCTTTTCCACCTTTTGATTGAGGAATATGTCTGCCCCGGCATCTTCAGCAAGTTTGGCTAAAAACTTGTCGTACCCTACCCTGTCCAGAACGTATGCTTCTGGTTTATCCTTTTGAACTGATAGTATGGTATCTTCAGGGGAGTGGAGAAATGCTCCGTGAACCGGGTTAATTATAAATTTATCGGGTAGAAGATTCACTTTTTTAATTCTTTTACCTAAAAGTCCCGCGCACTGGAGTGGAACGCCAATTTCCCTTTTTTTCTCAAGTACGGCTACTTTATAGCCTTTTTCTGCCATGTGCCTGGCCAAGGTTGAGCCTACTGGTCCGGCACCAACCACTGCCACATCGTAGTTCTTCATATCAATCTCAAAGTAATGATTATTTATTTTTTTGTAAATTTTGGATATTGTTAAAATTAAATATCAAAAAATTGGTAATAATTGGCATATGCACTTAATATGAGCATATACTAATCCAAATATTCAGCAAGCTATCTTTTAAACTTTTGGTCATATTCCTCAATAATGGATCTTTTGGGTATTTTATGGTTCTCTGGTTTTAAATCCACTTCCTCACCCATGGTAAGTCTATCAATTATATCCTCCACCTCCCGGGGATTGGGAACATCTTCCAGAATTATATTGGTGTGTTCATGACCCCCATAGATTTCTATGTCTCCGGCAGAGAATAAACGATCGAATATGCCCTGATCTACATCTATATCTTGGATCTTGCTGTAATGAATGTAGGATCTTTTCTTTCTAATTATTCCCCTTTTCACCACCACCCTCTGGGTGGTAATCTGATATTTTTTCTGTCTCCAGGAAATCATATCCCATATTATTGATAGTATCAGGAAAAGGATGATCAACAGGAGGAGGTAGTAGGTGGCCTGGATCAGGGGGAGCTGAACATATTGCACCGAGTAATTCTCTAAAGCGATTGCTACCACTATTACGTACCGGAAAAGGTAAAAAACCACTAGTAAAAGTATTAATTTAAGAATGGTCCATTTCATGCTGGCTAAAAATCGGGGACGCGTCTCAAACACCAGCCTCTCCCCAGGATTGTTATTATTATTATTTCGGTTAAACATTATCTCATCTACCACCATTCACACATAAACAAGTATTCCATTGTATAAATAACCTATTATCATCTTCTATAAAGTATTTTACAACTTTTAGTATAAATTTAATATTCTAAATAGTTTTATCTGCATCCTTTAACTAACTTTTAAGTGATGATTAAAAAGAGGATCATTATACAGGAAACCAATATATTGCTCACATCAGACATTGAGCCCAGTTACGTTGTTGGTTTTATCACCCGCCAGAGAGAAGAACTGAAACGCTTTATCCGGATGAACAAGGAGTTTCAAACCAGCCTGGAACCGTTAAAAGTGGTTTCCACACCAGAAATAGTGAAGATGATGGCCAGTTCTGCCCAGATAGCTGGTGTGGGACCCATGGCCGCAGTGGCCGGAACCATCTCCCAGCTCACCCTTAACTTTTTACTCAAACAGGGTGCAAAGTACGTTATTGTGGACAATGGCGGTGACATAGCCCTTAAAACCAATAAAGATGTTATTATGGGTTTATATGCCGGGGAATCCTCATTATCTGGAAAAATAGGTTTCAAAATCAAACATGACAAGACCCCACTGGGAATATGCACATCATCAGGCACTGTGGGCCATTCCATTAGTTTTGGGCAGGCTGATTCAGTTACGGTATTCTCATCTTCATCCAGTGTTGCCGATGCACTGGCCACCTCCATTGCCAACCAGGCCACCAGAGATAATGAAGTGGAAATGGTT
>NZ_CP022706.1:1097500-1105000 GCF_003491305.1 Methanobacterium sp. BAmetb5
GGTTGGACATGTTGTTCATGTACAATCAGGAGAAGATCACCATCAATGACCAGAATACAGAGTGGCACTTGGAGGTGATTGGTAACCTATCCCAAAACAGGCCCCAGAGTACTCAAATCATTATAAGGGATATTATCCGTGAAGACCAGGGTTTGAGCTGGAGGAAAGCCATGTATGAACTTCCAGAATACAGTGTTTACTATCTCTTTGATTCTGGTAACTCCCAACTAAAAAGTAACAAGCTCAATAACCAGGTTTCAGCTTACTACGGGAAAAACCACACATTCACCCTTTCCCAGTCCAGTACATTGGAGATCCCTATAAATTCTTCCACTGAAAGGATTGTATGGATAATTGATAACCGGTCAACCTTTTTCCAGGAACTGCAAAGTCAGTTAGAAATTAAAACCATCCATCTACCCAACGGTTTGAACATCCATTACTCTGAGGTTAAGGGTAAAAAATTAGACTTTAAGGTGGGCGGATTTGAATTCAAAACTACCAACACCCCATCATAACACTTAACTCTTTTATTATTTTAGGGGGGATCCCTGGGGGATTATTCATTCATCGGAAAGTGGTATAAATTGTACTAATCCCACTTCCAGTTGGAGAAAATATATGAGAATTGAAAAAGAGAAAATGAAGAATAGTGAAATTTAAGTTTAAATGGAATACAAAAATAATTAATTAAGTTTATTCCCGGTTATGGCCATTTTTGACCATGACTGAATTATAACCCCTAAACAGGAATCTGGTGAATTGTATGGAATGTCAAGATTATTCCCTTAACCGTCAAACTGAAAGAGAAAACCTTAACCTCAACCCTCTCCAACGTGGAGGGGTGCTTCCTCCTGAATCACGGCAAGCACTGTATGAATTTTCCGACGGGTACAGTGTGTGTGACTACTGTGCTGGCCGCCTGGATCAAATATCAAAACCATCCATTAGCAGTTTTCTGGAGGATATGGCCAATTTTATCCAGGTAGATCATGCACGAACTGTCCATGGAGCAAGGGAAGGAAAATTCGCAGTTATGCATGCCCTTTGCCGGCCGGGAGATACTGTGGTTATGGATGGTAACGCCCATTACACTTCTCACCTGGCAGCAGAACGTAACGGGCTTAACATAGTGGAAGTTCCCAGCAGTGGAGAACCAGAGTACCGTATTGACGCCGAACGATACCATGAAACCCTGGATGAACTCAATGATAGGGGAGAAGAGGTTAGCCTGGTTCTTTTAACCCATGTAGATGGGGATTACGGTAATGTAACTGATGCCCGTGCTGTTGGTAAAGTTGCCCATGATGCTGGCATTCCCTTCCTTTTGAACTGTGCATACTCCATGGGACGAATGCCAATAGATGCCAAAGGGTGGAATGTGGATTTTGCAGTGGGAAGTGGCCATAAAAGCATGGCCGCCTCCGGGCCAATAGGCATACTGGGTGTACAGGAGGAGTGGGCCGATCTGGTCCTGAAACGATCCTCCCTGCATCAGGTGAAGGAACTGGAAATGCTGGGGTGTACCAGTCGCGGGGCTCCCATTGCAACTTTAATGGCTTCTCTGCCCCATATCATTAACCGGGTGAAGCATTGGGATGTTGAAGTCGAAAAAAGCCGTTACTTTGTTTCTGAAATGGAAAAAATCAGCGGAGTGCGTCAGATCGGAGTGCGACCAACTGAACATGATCTGGTACGATTCGAAACACCATTTTTCCACAGAATCGCAGCTAAACATCAACGTAAAGGTTTTTATTTATATGAAGAACTTAAACAGCGCAACATCGTGGGTATCAAACGGGGACAGACCCAGTGGTTTAAGTGCAGTGTCTACGGTTACAGCCAGGAACAGGTGCACTACATAGCCCACTCCTTTGCTGAAATTGCCAATAAATATGGGGAAATGGCAGATTAACTTCCGGAACTTAACAGTGTCTGGACAAATTCTGAGGGGTAAGTAATGTCTTGGAGGTGGATTCATGGATGAAACGGATGAAAAACCATTAAAAGCTCTAGTTCTGAGTGGTGGAGGCATCACCGGAACAGCATGGGAATTAGGTGTCCTTCTGGGACTTGAAGAAGGCGGGGTGAAGGTTACTGATGTGGATCTCGTGGTGGGGACATCAGCTGGTTCCAGTGTAGGTGCCCAGATCACCAGTGGCCTCCGCCTGGAAGAACTCTACAACTTACAGCTCAAACCAATCATTGAAACCAAGGAAAGACCAGTGGACTTTGATGGACATGAATTCCGTCAGATGATGGCTGCAGCCATTATGAGCTCTCCTGATTCTCAAACAGCAAGGGTACGTATTGGGGAAGCAGCACTGAATGCTCCCACCATGAGTGAGGAAGAAAGGTTGGAAATAATGGCTTCTCGCTTGCCTGTTCATGAATGGAATCTGGAGAAGAAACTTATTATCAATGCCGTTGATGCCCAGACTGGTGAATGGATTAAATTTAGTCAGGATTCTGGTGTTCCCCTTTTACTTGCAGTATCAGCCAGTTCGGCTGTTCCCGGTGTTTATCCTCCCACCACCATCAATGGTCGTCGCTACATTGATGGGGGTATGAGTTCCGGTACCAATGCCGATGTAGCCCAGGGTTACCAGAAGGTGCTTATAATTGTGGCTGAACCCACTATGGTTGCACCGGCAATGGGACCCACCATGCACCGTATCACCTTCCAGGAAGAGGTTAAACAACTGGAAGAATCTGGTTCCCAGGTTAAGGTCATCACCCCTGATGAAGAGTCACTGGAAGCTAAAGGGCCCAACCCCCTGGATGCAGAGTTTCGAAACGAAGCTGCCAAAGCAGGACGTAAACAGGGGCAAAAAATAGCTGAAGAAGTGAATATTTTCTGGGAATAATCATACCCCGGGTTTTAAATTCATTCCCCCTTTTATCTATTAAACTATCAATTTAATTAATCATTCAACTAGTATCTTCAAACTAATTTATTTTCACACTGGCCACATATTCGTACCTATTAGGGGTTTTTTCGTGGCCAACATCATCAAAAACAATGCGCACTGTTTTTCCAAGGTGTTCTGCTGCCAGTTTAATATGGTAAAGGGCAATACCCATGTCAATTTTGATATATTTCTTCAGCATTATGGCCCTTAAAATATTCGGTTTGAAAGAATAAGCATGAATAACATGATTATTACCCTTAAAAAACCAGGGCTGACTGTTTGTAGCAGAGGGGGCCAGGCGGGCTGCTTCCAACAAAGCCCCAATGTAACCTTCATTTTTAATGTCGCTTATTTTAGGGAGTGGTTTCCTATTGAATTCAAGATTACTGGTTCGGTGTAACTGAACCTTTGGCTTTCCAAAGGCCATTAAAATAATGAACTTAATGTCTGAACTTTCCACAACCCGTTTTTTTGGTTGGGGGATCCCCTGCCAGCAGCTGCCCAACCCATGAGCTGAGAAGAAAAGATCCATCTGCTGGAGCAGGAAGCCAATGTTGGTCTTGTATCCCTCTTTATTTTCTGAAAATACAGCAAGGTAATAGGGTGCTTTTTTCATCATCCGGGGATTAACATCATCTGAGGAGACTATCTTTAAATCTACCTTAATATCATCATATAAAGGTTCCAGGTTGTTGACCTGTTCCAATACATTCTGTAACACGCCCTCTTCCAGAGGTTCCAAATGATAATCTCTAATGGATTTTCTCTTGAATATCTGCGGGTAAAGATCAACCATGTTATAAAATCCCTCCGACCAAATATACATAAAATTATAGGAATAATAATAAATGGAAAAATTAGAATTTTATCTTGATTTATACTTTTTATCAAAGTTACGCCATGATTTGGCTATATACGGTTCGCATTTATCTAATTCGGTTAAAAGGCACATTTTTATGGTTTCACTCTTAATTTCCTCATCTGCGTCAATTTTTTTGTTTATATTAGCAAATACCTGATTTATAATATCTTTTTTCTCTTCCACAGTGTAACCAGCATCAATTGTGGCCTTTTGCAGTGACCCTTTAATTTTATTGGGATTAAACGCTTCAATTTTACCCTTATTTTTTATTACCTTGGTCAAATAAAACACCCCTCCGTTAGTAATCTATCCCTTATCCCTTGATATTTTTTTCTAAAAACACTTGGTTCAAATCCGTTCCTTGTACTTCAGTTCTTTAAATAACACTTCCACTATGGTTCCCTTCTTTACAGTGATGGTCAAGGTTCCATTCAACTGATTAACCAGACTCTTCACCAGCTGCAAACCAAGAGTTTTAGGAGTTTTTCTTTCAGTTTCGGGTATACCCACACCGTTATCTGCTACTTTCAATTTAAATAGCTCATCATTTTTATTTAGAGTTATCTGGATTTTTTTCCCTTTTGTTCCCTCCGGAAATGCGTGTTTCAAAGAATTGGTAACCAGTTCATTGATGATCAGCCCTAAAGGTATGGCCGTGTCCATCCCCATTTCAATATCCGAAACCTTAATTTTAGTTTGGATAATTCCAGTTTCCACCCCGTACAAAGAGAAAAGATCGGATACAAAACTCTCCACATAATCTTTAATGTTTAGATGGGTCAGATCCGGTGATTGGTACAGTTTCTCGTATATCATGGCCATGGATCTAACCCTGCTCTGACTAACCAGGAGAACATCTATAGAGTTCTCATCAACGTAGTGGGACTGGAGATTGAACAGACTGGATATGATCTGCAGGTTGTTGTTAACCCGGTGATGAACTTCCCGCAGTAAAACCGTTTTTTCTTCCAGGGAGGATTTCAACTTATCTTCTGCCCTTTTACGATCGGTTATGTCACGGGATACTGACAGAGAAACATCTTGCCCTTCGTAATTGATGATGTGGCTTTTCACTTCAACCGGTATCTCTTTGCCATCTTTGGTTAACACCACCACCTCGTAGGTACTTTGTCCCTCTTCCAGGAGTATTGCACCAGTATTTTCCGGGATTTTTATGTCCGGGGATATTATGTCCGCGGGACTCATATTCCGGAGTTCATCTCTATCATAGCCCAACTTTTTACTCATCACTTCATTGACTTCCAGGAACCTCCCAATTCCACCGGCAGCCATGTTATTCACCGATATCATATCGTTGGCTTTGTTGAAGATTTCGCGAAACTTCTTTTCACTTTTGGTAAGCTCTTCTCCCGAACGTTTAATGGAAACCAGATTCCTGTAAACCAGGAAGTAAATCAAAAAAGCGGTGACAATCACAAACAAACTTCCTTTAAACATGGCCAGTGTGGTGAATAACTGACGATTACCCACAGTAAGGCTTAACAATTGATCGGAAGCAATGATCCAGATTATACTAATTACAAAATAAATAAAGGCTATTTTAAGGGCACTGTAACCGGGATTAATGGGTTTATGAGATTTTTGCATTTTCGCCCCCTTTTATATTATTTTTCCCCTATTAATTATAAGTCTTATCTTCTAATTCCCACTGGTGAAAATAATCATTATCCATGGGATAAAATTTGTATAACGACCTCAAATTAAATATAAATCCAAAAATGAAGGTTGTTTTTAAAATTAACTATCATATTTTATATAATATAAAAAAAGGTGGAAAAAAGGTTTTTTCCGGTAAAATTAGATTATATCCTTTTTATATCTCTTCAAAAGGCTGTACAATTACGAATCCCTGGCCCCGGAACTTTAACTGGAATGTTTCACCACTATCCTTTCCCAGTAAAGTTTTGAAGTCCACATCCGCCTTGACTGAGGGGGTTAAACCACCGGACCAAGCCACAGTGGCATTGGGATCCGTGTACACTGGTTGATCCGGAGTTACCACCAGGGTGATAGGGGTGAAGTGAGTGGTTATAGCTACCATACCGGTTCCTTCCAGTTTTACCTGGAACAGACCTCCGGCAGACATTCCCACTCCTGAGCTCATCATGGTTATGTCCCAGTCAATCTGGTCTTCAAATGCCAGAAGGTCATTTCCATTGACGTAAATCCGCTCGTTCTGCAGATTCAAAACAACAACTTCTTTCCCCTGATCTGCCAGGTAAACTTTTCCCTGTCCTTTCATTTTCATTAAAGTACTTGTTTCCCCAGTCACTGCCTTTTTAACAAATTTATCCAGGCCATGTTCAAAGGTTCCCTCCCTTTTGAATTTAACATCCCCGGTGTAGGCTACCATGGCTCCCTTTTTGGACCATACCTTACCGTTGAGGTTTATGTTCAGCAGGTAGTTGTTTTCAATTTCGAATGTTTCACCAGAACCTGGTTTCTCCATGGTTCGGCTGATGAAGTCATCTACTGAGTATTTGCTTGAAGAGCCTGCACCAGGGGTGATGACCGCTGGTTTGATCTCCGGGCTTTCCAGAGTTTCCGGGGCTACTTCTATTGATTCACCACAGTTTGGGCAAAATTTTCCTTTAACTTCAGTTCCACAGTTGGGACAAAACATATTCACACCTCAATTTTTTAGTTTATTACACTTTAGTAAAGTCATCAATAAGTATTGTATGATGGATATGATATTAATTAATGAATTGTTTTTCTCAAATGGATGGTTAGATAATTATTTTTATCTGTAAAAAAAGGTAATTTGTCCTGAACTTTAAATTAAATCTTTAAAAAAGGAATAGTTTCCTTTATAAAATTTTTATAACAAAATAAGGCGGGAAAAGTTATTTTAACAAAGTTTCCACGTCCTTAACAATATCCAAAATAGCAGTTTCCAGGAGTGATTCTCCCAACTTTCGGTTGATATCAATTCCCTGTTCCTGAACCTCACATGCTCCCCTATCTATACCTTCATTGGCCTGGCGTGCTTGGTCAAGGCCCACCATTCCCACTTCAGGGTATTCTTCAAAGTTACAGTGCTCAACCAGACAGGATTCATCAGCCATTCCCAGGAACACCCCCATGGAAAGTTCACCAGTCCCGGCATGAGGGCCCTCAATTTCCACGATCCGGTTGTTGAATATTATTTCCAGGTTCAGTTTTCCCCGAACATCATCCAGATAATCCTGAATGGGTACATTTCCACCATGCCCATTAACCAGGACCACTGCTTCTAAATTCAAATTATTTTTAGCCTTTCTTAGAGTGGGAATGAGTTCTTTTTCCACCAGAGCCGGGGGAGTGAGGTGAATCCCATGTTTCACATATTCGTACTCTGTGGCCCCATAAAGTATCCCTAAAAATTTGGCTCCAGTGCGGATTGAAGCCTCAAATGCTAGATAAGATGCTATTTTAGAGTCAGTATCTATAGGGAGTGCTGCGCCGTGGTTTTCCAGGTGGGAACCCACTGCCAGGATTCCTATTTTATGAACCTCCGGTGATATTACCCGGCCTGCTGAATATCTCAGTTCCATCCTTTCCCACTTATCCTTAAGGTCTTTGTAATACTATTTAATCTTATAAATCCCTATTAAAGGATAAATCATGAAGATGAATCCTTTTTCAGAGTTTTTTGGTGTACCAACAGTAATATGATCAAAAATAAAGGCATTAAAATGTCCAGGTAAAGTACTGTTCCGGCAT
>NZ_CP022706.1:1110000-1135000 GCF_003491305.1 Methanobacterium sp. BAmetb5
GTCTACAATCGTGGTTTCGACACGGGATTCTACTTCCAGACACCCCACCAGACCAGTAGTTACAACCAGGCCACCCATACCAAAAAAGACATTGGTGAGGTGGTTAATTATTATTCCCAAGTGAATGCTGCAGAAATAAGACTGTGGAACTCTCTAGAAGTGGGAGATGAGATTATGGTGCAGGGCCCTACCACGGGATCCATCAATCAGAAGGTGAAATCCATCCAGATTCACCACAAGAATATATCTAAAGCAAAAAAAGGACAAAATGTGGGCATTCTACTCAAAAATAGAGTTAGACCTGGCGATTTAGTTTACAAACGGATTAAAAGGGAAATTTGAATTGAATTGAATTAAACTGATTATCACCATACACTATGTAATGGGATCTACCCCCTGCCTTCTATCTTAAATTTTAGTTATTAAAATAAAAAAAAGAGGAAATGAACTTTTTTATGAAGATTTTTTCCCTACGTGTCTCTCAATTTTTTTTGCTTATCTAGGAATCTTTTTCTTCCATTCGATTGCTTAAAACTACATCTTTAAGGAAGAAACAGGATACCAATCCCATTATGCTTATAATGAGGCCGAAAAGGTACACGTTGTGAATGGCCAGGTTCATGAGATCCGGGGGAATGTTACTGGCCGTGTTGATGTCCTGGTTTATGGTTAAATTTACTATCACTCCAAATATAGGCAGGGCAACCGTGGCTCCAATGTTTCTGAAAAACTGCATGGATGCTGTTCCCACTGCTATGTCCCTACGAGAAACTGCATTCTGCACAGCAACGTTGAATATGGGGTAGGTCATACCGGTACCCGCCCCCAGCACCGCGGCGTAGATCACCAGTTCCCAGATAGTGCTGCCTGTTCCCAGGGTAGATAGCAAAAACATGCCGGCGGTGATGATTATGAAGGCCATTACGGCTAATTTTTTATAAGTCCCGGTTCGGGAAATTATCTGGCCGGCAAGGATGGAGGAAAAGGTTAAACTTAAAAGCATGGGGATGATAAGCAGCCCCGAGTATTCTGGACTTAACTTTTGAACTCCCTGAATGAAAAGAGGGAGATATATGATTCCACAGAACATCACCGCACTGGAAAGGAACATGGCCACCGCCGAAACATTGAATACTGATTTTTTAAACAGGCGGAGGGGTAAAATAGGTTCTTTTGCTCTTTTTTCTTGGTATAAGAATGTGGCCACCATGACCCCTGCAAAAATGAACAGGGCAACCAGGAGAGAACGGGGGATGTTCGGGTTTTCAATGAAGGTCAAAGCCAGGAACATGGAACTTAATGATGCTATTAACGTGATTATTCCCTTGTAATCAATTATTCGTTCCTTTAACACCTCTTCCATGTGGGGGAAGTACGAGAGGAGAAGGTAGATAGCAGTCAGACCAACTGGTATGTTGATGAAAAACACCCATCTCCAGCCCACAAAACCGGTGATAAATCCTCCCAGAACCGGTCCCAGGACGTTGGCCAGTCCGAATACTGATGAGAGGATTCCCGCGTATTTTCCTCGCTGTCGTGGGGGAAATATCTCGGCGACCACTATGAAGGGAATGGTCATGAGTATTCCCCCACCCATCCCCTGCAGTCCCCGGAAGAAGGTGAGTTGCAACATGTCCCCGGCAAAACCACAGAGAATAGAAGCAGCTACAAATAGTGCAATACCTAATACTAAGATGCGCTTCCTACCATACATATCTGAAAGCTTTCCTGAAAGGATTATAGCTATGGTTGATGCCAGCATGTAGATGGTAAAGGGCCATACATAGTAAGCCATGCCTCCCAGGCTACTGATGACTTGAGGCATAGCCGTGCTCATTATGGAGTTATCCAGGGCACCCACCAGTAGACTGACCATTAAAGCCGTCATGAGCACTTTAACCTCTACCGGTGCTAATTTACCCCCCGCACTAGGATTACCATTTTTAAAATCAACATCAGTCATTTTTTACTCCCTGTATCTTGAACAAAAGCTTTTTAATGGTTTTCACTGAACGGGTGAGTTCTTCCATTTCATCCCCATTTAAGCCAGATAAGTTGTTCAACATGTTTTCCTCCACCTTAATCCGTGCCTTTTTCATGAACTCCTCACCCTCGGGAGTAATACTGATTAAAGTTATCCTACGATCCTTTTTATCCCCTTTACGTTCCACCATGCCGTCAGAAACCAGTTTATCAATGTGAGCCGTCATGTTAGGTCGGGAAATGTAGAGATACTCCCCAATAACCGATATGGGGAGACTTCCCCGGTGCATCAACAGCCCCATGATCTGATAATAAGCAGCTGATGTTTGTTTATTCTTAAAATCCTTTGATGTGCGTACTTTCTGGTAAAAAATAGGTACGTATATTAAAAGATCGTCCAACATGTCCCTGATCTGTGTATCTTTATCTGTCACCCAATCCACCACATTTAATTAAATTATTGAATAGTTAATTTTTTGAACTATTAATTAAATGAATCATTTGTTATATAAAGGTTAGGATTCGGGTAGCTCCGTGATCAATAGGTAGTTAAGATCCCAACCCAAGATAGAAATAGAAAAATTTTATCTCACAATAAGGTTATATCTAATAAGGAGATACTGAAAGTAAAAGCCCAAAAAGACTTATAATAA
This sequence comes from Methanobacterium sp. BAmetb5, assembly GCF_003491305.1. Lineage (NCBI taxonomy): Archaea > Methanobacteriati > Methanobacteriota > Methanobacteria > Methanobacteriales > Methanobacteriaceae > Methanobacterium > Methanobacterium sp. BAmetb5. Next base: position 1,112,637 of record NZ_CP022706.1, read on the forward strand.
TGGGAGAATGTTCCAGAAAGGAGTTGATAGGATGAAAATTCAGGATGCCATGGAAAAAGAAGTAATCAAATTCCAAGTGGACGATCGCATCGTGGACGTGGCGGGAAGCCTACGTGAAAACAAGATCAGTGGAGCACCAGTGGTGAGTAAAGAGGGCAAACTGGTGGGAATCATCAGCGAAGGTGATATCATGCGACTCCTGGAAGTTCACTCCCCCCACATAAACCTGATACTGCCCGCCCCCCTGGATTTAATCGAACTACCCGTGCGTATGAAGTACGAACTGGATGAAATAGCCGAGGACATGAACAAAGCCGCTTCCCTCCTGATCGGGGAGATCATGACCAAAAAACTGGTAACCATAAGTCCAGATAAGGACATTGCCGATGCGGCCCAGCTTATGGACACCCACGATATTAAAAGACTGCCCGTGGTGGACGAGAACGGAGAAATGGTGGGCATAGTCACCAGGGGCGACATAATCGGAGCCATGGTGAGGGGATGAGTAAGGGTAAGCACATAGCAATATATGGTAAGGGAGGCATTGGAAAATCAACCATTGTTTCCAACCTGGCTGCTTCCTACTCCCCGGATAGGAAGGTCCTGGTAATTGGCTGCGACCCCAAAGCAGACACCACCCGCACCCTTGTTGGGCAGAGAATCCCCACCATACTGGACATATTAAAAGAAAAAAAAGGCGCACAGGAAGAAGACGTTCTCTTCTCCGGATACGGTGGTGTGATGTGCGTGGAAAGCGGAGGCCCGGAACCCGGTGTTGGCTGCGCTGGAAGGGGCGTTATCGTGGCCATGAAACTACTGGAGAACCTGGAAGTTTTAAACCAGGACCTGGATGTCATTATCTACGATGTGCTGGGTGACGTGGTCTGTGGAGGATTCGCCGTACCCCTCCGGGAAGACTATGCCGATGAAGTGTACATAGTAACTTCTGGGGAGTACATGGCTTTATACGCCGCCAACAACATTTCTAAAGGTATAAAAAAACTCAAAGGCAATCTCGGAGGTATTATCTGCAATTGCCGTGGTATCAACCGGGAAGTGGAGATCGTGAAAGAGTTCGCCCGCCACATTGGAACCAGGGTTATAGGGGTAATCCCCCGCAGTGAACTGGTACAGCAGAGTGAAATTGATGCCAAAACAGTTATGGAAAAATTCCCAGAATCAGAACAGGCTGAAAAGTACCGGGAACTTTCTGTAACCATTTTAAACAACGATGACTTCGTAATTCCCCAGCCTATGGATGCTGAAGAATTCGATGCATTCTTCCGGGAATTTCAATAGGGAAATTCCATAAAAAATCTAATTAAATCCATCCCCCCATAAAAACCCGGATCAATCCAGATCTTCCAGGGTTTTAACCCTTAATTTTAATTTTTCAAATCCCGATAGGCAGTTTGCTGTGGCCGGGGACTGGCTAGAGAAATAGAACAAATGGGACAGGCACCGGCAATCAGAACAACCAAAACCAGGGATTCCTTCACCACCCTCTGCTATCTGGGTTGCCAGTTCACATTCGTGTTTTACACCATCATCACTGAAGAATACTTCCCTTATCCTGGAGTTAGGGTTATCCAGGAGGTAATCCACATGCCAGTGCATTTTTTTAGTAGGGCGCAGGTGTCTTTTAATCCTCCCACCCAGGGAGTTCAGTGCTGAACCCACATAAACATAGGAACCACTTTTAAACTGCATCTCCCCTTTTTTACCAATTTTTATGTATTGATCAACCTTTAAGTCTATTAAAATACAATAAGTACCCTTCAGTATGGTTTTTTTGGCCATAAATATTCACTCAAAGTCATTTTAAAGCTGGAACCCTACACCCGATGCCAGGGGGATGAATTTATCCCCAAACTCTCCTTTAAAGCGACATAATGCTTCAAAACCCGTGCAATGACCCATGGCAATGACTTCCGGGTTCAGTTTTTTGATGGCCTCCACTGTTTTTTCTATTCTCTGGGGAGGGGCATTCATGAGGTGGGAACCTCCGATAACTGCGTATATTTCGTCCTGGAAGTATTCCTTGGCAGAGTAGAGTATGTTGACTATGCCCTTATGGGCACATCCGGAAACCAACACCAGCCCCTCGTCAGTTTTTATCACCAGGTTCAGTTCATCCTCAAATTTATCCAGTAGGAGTTTTCCATCCACATCAACCCTCAAATATGAGGGTATGGGTTCAAAACCGCACTGGTAATCCACCTGGTTGAAGATCCAGGTATCTTTACCCAGGGAAGTGTTCTCGGTGACCCATTCCCGGTTAAGTGTTTCCGGATCAACTGTTTCTGGGAAACCAATGTAACGTTTCTCATCATCCTCCACTGCATATTTGGGAGCTAAGGCCTGAGGATGCATATAAAATTTGGTTTCATTAGGTTGACTGTTGATTTTACTGTCCATTAAGGCGGATAATCCACCAGTGTGGTCGTTGTGCCCGTGACTGAGGAGCACTTCCTCCACGGTAGTGATGCCCAAAACATCCAGGTTCTGTCTCATTACCAGGGGAGTTTTTCCCGTGTCCACCATAAAGGTTTTGTTATCCCGTTCCACCAGTAAGGAAAACCCATGCTCAGCATATAAATTTGATTTAAATCCCGCCCGGTTATCTATTATACAAGTAATCTTCATGTAAATACACCCTGAACCAGTTAGTTCCCCATCGTTCCTAGTATCCCCTACATATGTTCTTAACTATATACCCCCAACATAAATTAATGATCATCACATCCCTAAAGTTAAACGGTGAATTAAATGGAATATACCTTTCAAGCCAGAGGACATCACAACGTAACCTCCCAGCACAAAACCACCTTCGAAGTAACCCAGGATACCGAGATAGGACTGGCAGCAGATTGTATCGTGGGAATATCGGCTAATGTTTCCTTAAAAGACATTCCCCGCGAGATGAAGGATGCCATCCAAAATGAAGAAACGAAGATTCAGGTGATCCTGGAAACAGAAAATGCGAAAGACGTTATTACCGGTTATGGGCACTCGGCACTGACTCTGGATCACCCCACCGACATGGTTTGTCGTAAAAGTAGTTACACTTGCAGCCGGACCCTGATGATACAAGCGGATAAAGCTGCCGTGGATTTGAACCCCGACCTGGTAAAGGATCTACAGGAGGGAAAACCCCTGAAAGTAATAATTAAGGTCTGAAAATAATATTTAATGGATAAAAAAAAGTTCATACAAGTGCAGGGGACGGGATTCGAACCCGCGAAGGGACTCACCCACTAGGCCCTCAACCTAGCGCCTTTGACCGCTCGACCACCCCTGCTGTGCTAATTCTCACACAAGAGAGTGAAGCATACCATCTTCTCTTACTTACACTATTTAAAGGTTACCGTTACTGATTGGTACCCTATTTAAATGCTTAAAACAGTTTACCTGAACAATAAAAAGCCCCTAATTATTACCAGAGTTTTTTCATTATTGTGAATTACTTTAAAGGGTTTTAAGTAATTAGAAGATAAAGATTGAAATATTAGAAATAAATCAGTTGATCGGCAGGGTGCTTTCATTTATGCAGGCAGTTAAAACCACTCCCCAGGGAATAAACGTGATGATAGAAGTTTCACCTAAGTCAGACCAGTTCCAGATAACCGGCTACAACCAGTGGAGGAAAACCCTGGAAGTGAAACTTAAATCCCCGCCAACTAAAGGTAAAGCCAATAAGGAACTAATGAAAGAGTTCTCCAAATTGACGGGTCACGCCACGGACATTGTTGCCGGGCATAAAAGCCGGCAGAAGACCATTTTAATATATGATATGGGTGAGGAGGAGTTTAATAAGATTTTAGAGGACTTGAATCTGACCTTTGGTTAGATAAGCCCTAATTTTAAACTAAGGCCACAACTTTAAAACATGCCCCCACAACTGACATCCACATCATTTTAAAAAAAAAATAGTTAAGGTGTGCTGGTTAGGCACATCTTAGAGGTAACGGGAATAGTTCTCTTTATACCATTCCACTGTTTCTTTTAAGGCCTCTTCAAATGAGAACTGGGGCTTCCATCCTAATTTCATAGTCTTGGTAGAGTCAAGAGAGTAACGCCGGTCATGGCCCAGCCGGTCTTCCACGAAGGTGATCAGACTTTCTGGTTTGTCCAACAGTTCCAGTATGAGGTGGGTTATTTCCAGATTGTTTTTCTCGTTTCCACCACCGATGTTGTAGACTTCTCCCAGTTTACCCTTAGTTAGAGCAGTTTCTATTCCTTGACAGTTGTCCATGACGTATATCCAGTCCCGGACGTTTTTACCATCCCCATAAATTGGTAAGGATTTATCCTGCATTGCGTTGAGGATGAAAAGAGGTATCAACTTTTCCGGGTACTGGCGTGGCCCGAAGTTGTTACTGCTCCGGGTGATGATTATGGGGGTGTTGTAGGTCCTCCAGTAAGCACCTACCAGAAGGTCACCACCCGCTTTACTGGCGGAGTAGGGACTGGAGGGGTCCAGGTTATTTTCTTCAGTAAATGACCCTGATTCTATGCTACCGTAGACTTCGTCGGTGGATATCTGCAGGTAACGTTCCACATCGTACTTACGGACATTTTCCAGGAGGTTGTAAGTCCCTATAACATCGGTTTTAACGAATACTCCGGGATCCTCAATGGAACGGTCCACATGGGTCTCGGCCGCGAAGTTTACCACCATGTCACAGTCTTTCATTATCTTGGAGACCAGTTCCTCGTCGGCTATGTCCCCTTTAACGAATTCAATTTTGTCACGAACTTCCTTCAGGTTCTCCATGTCGCCAGCATAGGTTAACTTGTCCAGGACCAGGACCTCATAATCTTCATTCTCACATAGGTGGTGTACGAAGTTGGATCCAATGAATCCTGCACCACCGGTAATCATTATCTTCATTAAAAATCACCTTTATCCGTGTTTTTTACTCTCATCCAGTATCCAGTCATAGGGGATTTCATCGGTATCTGGATCAAGACGGTATTCATCGGGTTCATCGTAGTTAAACGGTAAGGTAGGCACACTCACAAAGAAGGCGGTTTCAGTTCCCACTGCTTTGAACCCATGGTAGACCAGTGGAGGTACGCTTATAAGCATCGGATTCTTGTCTCCCACGAAAAATTCGTTTACTTCACCATAGGTGGGAGAATCCTCTCTGCTGTCATATAAGGCGACCTTCATCATGCCGTTAACGCAGGTGAAGTTGTCAGTCTGTTTTTTATGGAAATGCCAGGCCTTCACCACTCCGGGATAGGCGGTGGTCATGTAGACCTGTCCAAATTCCTTGTAAATTTCATCATCACATCTTAATATTTCCATTAGCCAGCCCCGCTCATCAGGAATGACTTTAAGCTTCTTTACTTTTACGCCGTCAATCATAAATACACCGTTGAATTCTTCTTGGAAAGTTTTATATATCTCTCTCTTATTAACCATTACCATGGATAATCTGGGGGGAACATATAAGCCATTTATCAAATACCCCTGTCCAAAAATATGAAAGATATTTAATGCATGAAGATTATTTTAGAAATAAATTGAAATAATTTTAGACTAAAACTTGCAGATTTAATTATTACCCATTTAGCACGTCCCTGAATATCTAAAGATACAGGGAACTGGAAATTAGAATTAAGGAGGCACGATTATGAAGGCGGTTATACCTGCTGCAGGACTCGGAACCCGGTTTTTACCGGCCACCAAGGCCCAACCTAAGGAAATGTTACCAGTTTACAACAAACCCACCATACAGTACGTGGTGGAAGAGGCAGTAGCCTCGGGAATCGATGATATATTGATTATCACCGGTAAGGGAAAAAGATCCATTGAGGACCACTTTGACCGTTCCTTTGAACTGGAGTACTCCCTCCGTAACTGTGGGAAAATGGATTACCTGGTGGAAGTAGAGGCCATATCCGAGATGGCAGATATTTATTACGTCCGTCAAAAAAAGCAGAAGGGACTGGGAGATGCCATACTCTGCGCCAAGAAACATATCGATGGCCAGCCCTTTGCCGTGCTTTTAGGGGACACTATAAGCCAGTCACAGGTTCCCTGCACCCGACAATTACTGGATGTCTATGAAAAATATAATGCCTCGGCCATTGCCATTGAAAGAGTGCCCAAGGATAAGATTGAACGTTACGGGATAATCAAAGGGCAGCAGGTTGAAGACTCTGTTTACCGTATTGAAGACATGGTGGAAAAGCCTCGCCCAGAAGAAGCACCATCTGACCTGGCCATCACCGGCCGGTATGTGCTGGACTGTGAGATATTTGACCACATAGAGAATGTGGAACCTGGTGTGGGTGGAGAGATACAGTTAACCGATGCCATGAGGCAGTTAAATGAAATCTACGGCCACATATTCGATGGGAAAATCTACGACATTGGGAACAACGTGGAATGGCTGAAAAGCTCCCTGGAGATTGCACTGCAGGACCCGGATGTCAATGGTGAACTTCGGGAGTATTTGAGGAATATTATAAAATAAATATTTCACCTTAGGAGGAATTCTAAGCAATGAATTCCTTTCTAAGATTACCTACACTTGAAAATCCATTTCTTACCTGTTTCATATAATTAATCTTCCGGGATAAGAGCCTAGGTAAGCAATAAATTAGTTAGGATTTAGAAGCTAAAATTTCTTCTTTAGCTTTTTTAGCCTGTTCAAAATTAGGATTTAACTCTAAAGCCTTTTCAAAGCATTCCAGGGCTTCTTGATCTACACCCATTTGCATGATTGTAATTCCTTTGGAATAATAACCTCTTGCATCATCTGGATCTAACAATATAACCCTATTAAAACATGTTAAGGCTTCTTTATTTCTTTTAAGTTCATTTAAAACAAGTCCTTTATCTCCCCAACCCCCTGTAAATTTCGGATTTAACTTTAATACCTCATCAAAACAATCCAAAGCTTTTTGGTATTTACCAAACTCTTTTAGAATATTTCCTTTGTTATACCATGCAATATAATCATTTTTGTCTAACTCTAAAACTTTGTTGTAGCATTCTAAAGCTTCTTTATCCCTTCCAAACCTTTTTTCTAAAATGAAACCATAGTTGTACCATGCTTTGGAATCTTTTGGGTTTATTTTTGAAGCCTCCTTGAAACATTCTAAAGCTTCTTGATACCTTCCAAGTATTTCAAGGGTTACTCCTTTATTATACCACACTTTATAATTTCCTTGATCCAATTTTAAAGATTCATTATAGCATTTTAATGCTTCTTTTTGTTTTTTGAGATTTCCTAAAGTCATACCTTTCTTAAACCAATTCATTGGATCTTTTGAGTTTAATTCTAAAGATTTATCGTAGCATTCTAAAGCTTCTTGATACCTTCCAAGTTTCAAAAGGGCAGAACCTTTATTGTACCATGTTTCAGATCGGTTTGGAGACAACTTTATAGCTTTGTCGAAACATTCCAATGCTTCTTGATATTTACCAAGATTAGCAAGTTTAATACCATTAGCATTAGCTGAACTCTTTTTGAAACTATCAAATAATCCCATGAACTCACCTGATTAATAAAATTTATTTAGGTGGAACTCCTTCAGGCCAACAAGTATATGTGGCGTGACCTACAACAAAACTTATTCCTGCAATTCCATGGGCAAGATCAATTGATCCACCTATAATATCGCCAGAAGTTATCTTATTAATACCGATCAAATTACTACTATTTGATAATAACATAACCACAGATATTGGGCTAAAACTTATATTTAATACTTTCTATTCATATTAACATATACAAAACATCAGTATTTAAGAACATAAAAAAATATAAATTCTAATTAAATGTTTAATAATTATTTAAATTAGTATTAAAGAATAATTAATGCTTAATTTTTAATTTAATTAAAATTAAGCCTTTTTTATATAATTTTAACGACTAATCCTAAAAAATGAAATAAAAAAAAGTGTTATTCTATTAAACAACAATAATGAACGAAAAAATAGTTAATTAAATAAAATAAATCCCAAAATACTTAATTAATTATCCTTTTTATGCCACTCCCAGGCCGTACTGATAATTTTAGTTAGATCATCGTATTCTAGTTGCCATTTCAGGATTTTACGGGCCTTTTCGGAACTTCCCACCAGTACGGGCGGATCACCCGGTCGTCTCTCGGTTTCAGTGGCCTTTATCTCTTTACCCGTGACTTTCCGGGCCTCTTCAATAACTTCCCTTACTGAAAAACCGTTACCATTTCCCAGGTTGAAAACTTCACTTTCTCCCCCTGCATCTAAATATTTAAGGGCTTTTATATGGGCATCAGCCAGATCAGTGACGTGTATGTAATCCCGGATGCAGGTCCCGTCCGGTGTGGGGTAGTCTGTTCCGAATATCTTTATATCCTCTCGTTTACCCATTGCTGCGTCCAGTATTAACGGGATCAGGTGGGTTTCCGGGTCGTGCCTTTCCCCCACTTCACCTTCTGGATCTGCCCCAGCAGCGTTGAAGTAACGCAGGGAAACATAGCGAAGGCCATAAGCGGAGCTGTAATCCTTTAACACTTTTTCTACCATTAACTTTCCCTGGCCGTAGGGATTTATAGGGTTCTGAGGATGATCTTCGGTTAAGGGTATTTTCTGGGGGTTGCCGTAGGTGGCACAGGTCGAGGAGAACACCAGTTTCCTTACTTCAAACTCGTTCATCACCTGAAGAAGGTTCAGGGTGTTGCGGAGGTTGTTGAGGTAGTACTTCTGGGGGTCTTCCACTGATTCTCCCACATAGGTGAATGCTGCAAAGTGCATCACTGCCTCTATCTCGTACTTCCGGAAGACGTTCCTTATTGATTCCAGGTCACCCAGATCTACTTCTTCAAAGACTCCCCATTTCAGGAAGTCCGGGTGTCCGTAGCTCATGTTGTCCAGTACCACGGTTTCGTATCCTGCTCTGGTTAGTTCCTTATTGGCATGGGAGCCAATGTATCCTGCCCCTCCAGTTACCAGTATCATGGATAAAGGTTAGATTTTATCACATTTAATTGCATCGCGTGTGGCTACCAGTCAATTGTAGGTTAGTAATGTGGATTTCTGTGAAACAATGGAAAAAAGTTTTATATACTAAAAAATCTTCTTATTATTTAATAAATAAATTAATTCCTACAGAATACCATCAGGATGATAAAAATGCGCTGGGAATACGTTTTAATTATAATCTGCAGCATGATAGTGGCTGTTTCTGGTTGCACCCAGGATGATTCCCCATCACTGAACTACTCCTCACCAGCCAGCAACACCACCAACTCCAGCACCACGGCCGTTCCTACCACTACCAGTAGCTCCACCAACCCCCAGACAGAGGTGAGTGGTAACTGTTACAAGGTGGTGGACGGAGACACCATCGATGTGGAGGGAGTGGGTAGAGTGCGTTTTGTGGGTGTTAACACCCCGGAAAGGGGAGAATCAGGGTACCAGGAAGCCAAAGACTACGTCAAGACCATGTGCCTGGGCAAAACTGTGGGACTGGACATTGATAATGCTAAAAACAAGGACAAATACGACCGTACCCTGGCTGTGGTCTACGTGGATGGAGTGAACCTCAACCAGGAACTCCTGAAGAAGGGTTACGCTGAGGTGATGTACATTCCCCCATCAGAGTTCAATCCTTATAAATGGACCTGAAATAAGATTAAAATTAACCAAAAAACAATAACGAAGTTTAAGGTGTGAATTTATAGTACTCCCCATCGGTAAGGGTGAACTTCCTTAAAACTCCCTTGTTTTCCAGTGAGGTTATGAGGTTGTACATGCTGATATCAGTCAGTTCCATTTCTCCGTAGAGGAGGTTTCCCTCCAGCAGGGTACGGGATATTTTTCCCGATTCATCCACCAGTTTCTTGATTATTTCCATGGATTCCAGTTCCTTTTCCGAGAACTTATCTTTTAATTCCTCTGTTTCTTCGCTCTCTTCCTCCCCCTTAGCACCCTCTTCCTCCAGGGGAACATCATCAGTTACAGAATCCATTTCACTCTCGTTATTAACTTCAACAGGAGTATCGGAAGGGTTAACATCCTCTGTACTGGTAGGGGTAGGGATAGCCTCTTTTGGAGCATTATCAACGTCTTCCACTGTATCAATGGTTTCGTTAACATTACCTTTCTCCGTTGAAGATACCTCACCGGCATTATCTTCAACTGTTTCTTTTGAAGATTCTCCTAATGGTGTTTCTGGGTGAATGGTTCTTTCATTTTCTTTACTCTTCCTGTCCTTTTCCAGGTAGATGAACCCCTCCCGGCGAGATATGTAATTTTCTTTCTCCAAATGTTCTAAAATAGGGTTAAGATCCTCTTCACTCATGTCCAGGTCGAGTTTGAGAATTTTATAGGGGATTCCTCCCTGGTACTCTGCGTGGAAGTATTTAATGCCGTTTAAGACCCTTTTCTGTTGGGAGGTGAGAAAGTTCATAAATATAGATTGTTCCACTTTAATATGCATTTTTTTAATAGACTCATTATTTTTCAGTAAATATTATATATATTATCAACTATTCGTAATATTGCTAATAAGTATTAAAATTGATATAGCCCAAAAAGTGCTATGAAGGTTGAAAAATGACAGACGAAAAGCCAATAAATATAGAATTTGAAATTGAGAATTTCGGCCCTATTACTAATTTACGATGTAATGATAAAACACGTTCGCTTAAAATGGGGATATATGCGAATAATGGGGTTGGCAAAACATTTTTCAGCCGTGCTTTCAGATTAGTATCCCAAAATAATCATAATACATCCAATAATCTTTTGACAACAGATCAATCAAAAGGCAAATTTACATTTAAAATTACAAACGAAAAAGACTCAGAAAAACCCTTAAGAAAATTAGAAATTGAATTAAACGAAAATTCTAAACCAATCATAAGAAATGATACAGGATACATTTTTCATGTGTACAACAGTGAGTATGTGGCCGAAAATTTGGAAAAAGAAAATTATAACCCAAACGATAATGACATTAAAGGGTATATTCTAGGCAAATCCAATATTGATTTGACCAAAGACAAATCAGAAAAAGAGAAATTCATCAAAAATCGGGACAAAATACAAGATAAAACCAATATTGCCATCATAAAAGTTAAAGAAGATTTAGTACGTCTTGGTGTGTCTCCAATTACAAATAATTACAAAGAAATTGATTTTAACAATTTATACAAAGGAATAGAAAAACAAGAAGACAAAAGTTTTGAATCCCTTGAAGAAATGTATCAAAAATTAGAATCAATGCCAGATGGAATAAACAACGTGCAAAAACCAAACTATACAATTAATAGTGCCGTTTTAAACGAAATTAAAACAATTTTATGTACTCCTTTTGAAAAATCTAAATTAAATGAAAGTTTCGTTAAAAAATTACAATCTAAACAAACTTTTATTAAAGAAGGTTTGAATTTATATCATTCTGATAACTCACAATGTCCATTTTGTAAACAAAAATTAGAAAAAAACGCGCTTGAAATTATTGAGTTATACACTCGATATATTGATGACAAGGAAGCTAAAATAATTAATAGTATTGAAACTGCCAAACAAAGATTAGAAAGGTTGAAAACAGATATTGAAACCCAATACAACGAATTTTATGAAATTAACACCCAATATAATGATATTAAAAAATATTTTCCATATCTAGAAGGTGAATTAAAAAGATTCCGTGACAATGAAAACGTGCTTAAAGAGATAAATGAACTAATGATAATGCTAAATGAAAAAAAAGAAGATATAACTTGTACTAATTTTGAATTTAATTACCATATAGAAAACATCCAAAAATTTTTAGAAAAATTAAAAACAGATTTACAAATCCAAATTGATGAGATCAACACACTTAATGAAACTAAAAACAAAATTAAAGATCAAAAACTTTTATTAAGGAAGCGGATGTGTAATGCTAAATTTATATCTCTCAAAAAAGATCAAAAAGACAATATACAAAAAATAAAAGAGTTAAATCAAAAAATTTCTGAAAAAGATAAGTATATAGAAGAAAAAGAGAATGAAGCTATAATAAATAAAAGGACAAAAGTTGTTGAAACCTTGAAAGAGCTTTTAGAATTATTTTTTGGAGATAAATATACCTTTGATGAAGATAAATTTTGTATAAAGTTTAAGGACAAATACTTGTATCATAATGCAACAAATGTGTTAAGTGACGGCGAAAAGGGAATTGTTGCATTTTGTTATTACCTTGCTACTGTTCACTCAATTATTGATAAAGAAGAAGACTATAAAAAGCTATTTTTTGTTATTGACGATCCAATCTCCAGTATGGATTATGGATTTGTTTATGCTGTTGCACAAAGTATAAACACACTAAATCAACATTTCGATCCTGAATTAAAAAGATTTAGATTTATAATACTCACACATAATTTAGATTTCATGAATATATTAATGAGTAACAGGATTATTTGTCAGAAATATATGTTTACCCATAATAGAATTAGTAAATGGAAAGAACAATTGATGTTACCCTATGAAAACCATTTAAAAGATATTATGCTAGTTTCAGAAGAGAGAAATCCATCACACACTACTCCCAATTCCATAAGACATGTATTGGAAACAATATGTAAATTTGAAAATCGAGAAAAAAACCTTGATAAATATATAGCAGAAACTCCTGAATTGAGAAAAAATGCACACATTCCTAAGTTAATACAAGATTTATCACATGGAAAACCTCGTTCGGATGGGCTGAATGAAGAAGTGTTGATTAATGCATGTAGCACAGTTATAGACTTTATTTCAGTCAAATATCCAGGTCATCTTCAAGGATTAAATTAAAATAAATGAATGAAATCTTAAATAGGGTATCTTAATTAATTTTAGATACTTGAGAAATTCCACCCACCTTTTCAATACTAAAAAGGTTATCAGCAAAACTCTCTAGCTCTCTTTCATGAGATACTAATATAATTTGAGGGCAATCAAGTTCGTTTAGGATTTCTCGAATTTTGTAGAGTTGTTCTTTGCTAAATCCATCTGTTGGCTCATCCAATATCAACAAATTAGATTTCATTCCAGTTGAAACATTTTTAACAACATTGTTTAAAGCCAAACGGTAAGCAAGTGCAACACTAGTCTTCTCACCACCACTCAAATAATTCATGTCTTGTTCAAACCTATCCTGTTGAACAATTGGAGAAAAATCTTTGTCGTTCAATTTGGCAGTTTTAGTATCATCATCAATAAGCATATTGAACCATTTTTGGAAGTTATCATTAAACTCATTAAATCGTTTATTCATCACATGATTTTCAATTAATCTAATCGTTGGAACGAAATAGTCGTTCAACCATAACTGATACTCATTTAATCTATCTAACTGAGTTTTAAGTTCTTCCTTTCTCTGGATTTCTTCACATAATCTGAATATATTTTCTTTAATACTCGCAATCAAAGTTTTAGTGGATGCTAATTCGTCATTAATATTCCTAAATTCTTCTTTAATTTTATCATAATTCAAATTCAATTCATCCATTTTCTGTAATAACTCATCCAAATTATCAGATTTCTCTTTTGCAGTTACCAGATCATTTTCATACCGCTGAATATCTGATTTGAAAACCAGTATCATCTGTTTATTTTCTTCAATTCTTTCCAAATTCTTTTTGAATTGATAATTGGCATTGTCAAGAATTTTCCTATTTCTTTCAAACTCTTTTAATTCATCGAGAGTTTTTTCAAGACGATACATGTACTCATCAATATTTTCAAAGTCTACTGAGTCATCTGTTAATGATAGTTTCTCATTCAATTTGTGTAAATTTATTTTAACAGAATCAATCCTGTCATTTAAAGCACATAAGTTGGATATTTTTTTGATAAGTGATTCTAAATCTTCTAACTTACTTTTAAGACGAGCTAATTCCCTTTCTTTCGACTTACTTTCATCATTTGTCTTTAATAACGACTCATTTAGACATTTAAGTTCATTATTGATTTTATTAATCTCATCTTCCATTTCATTTTTTAAGTCTTTTTTGTGCTCAAAATCTAATAAAGTACCACAGATAGGGCATGAACCTTCCAATTCTTCTAAATTTCCCATTTTTTCGAGAATATTATTCCTTTTAGCTTCCAATCTGTATTTCTTCTCTGAAATCAACTTTATATTCTCTAAATCAAGGTTTATTAGATCATTCTGTTTATTTATTCTAGAAATCAAAATTTCTTTCCCATATTGTAATTCATCAAGATTTTTGTTTTTATCTTCACCAAGATCACTTTCAATTTGCTGTTTATCCCCATTGAGTAAATTTAAATTAGCAGTTAAACCTTCACGATTTTTAAGCAGCTCTTTAACAAACTTAATCTGTTTGTTCAAATCATCCTGATTTTTATTCGTTGGCCTTGCCCTCTCACCCAATTCATTAATAATTGGCAAAAATCTAGATTCGTTTTCGTCCTGAGCTTCTATTATTTCTTGGTCATATCTACCCAAAGATTGATTTTTATCTGCTATTTGCTTTAACAGGTGAGGAATTTCTGCTTTTATTTCTTTAGTTTGTGAAATCAAATCATTTAACTCAAGAATTTCTTTCCTCTGCCCATTCACCATTCTTTCCGTGATTTCTTGAGTGTTAGAAAGTTCACGTAGAAAAACTTCTTTTTCTTCTTTTTTTGCCAGCAATTCTTCAAATTCTATGGTTTTTTCTATAAGATCATTGGTTTGACCAGACAAATAGCTAGTTTTATTTTTTAAATACCTCAAAATGAGATATGCATTATCTGCAGCAACCATGTAATCTTCAATACCAAAAGCTTTCCTAAGAGTTTGGAGTCTTGATTCTGGTTTTTGAGTGATAATTTGTTTCATCTCTTCTTGGGGAGTGTAAATTGCATACCTGAAAATATAACTATTTGCTCGAGGATTTGGATCTTCCTTAAAATCAAGGATTTCAAGAATTTTTTCTTTCATTTCAGAAGGAGATAACTGCCATTTAGCACCATCAAATACCAGTATTCCCTTATCCTGCTTTACGGGAGAGTCAGTATTCTTTCTAAGTAATCTTCTCTCGATTCTACCATGTTTTCCTTCAATTTCAAATTCTAAAATAACAGAACCTTTCAGAGTATTTTTACGTAATAAAGAATCTCCTCTCTGATTTCCAAGTCCAAATAATGCAAATTCAATAGCCATCAAAATTGTAGACTTCCCAGAACCAATGTCCCCCTCAAAGAGAGATATTCCCAATGGAAATTCTATCTTAGCCCGTTCATAACTTCTTATATTCCGGATAATGAGTGATTTGAATATCATTTAATAACCCTAAATATTTAAAATGTTTAAAGAATCTTTTAAAATCCTGTTGGAATAGTTTGCTTTTTTTTCATTGACTTTTTGACTCTCTTTTAAAATATTCATCAAATTTACAGCCAAATCAACGCCATTTTCATCATTCAAATCATCATCTAAAACGTCAACATTGGAAATGTTATCTTTAAACAAATTTCTTTCAATTTCAGAATCTTCTTCTCCTTTATAAGTTACTGCTTCAAATTCTTTAGAACGGAATGAAAAATGAGAAATACCCACATGAATAGCTCCTTTATCCCTAATTTTCATCCTTACTTCGTTAAAATTAATATCTGAAGTTTTTCCACTTGTCAAAGTACCTTGAACTTTAACAATCACTATTTTTTCATTAAAGTCTGTTACTTCGATTTTATTCATGATTTCATCATTAAGCTGATTTGAAGTTTTATTCTTGGCATTGAAATGTAAACATTCGTATTCGACCTTTTTAGATTTACAAAACTTTATATTTTTGACTTTTTCATCGAATTCGACTATATAAAAACCTCTTTTCAAAGTTTTGCCTTTATTTTTTTTACAAGCAGACATTTCCATATCCCGTGGATATCCTGCAAAAGGAGAACCAGGATAAACAATGGGACCATATTCCGGGAAATCTGCTATGTAAAGTTCCTCATGAACATCTCCACCAGCATAATAGTCAAACCTTTGAGGAAGATAAGATAGTTTAAGACTGTCAGTAGGTAACTTCCTAGGTAAAATATCCAGTCCTGCGTGGAAAACAAAAATCTTAAATCCCTCTTCAGATTCTAAACTAGTTCTATCTAGCATTTCAAAATACTCTCTTTCTAATCCGAGTTTTTTAGCGGAAATACCAACTAATTTAGCTTTAGTTTTGGGATCAACCGTGAATTTAAGCCCTAATTTCTCTTCACCTGTTTCTTCATCATCATAAATTTCAGGTAAGAATATTTTTTTCAATAAACCACTTTCAGCAATAATATCAATTATAGAAGTTGCATTTGGGCTGAAATCATGACTCCCATATATCACATAGATGGGAATTCCCAGTTCATTGATTTCTTTTAGTTTTCCCACAGCATCTTTAACTACACCTAAATCTGGTAGATTTGAGTGAAATAAATCCCCCGCTATTATTATAAAATCGACATTCTCTTCAACGCATGTGTTCAATATATATTCAAATGTTTCAAATTCTAATTTTCTTAATTCAGGGGTTTTTTGAGCCCCTAAATGAACATCAGCTAAATGAGCAAATTTATACATTTTTATCAGCCTGAAATCTGTGTACGTACTTTTTCCTGTTTACCCTCATTTCCGGTTTGGAACTTTTTAATATAATCATTGAAATAGGGGATTTTGATTGGAATAGCAAATTTAGTGAATACACTACTTACGATAGCTTCTCCTTTATCCAAACTAGCAATGATGCGATTATCTTCAGATAGATCTTGAGCAGCACTTTCAATTATTGCATGTCTTTCTACAGACATTTCATTTCCCAAAATTATTTTAGTGTTCATATTCGCAAGAATGGTTTTTGGTATAAGGCTTGACAACTGAGTAATAGCAATCAGTCCAATCTGGAATTTACGTCCTTCCCTAGCTATAGTACCATATATATTATTTCCACCAGGGGATTCCATAGCTTCTTTACCTAAAACACGAGGTGCTTCTTCAATTATAACACTAATAACTGGTTTTTTCCGCAATTCATCAGTATTGTACTCTTTATACTGGTAAAATAATTTCTCTAAGATCATGCTTCCGACTAATAACTCTTCGGGGTCATTCAATTTTGAGCTGTCAATAATAACGATCTTACCTTGTTCCAGAGACTCAGTTATGTTGTCAATAGTACTTTCACCAACAACTCCACCTTTAAAGAGGCTACTTCTGTAACCTAATTTGACCTCACCCTCTTCATCTTTTTTAACATAAATACCAAGAATATTCTCTAATTTTCGTTTCAAAACTTGCAAAGTTTTTGGATGAACTCCCTCAATATGGTGAGTATTAAATGTCTCAAAAATCCAGTTTTCTCCAAAACGATTGTGGATGAGGTACACTGCTTCACTTTGTGCTTGAGTTAAGTAAGTTAAGCCTTTGACCTGTTTAGGAGTAATTGATTTAATATTTATAATTAGTTTAGATTGGCCAATAGGAGGATCAGTTGAATAATACTCTAAAAAATCATCACTATCCTCATGATCTTTCAATCCAATATCATTCCGCCCATAATACTCATCGTGAGGATCTAAAACTAATATACCTGCATCTTTAGAACTTAAAAGACTGCACAACATCACTTTTACTAGATTACTCTTCCCCCGCCCAGTTGTGGCTGGAATTAATATGTGGTGAGTTAAAGCATCTTTAGCATTTATATAAACATTTAAATCTTCTAGAACATTTGAACCGCTTCGAACATTCCCCAAATATAATGAATTTTGTGTGTTTTTAGGTTTTAAAAATTTAAGATCTTCTGTTTCAATAGAAAAGAGAGGATTAAAGAAATTTGGTAATCTTTTAGGGCTCTTCGTTTCGTATTTATCTTTTTTTTGATGAACGGCTAACATTGGTTTAGCCGCAGCCACAGAATAATTAGCTAATTCAGGTTCAACAAATCCTAAATCAGGGTTATGGCCTTCTAATTCCATACCTGCGAGTAATTCATGCATTGCCGGAGATATCTGGCTTTTATATTCTATATCTTTAATTTGGAGGATCGTGTAATTTCTGTTGTTATACAAATCTTCGGGGTCAAAATTATCATTAACCACTAATAATTCACCAATCTCGAGTTTGTCGCCACTTCTTTCCCTAATTAAAATGTTTTTTAATCCACCACCAACAATTTGACCTCGTTTATCCATTTTATCCTCTCTTTATTTATTATCCAATTTTTCATGTGTGTCTACAATTTTCATCAGAGGATTAACTTTTGACCAAACCCCTTTTCTTGAAAGTTCAGAATATAATTTAGTTTTGTAACCTTCTAACTCATCATTTTTAACTCTAGCCCACATGTCAGCATCAATTAATCCATAAGGATATCCAGGTAATCTTATATCTCTTGAATTGTCAGCCACCAATGAAAGAACTTCTAAAATATCATCTTTATTCATTTTATCTGCTTGTTCTTTTAATATTTCAAATCTGAAAGAAGTATAAGCATGTTTATTTAACTTGACTATCATTATTAGAGCACGATGATTAGAATTTTCTTCTTTACTCTTCGCTACAGGATAATAACACCATTTATCATAAGACAAATTAGATTCCTCAGCTAATCTTTGAATAGAATCAACAAGGGAAATTTGAGTGTCAGTTGTTAATCTACAAGTTTTAGACAGGCCTGCGAAGATTACCTTTTTTTCTAAAGCTTTTTTAAATACATTATCAACATATTTGTATTCATTAGTATGACTTGTCTGTAATGATCCATCTTTAATTATTATATCCCCAGAATCTAACTCAGAATCGATCATATGTTCTGCGATTGTCCATTCTGAAAATCTCCGGGCCATTGACGCCATTCTTTCCATTCCCGCCTGTGTACCCGTTTCTATTTCCTCATCATGAGTGCTTGCTTTAAGATCTTTCTCATTTGGCAAATATTTTAGAAAATCCTCTTCAGCAGCTATTTTCGTTTGGAATTCTATATTTTTACCATCCATTTTGGAAGAAGTGAACGATAAAAACTCAATACGCTGTGAAATATTAGATCTGGGAGCTATACGCTCATTATTTCGGAAAATGTTGAAATAAACACGATTTAATTGAACAGAATATTCTGGAGCAGGGAGTAATTCTTGGTTTCCACCGTCAATAAAAGCAAGTTTCTTTTGGTTTTTTGAAGCTTTTATTTCATGGAAATTCTTTTCATCTAAAGGATAGGACTTGTAATTCTTTTCATTGAAGAAAGGATTTCCTAATTTCCTTTGAGATATGTCCGAACTCAGTATTTCAGCAATTTCTCTGATACTTTTAATGTATAATCCCCCATTGACTATACATAAGATTAAATTTAAGGGTAAATATTTTTTTTGAAGTTTTGTTACCTATCTTTCATAACTAACAGTTTTTCTTGAAGAATTCCAGGGTAAATTATTATTTAATTAACTAAAAACTATTGAATCCTCCATTCTGACTATATGATTATGTTAATTCATTTAAAAATAAAAATATGTGATTTGTATACTTAATCAATTAAATAATTCTATCTTCAGGTAAAAAAATAAGAATTTAAAGTTTAAAAAATAGATTTAAAAAATTAAATAGACTAACTCCATTTGTTACTCTCAGACTATGGAGAATCCACCGTCTACAAAAATGGTCTGTCCGGTTATATAGGAGGAGGCATCCGATGAGAGGAATAGGATTGCTCCGTTTAGTTCTCCTTTCCGGGCAGGGCGGTTGAGGGGTACGATCCTGCTGTACGCTTTTAGGAAGTCATCAGATTTAAAGAGAGTGTCGGCGGTCATTTCCGATTCAAAAAGACCGGGACCAACTGCATTTACGGTTATTCCGTATTTTCCGTAGGAGCAGGCCATTCCCATGGTCAGTCCACGAACCGCTGCTTTTGATGCATTGTAAACGTGGCGTATGAACATGTCATCCTTGTCTCCAGCAATGGAGTTGATGGAACTGGTGTTCACGATTTTCCCGTACTTATTTTCAATCATGTGGGGGATAACGTGTTTGGAGACCAGGAAAATTCCTTTAACATTTACATCCATTCCCATATCCCAATCTTCCACACATAAATCACACACTCCACCCCGAATTGCCACTCCGGCATTGTTCAGGAGGATATCTATCTTTCCAAAGTAACCAATCACTTCTTCAATGGCTTTTTCCACGCTTTCCTCATGGGCCACATCACACTGCACTGCCAGGGCCCTTCGTCCGGTTGATCGGATTTCCTCAGCCAGGGCCTCCAATCTTTCTTTTCTCCGGGCCAGAAGTGCTACATCTGCACCTTGTTGGGCGTATGCCCTTGCTGCATCTGCTCCCAGACCACCGGAAGCACCGGTCACCACGGCCACTTTCCCCTTTAAATCACAGTAATTTTCCATTTAATCCCTCCTATTACGTTTAAGTTAATCTGTACTTTTTGCCATATCTTTCCCAGTAATTATTCTGGGTTGTATAGTATAACCATAGGACTTATCCCCCTAAAAAACTAGCGATTGTTCTGTTTGTAACGATTAATTATTATAGTTAGGTCCAAATGATCTTATAGGAAGAACTAAAAAAACATAGATGATGATCTATGGATACAAAATCTAGGATTCTCCAAACCGCCTTCAATCTCTTTCTGGAAAAAGGATTTGCGAGTGTTTCCTTAAATGAAGTTATAAAAGCATCAGATATTACCACTGGCGGCTTTTATTACCATTTCGATAGTAAAGATTCCTTAATGGTCGCAGTTATTGAAAAATATATATTTAACTATTTTAATTCAACCATAGAACAGATAAAAAACTTCCAGGGGGATCCACAGGAAAAATTGAAAAGAGTGGTGCTGACCCTGGTGGGGGCTGATTTAAACACCAGTAAACAGACGGAAATTATGGAAAACTCCACCGGCATTGATTACAGAGTGTTACACATATTATTAATAGAAGGCGTCCACAAATACAACATAATTAAGGAACATTACATGAAATTTTATTATAATCTACTTGAATTCAACAAGGAAATCATTGCGGAAGGCATATCCCAGGGAGTAATAAGGAACGATGCTGACCCCACTGAACTCGCACTGATGACCCAGAGTGTTATGATTGGAACAATTATGATGTGGGTAGTAATGCCCACCATACCTTTAGAACAGATAATGACCTCCAACATAAATCAATTATGGGATCACTTAAAATATGTTCACTAATTTTTCTTTATTTCCCTTTAACTCTTACAAATTAGTTATTTACGGAAACTATGAATTTCTGAATCGTTTTAGAGGAATTGGTTTAGAGAAGAAAGGGATTATGTCTGGAATTACATCTCAACCCAAATTTCAGTACTAAAAATAACTTAACATTCTTCTTTAGTTGAACGAGATTTAATCCAAATACCATACCCACAATCATTAAAATTATACCTACAATTTGGAATCCTTTTCCATGAGTTTGATAATATCCTAAATAAACATCTATGGCATTGATAATGAAAAGACAAATCCCTGATAGGAATGAAGTTAGAGCCAGTTTAGGATAATTAGTTTCCATAAAGAGAATTAAGTTATTCAGTAATTAAAATTATAGTAAGAACCTTTAAAAATAATAAATTCAAGGATTCTATCAAAAAAAATAGAAGTAAATAATTGGGTCTAGTTGAATTTAGTTTAAATTAAAGAGAATTGATTTAACCATTATTAAATCATTCCACATCTTTTCTTTCACCCCGCCACCAGGAGACAAATACTCCAATGAAACAAAGTGCAGTGAACACTATGAAACATAGTTGTATACTCTCCAGGAGTGCAGGGAACTGGTCAGGAGTTATCTGCACCCTTCCGATTAACAGGGAAAAGACCAGGGTGGCTATTCCAATACTCAGGGTCTGGCCTATAAGGCGCATGGTGCTCACTGTGGCGGAGGCCACTCCGTAGAATTTTCTTTGCACAGCGCCCATTATCACGTTGGTGTTGGGTGAGGAGAATAGTCCGAATCCCAGTCCCAGCACCGCCAATCCCAGGATTATGTTGGTGATCGGGGTGGTGGAGTCAATGAAGGTCATGGTAAACAGAGCAATAGTTACTGTAGCCATTCCCGCGGTGGCTATAAGACGTGCCTCAATACGATCAGACATTCTACCAGCAATAGGGGCAGTTATAGCCATAATTATGGGCTGAGCCACCAGTATTATGCCTGCGGTCTGTGGTTCCAGTCCCTTGATGTACTGGAGGTAGTAGCTTAAGAGTAAGGTAACGGCAAAGGTGGCACTGTAGTTAATGAGAGCAGCCAGACTGGAAAAAGTAAATGCAGTGTTTTTAAACAATCTTATATTAAATACCGGGCTTTTAGCCCGGAGTTCCCAGCGGATGAATGCCAAGAAGCCCACAAC